>JANXTX010000367.1 GCA_025352165.1 Caulobacteraceae bacterium | reverse complement strand
GATGGCCTGAAGCGCATGGTGATCTGACAGGCGCCCTTCCAGCCTGGTCGCGGTGGTGGAAGCTTTGGGGATTCAACCACAGAGGCACGGAGGAAGGGGAGACACGGAGAAGAGCCACTCGGGTCGGGGCGCGACCAATGTCGTCTTCTTGCGCTACGCGCGAAGCGCCATCCTGCCTTTCTTTCTTCTCCGTGTTCCTCTGTGTTCTCTGTGTCTCTGTGGTTTGATTCCACTACGGCCCCCCCCGGGCGCCAGCTGGGTAATGATCCCGAGGACGACGGGCGTCAGTTCACTTCGACGCCTGGCCTGAACCCAAGAAACAAGGAGGGCCGGCGCTGGGGGAGCGCCGGCCCGGAAAATTTGGGGTGGGGCGGTGGGGCCCCTGGTCTGCCTAGGCCTGGAGCTGGCCGGCGGACATCTTGCCGTTCTTGGCGTCGCGTTCGAGTTCGTAGTTTATCTTCTGGCCTTCACGCAGCGAGCCCAGTCCCGCGCGCTCAACCGCGGAGATGTGCACGAAAACGTCGGGTCCGCCGGCATCCGGTTGGATGAAGCCGTAACCCTTTGTGCCGTTGAACCATTTGACAGTACCGGTAGCCATTTAGAGCGAGTCCTTGCGAAGGAAGTAAAACCGCGCCGCGTGGACACCCGCGCGGACGATCAAAGTCGGTGAGGATCGGAAGGCGGGTCCGGGGCCCCCTGGGATGGGAGAAGTCTGGAAGAGCGGCCGAACCCTAGCGATTTCGATAAGGTTATTATGAACATTTCCGGGCGAGCGGCAAGGCGAATGTCCCGTCGCAACGATGGCAATGTTTCAAAGTGTTTCAGGCGCATGGCTTTCCATGCGGCCCGCAAAAGCCGATAGTGGCCGCGGAGCAGCCTGCTCTGGAGCATACGCATGAGTCTAATCGATAAAATCCCGTCCATGAGCGACGCCTCGCTCGGCAATCTGCTGACCAACGCGCGTCACCTGGCAACAGCCGGCGGGCCGAAACAGCAGGCGGACGCGGCCGAGATTCTGCCGGCGCTGGAAGCGGCGATGGCCGAGCGCAAGGCCGCCAAGACGGCGGCGGCGGCTGAGAAGCGGGCGGCCAACAAGAAGCCGGCCGCGCCGAAGGTTGCAAAGGCCTAGCGGGGGTGCGCGGGCGCAAGCCGGCCCGCGTCTCCTGCTTGAAAGGCCGATGAAGCGATCGTGACGCGGCCGTTCAGGAAATCGGGTGTAGCCTTCGGTCAAGCTAAGGATCGAAAGGAGCTTCGATGCGTATCATCACCTCCGCCGCGCTGACCGTCCTGCTCAGCCTGCCCGCGGTCGCGGCAATGCCAGGCGCGGGCCAGGCGCAGATGGATATCGGCGTCAGCATCGGAGGGGGCGGCTTCAGCGTCGGGTTCGCGCCGCCGCCGCTGCCAATCTACGACCAGCCGCCGATCCCGGACTATGGCTACGCCTGGACTCCCGGCTACTGGGCGTGGGATCAGGAATACGGAGACTATTACTGGGTGCCGGGCACGTGGGTGCTGCCGCCCGATTACGGCCTGCTGTGGACACCAGCCTGGTGGGGCTGGGATGACGGTTTCTATGTCTTCCATGCCGGCTACTGGGGCCCGCACATCGGCTATTATGGCGGGATCGACTACGGGTTCGGCTATACCGGCTACGGCTATCAGGGCGGCTATTGGCGCGGGCGGGAGTTCTTCTACAACCGCGCGGTCAACAACGTGCGCAATGTGCGGATCACCAACATCTTCGAACGACCGGTGATCGAGCCGCCAAGGCGCAATCGCGTCAGTTTCAATGGCGGTGTGGGCGGCGTGATGGCGCGGCCGACCTCCGAGCAACTCGCGGCCATGCATGAACGGCATCTGGCGCCCACACAGGATCAGATGCGGCACATCCAGATGGCGGGCAGCGACCGCTCGATGATGGCGAGGATCAATCATGGCGCGCCATCGGTGACGACGACGCAAAAGCCTGCCGAGTTCAGACCCGAGCATCCGATGCACGACTATCGCGCGCCGCCGCCGCCGACCAACAACGGCTACCGCCCTCTGCCCTGGACGCCGACCAATCACCCACCGGCGCCACAGGCCTATCATCCGCCCCCTCCACCGCCCGCTTATCAACTGCAGCGTCCGGCCTATCCCGGCTACAACGGCGGCCCGCCGGCATACCATCCACCCGCCGGAAATCCCGGAGGCTTCACGGCTCCGCAGCATGCGCCGCCACCACCCCAGCAAAGGCCCGCGCCCCCGCCACCGGTCCAACACGCCGCACCAAAGGATCCCGGGCAGCCGCACTGAAGACGGTCAACCACGGCCATCTCTTCTACGTCTGGTGGAAGAGATGGCTAAGTCCGGATCGTTCTTGGGGCCGCTAGTAGATTTCGAACAGACCAGCGCCGCCCTGGCCGCCGCCGATGCACATGGTGACAACGGCCCATTTGGCGTTGCCGCGACGACGGCCTTCTTGCAGGACGTGGCCGGCGAGGCGGGCGCCGGTCATGCCGAAGGGATGACCGATGGCGATCGCGCCGCCGTTGACATTGTACTTGGCGGGATCGATGTGCAACTGGTCGCGGCAGTAGAGGCACTGGCTGGCGAACGCCTCGTTCAATTCCCACAGGTCGATGTCGTCGACCGAGAGCCCGTGACGCTCGAGCAGGCGAGGCACCGCGAACACCGGGCCGATGCCCATCTCGTCGGGCGCGCAACCGGCGACGGACCAGCCACGGAACGCGCCCAGGGGCTCGATGCCGCGGCGCGCGGCTTCCTTCGCTTCCATCAGAACCACCGCGGCGGCGCCATCGGACAGTTGCGAGGCGTTGCCCGCGGTCACGAAGTTGCCCGGCCCGCGCACGGGTTCCAGCTTGGCGAGACCCTCGAGGGTGGTATCGGGACGGTTGCACTCGTCGCGGCTGACCACGTAGTCGACGATGCTCTCTTCCTTGGTGACCTTGTCGACGACCTTCATCTTGGTGGCCATCGGCACGATCTCGTCGGCGAACTTGTTGGCCTGCTGGGCCGCCGCCATGCGGCGCTGCGATTCAAGCGAGAACTCGTCCTGGTACTCGCGCGAGATGTTGTAGCGTTTGGCGACGATGTCGGCGGTGTCGATCATCGGTATGAAAATATCGGGGTATTTGCTGGTGAGCTCGGGGTCGATCGGCTCCGACGCGCCGCGGGCGCCGCTGAAGCTGATCGACTCGGAACCGCCGGCGACCACGCACTCGGCGCCGTCATCCATGATGTAGCGCGCCGCCATGGCGATCGACTGCAGGCCCGACGAGCAGAAGCGGTTGATGGTCACGCCGCCGGTGGTGATCGGCAGGCCGGCCAGCAGGGCGGCGTTGCGGCCGGGGTTGGAACCGCCGTGCACGGTGTTGCCGAGGAAGCAGTCCTCGACCGCCTCGACTTCGATCGGAACCTTGGCGACGGCGTGCTTGATGGCGTGGGCGGCCTGGGAGACGCTGGGGGTGATGTTGAAGCCGCCGCGGCCCGCCTTGGCGAGGCCGGTGCGGGCGTAGGAGACGATAACCGCTTCACGCATGGGAGAGTTTCCTCATTGTTGGCAAAAAATTCCGGAATTGATCGAAAAAGACTCTACGCATCGCGGGCGCCATGGCTAGACGAAAAGCGAAGGCCGCGCGCCCGTGATATGACGGTCCAGATCGATAGGGAGAGAAACCAGAAGCCATGTCCATAGATTTTGAGATTCCCGCCGAAGCGAAGGCCATGCGCGAGCGAGTGCGCGCCTGGGTCCACGACGAATGCATTCCCGCCGAAAAGGAACTGTTGGCCGGCAAGGACTACAAGACCGTACTGGGCGAACTGCGCGCCAAGGCACGGGCGCAGGGCCTGTGGTGCCCGTTCATTCCCAAGCAATATGGCGGCATGGGGCTGGGTCCGCTGGCCAATGCGCTGGTGCAGATGGAACTCGGCGAGAGCTATCTGGGCGCGCTTTCGATGAACACCCAGGGGCCGGACGACGCCACGATGCTGACGCTGCTGGAGCACGGCACCCCGTTCCAGAAGGAGAAGTTCCTCAAGCCGCTGCTCAACGGCGAAAAGCGCATCTGCTACTCGATGACCGAGAAGGCGGCCGGCGCAGACGCCACGGGCATGCAGACCCGCGCGGTCAAGGACGGCAACGAGAACTATGTGCTCAACGGCGAGAAGTGGTTTTCCAGCGCCGCCAGCGTCGCCGACATCGCGGTGGTGATGGCCAAGACCGATCCGGACGCGCCGCGCCACCAGCAGTTCAGCACCTTCATCGTCGAGCTGCCCAACCCCGGCTATCGGATCGTGCGCGACATCCAGACGATGGCGGTCGAGAGCCCGCTCTCGCACATCCTGGGCGGCGGACATTCCGAGGTGGAGATCAAGGACCTGGTGATTCCGGCGGAGAACCTGCTGGGCGGCGAAGGCAACGGCTTCAACATGGGCCAGCACCGCCTGGCCTACGGTCGCCTGCGGCACGGCATGCACAACGTCGCCATGGCCCAGCGCGCGCTCGACCTGGCGACGGCGCACGTCACCCAGCGCACGACGTTCGGCAAGCCGCTGCACGAGCGCCAGGGCGTGCAGTTCATGCTCGCCGACTGCGCCAGCGAACTCTACATGGCCCGCCTGATGCTGCTGCACATCGCTTACAAGGCCGAGCGTGGCATGGATCTGCGGCAGGAAAACTCCATCGCCAAGGTGTTCCTGGCGCATATGGTGCACAAGGTGGTGGACACCGCGATTCAGCTGCACGGGGCGCTGGGCTACAGCCGCGATACGCCGCTGGCGGCCTGGTACACGCACATCCGCTCACAGCGGCTGGTCGACGGTCCGGACGAGGTGCACCGCTGGACCGTCGGGCGCAACGTCATCAAGGCGTTCCAGAGGGACGGCACCACGGCCGCCGCCGCCGGCGGCGACCTGCTTTAGAAAGCTATGCCATCGCCAGGCTGGCGCCTGGCGATGGCGCGGGCTCCAGGCAGCCCAGGTCGGCCAGTGCCGCCCGCACCGCGCGATCAAGGGGGGTGTACGGTTCCTCGCCGAGGAAGCGGACCAGCTTGCTGTTGTCGAGGCCAATCGGGCGACGCCACAGGTAGCGCATCTCCAGAAGTTCGCGGAGCGTCTCCACGAACGGCGCGAGCGCATAGATCACGGGATAGGGAAACGGGCGGATCGGCAGCTTTGCGTTCCCGGTCACGCGCCGGATCGCCTGGGCGAGATCGTCGCCGCGCGGCAGCCAGTGGCCGGCGAAATTGAACACCTCGAAATCGGCCAGTTCGTCCTCACGGTCGATCAAACGCGCCATGGCCTCGGCCAGATCGGGCAGGTAGGCGAAGGCATGCCCCACGTCGAGCGGTCCGGGGACGTAGGCCGACCGGATCCGTCCACCTCGGCGCGTGGTCAGCCAGCCCAGCGCACTGTTCGGCGCCGCGGGCCCGAAGAAGTCGCCGGCGCGGATGACCAGGGCCCTGACGCCCTCCCGCGTCGCTTGTTGCAGGCTCGCCTCCATCTCCACGCGGATCCTGCCCTTGCGGGTAACAGGCGCCTGCGGGGCGTCCTCGGGAATGGAGGGGCCGGCATCCGGCGCATAGTTGTAGACATTGCCGGGAAGCACCACCCGAGCGCGTTCGGCCTTTGCCGCCGCGATGGTCGCATTCAGCATCGGTACGGCCAGGCCGCGCCAGTTCTTATAGCCCGGCGGATTGGCGGCATGGACGATCAGCCGCGCGCCACGCGCCGCGGCGGCGACGTCGGCGGCGTTCATCGCATCGCCCTTGACCCACTCTATCGGCATCTGCGCACCGGTGCGGGTGCGGGTGGCGTCGGGATCGCGGGCAAACGCGCGGATCGTCCAGCCGCGCTTCTGCAGCGCCGCCGCCGCATGCCCTCCGAATGAACCGGTGGCGCCGATGACGAGGGCTATCCTGGATGAAGGGACGGTTTGCATGGGGTATCTCCTTTGCGTTGCAGCGAAAATGATCCCGGCATTGATATCCGCCAATTGCCCAATCCCGTGTGGCGGTTATACATATATGCATGAGTGACGCCGGACCGGACTGGGATCTCTATCGCGCCTTTCTCGCCGTACTGCAGGCGGGCAGCCTCTCGGGCGCCGCTCGATCGCTCGGCATCGCCCAGCCAACGGTCGGCCGGCACATCGAGGCTCTGGAAGCCGCGCTCGGCGGCGCCGCGCTGTTCACCCGCAGTCCTGGCGGTCTACGGCCCACGGAAACAGCCACGGCGCTGGCGCCTCACGCCCAGGCAATGGCGGCGGCGGCGGACGCACTTGTGCGGACCGCGTCGGGCGAGGCGGAGGGTGTGCGAGGCGTGGTGCGGGTCACCGCGAGCGACATTGTCGGCGCGGAAATCCTGCCGCCGATCCTCACCGACTTCCGCGACGCGAACCGCGAGGTGGTTATCGAACTGGTGATGTCCAACCGGCAGGAGGACTTGCTACGCCGCGACGCCGATATCGCGGTGCGGATGACAAGGCCGACCCAGGGCGCATTGACGGCGCGCCGCGTGGGCGTTGTGCACCTCTTTTTCTACGCCCACCGCAGCTATCTGCAGAAATACGGCGAGCCACGCAGCATGGCCGATCTTTCCCAGCACAATCTGATCGGCTTTGACCGCAATGGTCCGCCTCCCGAAGCGTTGGGCGCGATAGGCGGGGGAATCACTCGCGAGGTCTTCGCGCTGCGCACCGACAGCGACCTCGGCCAACTCGCCGCCCTGCGCGCCGGCTTCGGCATCGGCGCCTGCCAGCCGGCCATCGCCCGCAAGGACCCCAATCTGGTCGCGGTTCTCACCGACGCGTTCAGTTTCGAGCTGGAGGCCTGGGTGGCGATGCACGAGGACCTCAAGTCGGTTCGTCGCATGCGGCTGATGTTCGACCATCTGGTCGATGGCCTGAAGGCCTATGTCGCCGTTAAGTGACGGTGGGCCCATCAATCCGCTCGGCAAGCCTTGAACTTTCCGTTCCGCCCGACTAGTTTCCGCGCCTTCGCCGACAAGGCGGTGCGCGCTCGTAGCTCAGCTGGATAGAGCATCAGACTACGAATCTGAGGGTCGGGCGTTCGAATCGCTCCGAGCGCGCCAGCCTTTCCCCATATATTTCAGTGTCCTGTATTTGGACAAGCGAAGCGGGCGACCGCCTGTGACTTGCAATGACAGCCGGCCATGCTAGCCGTTCTCACCAACAATACGGAAAAGAGTGCGAAATATGGACCTGGGCGTCAGCGGTCTGAAGGCCATCATTCTGGGCGGCAGCCGTGGCATCGGCTGGTACACGGCCGAACTTTTGCGGCGCGAGGGCGCGTCGGTCGCAATTTGTGCGCGCGGCGCCGAGGGTGTCGCCTCCGGCGTGGAAAACCTGAAATCGCTCGGCGAAGGCGCGGTCTTTGGCGCTGCCGTTGACCTGGAAAACGGCGAGGCGACACGCACCTTCTGCCGCGACGCCATCGAAGCGCTCGGCGGATGCGACCTGCTAATCCACAACGCCAGCGGTTTCGGCCAGCCAGAGGGCGAGGGCGGCTGGATGCGAAGCTTCCAGATCGACATGATGGCCGGGGTCCGCGCCGCCGAGGAATGCGAGGCTGCTCTGGAAGCCAGCGATGCCGCCAGCATCACCTTCGTCGGCTCGATGGCCAGCAAATACTACTTCGGCCGTTCTTCGTCCTACGGGCCGGCAAAAGGGGCAATGCGAGTTTACGCCAATGAGCTCGCGCAGCGCCTGGGTCCAAAACGCGTCCGCGCCAATGTGGTTTCACCCGGCGCCGTCTGGTTCCCTGGCGGATCGTGGGATCAGCGAAAGAGCGAGTCGCCGAAGTTCTATGCCGCGGTGGAAAAGGCGATCCCGCTCGGTCGCCTGGGTACGGGTGAGGAGCTTGCGCGCGTGATCGCGTTTGTAGCCAGTCCTGCCGGCGTCTGGATCAACGCCGCCCACATCGTCGCCGATGGCGGTCAGGTCGCATCGGTGGATTGATACCCAGGTCTCGAAGTCGGCTTACGGGCCGGCAATCATGCGGAAAGGCGCGGCGGGCAGCGCCTCGTGAAGATGAACGAAAGGCGCCAACCGCATTCAAAGTGAATTCAGCGACCGAGGCGCAGGGTCGGGTTCTCTGATGACAGAGACAGCCTTCAGCCTGGAGATGGATCATGAAGTCCCTGCTACTTTCCGCCACCGCACTGGCGATCCTAGGCGTTCCGGCGCTGTCGGTCGCGCAGAACTATCGAGCCCCCGCGCCCAGCTATCAGACACAGGCGTCGCCCGCGCAGCCGCAACAGGGCTGGCGCCAGACCCCACAGGAGCCCCGGTACAACCCTGGCCCGGCCATGCGACAGCCCGGCGGCGCCCCTGACTACGGTCAGCGCGGCCCCGCCCCGATCCCGCAATCGGGCCAGACACACGGCCAGAGAACACCCTCCGGTCCACAGAACTGGGGTGGCGATCGTGGGCCGGCCGGACGCGGCTATGCACAAGGCTATCGCTATAGAGGCGGCGGCCAGGACCAGGGCGCCGGAGGCGGCTTTGCTCGATATCGCGGCCGTGGCGAGGACCGTGGACACGATGGCGACTGGAACCAGCGCGACCGCGATGATCGCGGACGTGAGTGGTGGGCGGGCCGGCGCGGGTTTGAGGGCTACGAGGGTCCGCGCAATGGATACTGGTACGCTCCCGGTCGCGGCTATTACTCCCCGGGCGAGGCAGCCTACGATTTCGCCTGGTCGCTTGGCGCATTCGTTCCCTATGAGTTGCGCAACTGCGGTGTCGACAACACGTACGCCTATGGCGTTCCCCCTGCGCCCTATGGCTACTGCTGGATATTCCTCGACGATCGCCTGGCGATGATCGACATACGGTCGGGGGTCATTGTCCAGATCGCCGGTGGCTACTGAGCCGGACGTGGGCGCTCCAACGCCGGAGCGCCCATGATTTTCAGCGCTGGTGAAGAAAATTGCCCCTGACGCGGTTTTGGCACATGACGCGGGACCGGGATCGGGTTTACAAGAGCGTTAACGCACTGGAAACGCTTCAGGGAGAACCCTCATGTCAGACTCCGCCACCGCCGCCGGCACGGCCGTGTCCACCGTCAAGCCATTGGTCGGCACACCGCTGGAACGCATTGAGCGGTTGCGTGATGTCATCGTCGACGGCGGCAATCGCGCGCAGGAGATGCGACGCCTGCCAGACGATACGGTTGAGGCGCTGGTCGACGAAGGCCTGTTCCGCTTTGCCCAGCCCAAGGAACTCGGCGGCGAGGACGCCACCGCGACCGAGACCGTCGCCATCCTCGAAGCCATTGCCGCGATCGACGCATCGGTGGCCTGGAACGTCATGCTGGGATCTGAAATCAACGCCATGGCCGCGGGTGGCATGGACAAGGCCCTGGCCAAGGAAATCTATCTCGACAATCCGCGCGTGATCATGTGTGGCGGCGGCGGCCCCGGCTCAACGCCCTCGTACGCCATCGCGCAGGCCGACGGCAGCGTGAAGGTGTGGGGCGAGACGACCTTCATCAGCGGCGTGCATAACGCCGAATGGTGCTTCATGGCGGCGGCGCTGGTCAAGGAAGGCGAGGAGCACACCGCCAATCCGATGGCCGCGCGCATGTGGATGCTGCACAAGTCGCAGTACGAGATTATCGATGTGTGGAACATGGCCGGCCTGCGTGGTTCGGGCAGCAACACCGTCCGCGCCAATGGGGCCGTGGTTCAGCCCAAGTACACCGGCGTCGAGTTGGTGACGATGCCGCCACACTACAGCAACCCGGTGTTCCGCATCCCGGTGCCGCTACGCCTGTCCTACAACAAGGTCGCGATCGGGCTGGGCGTGGCCAAGGGCGCCCTGGCCGCCTTCGTTCAGGTCGCCAACAACAAAGTCCCCTTCCTGTCGACGACCAAGCTGACCGAGCGCCCGATCGCCCAGCACAAGATGGGCGAGATGGAAGGCAAGTACCGCGCCGCCCGGGCCTACGTCATGGAAGCCATGCACGAGGTCGAGGAAGAACTGAAAGCCGGCGCCGCTCAGCCCGGCGCCCGTACGACCCAGAACGCCCGCCTCGCTTGCACCTATGGCGCCAACGCCTGCATGGAAGTGGTCGACGTGCTGCACAACGCCGCCGGCACCAGCGGCATGCAGATGGCCGGCCCGCTTGAGCGGCGCCTGCGCGACGCCCATGGCTGCGCCACCCACCGCTGGGTCGCCCATCCTCTCTATGTCGAACTGGGCAAGATCCTGTTCGGTCACGAGGCTGGTCCCGAATTCGCCGGAGCCGGCGGACCGGGCCTCGGCGCCAAGGTCTAGGAAGACTCAAGACTCGGGCGGGCGCTGGCCGCCTGCCCGAGGCGCCTGCCCTATCTGGTCGACGACTGCCTGATGTTCCCCTAACCTCCCGCGAAAATACAACAACCGGGAGATCGCAATGGGCATGCCAAGCGGGATCGGCGTCGTCGACACCATGATCGGCTTCGCGGCCGACGACTTCAAAATGTATGATTTCATCCGTGCACAACTGAAGGATGGTTCGACCAGTTTCGATTTCCCGGTCGAGTACATGTTTAGGAACGTGCCCAAGGAACTCTACGGTTCCGGCGATCCGATCTCCATTACCTTGCATGAGATGGACCGCTTTGGCGTCGAGATCGGCGTCATCGGCGTCGGCGGCGATGTCAGTCGCAAGGCTCTGAAAGACCATCCGGACCGCTTCGTCGGCCAAGGGCAGGTCGATCCCAACAAGGGCATGGAGGGCATCCGCGAGATGATCCGCCAGTTCGAGGAATTCGGGGTCACCTCCTTTGGCGCCTTCAATGCGGGCTACAACCCGCAGGTCGGCATCGCAGATGCGAAGATGTACCCGATCTACGCCAAGTGCGTGGAACTCGGCACGCCGATCTTCTCCTGCGCCGGCGTGCCGGGCCCTCGCCTGCCGATGTGGCCACAGGAGGTCCGCCTGATCGACCAGGTGATGTACGACTTTCCCGAACTGGTGTTCGTCACCCGCCATGGCTGCGAGCCGTGGGAGGATCTGGCGGTCAAACTGATGCTGAAATGGCCAAACCTCTACTACTCGACCTCGGCCTTCGCCCCGAAACATTATCCTGAAGCCATCGTCCGCTACGCCAACACGCGCGGCGTCGACAAGATCATCTATGCCGGCTACTTCCCAATGGGCCTGTCCCTTGATCGCATTATGACCGACATGCGGGATGTTCCGTTCAAGGATGAGGTGTGGCCAAAGTTTCTGAGGGACAACGCCCGCAGGGTGCTGAAGCTCGACGGCCGGTGACGGCGCTCACCCTGTCGTCACGCGCGCGCAAGGAATTCTCGCAGCCCCATTACCCCCTCCGGGCCATGCAGGACGATCGCACCCAGGTGATCGCCGGCGGTCGACAGGAATTGCAGGTTATTCGATGAGGCGAAAGCCTGCATCGGGTCGTGATAGGGATCCGCCCGGCCGTTCCACAGCAAGACAGGAACCTGCAGACCAATCACCGCGGGCACAGCGCCATCCAGATCGCTCAGCGCATCCCAGCAGGCGCGCAGGCCGGGCTCGACCTCGGGGGTGACCCATTCCACCAGCGTCGGCGCCGCCAGTCGCGCGCCGGCCAGCAGATGGTCGAACTTAATCTCACCGGTGAAACCCGGCGGACGCGCAGATGCGGCGCCGTTGACCAGGTCCCAGCCGCCGACGGTCAGTGAGGCAAGGCGCTCAGGATGATGCTTGGCCACGCCAACCGACATCCAGCCACCCATTGAATAGCCGATCAGGTGCGCTCGTTCACACCCGAGGTCATTGATCACGACAACAATGTCGCCCGCCCTATGGCTCTGCTCATAGAGAGATGGATCAGCCGGTTTGTCGCTGAGTCCGTGGCCCAGCGAGTCGATGCAGGCGACACGGAACCTGTCGGACAGTGCATCGACAAATCCCGCGAGTTTCCAGCTTGCGCCGCTGCTGAGCAGGCCGTGCTAGATCACGACCAGCGGACCCCGGCCCTCTAAGGTGTAGTGGATGCGTTGTCCGCGGTTACTGGCGTAAGGCAACTGGCGAAACCCCTGATTGAAGCAGCGCCGCACTATAGTCGCGGCTTCATTGCAAAGTCGAAAAAAGGCCGCGGCGCCGAGGGGCGACGGCGCCGCGGCCAATCCGCGATCCGCTCGGAGGAGGGGAACTTACGGATCGCGACGGGCTCAACAGAACCTAGTGGGCGGGCGACATGGCCGTGGTGGCCGACATCGCCTTGTCGCTGGTCATGGCGCCTGTGGCGGGCTTGGCGGCCATGGCGCCGGCCTTGTGCATCGGCTTGGCCTTTGGCTTGGCCTTCACCGGCGCCGTCATGTGGTCGGTCGACATTGCACCGCTTGACATCGCGCCGGAGGACATCGCGCCGGAGGACATGTGATCGTTCGACATCGCGCTGGTGTTGGTAGATTGCGCGGAGGCGGCGCCGACGACGGCAAAGGCGGCGATCAGGGCAAGTGGGAGCTTTTGCATGAAGCTATGCATCGGGTAGTTCCTTGTTTTGAGTTGCGGCTCGGAAGTGAGCCAGGTTGGCCGGACGATTAGGGATCAGGTTCCACGGGCGCCGTCCGGTGGGCGTCCGCGAGATTCCGGGTTTGATCCTGGAATCAGATTCTCGCGGCGGCGAGTATTGAGCCTCCGCCTTGATTCTGAACCAGAATGGCGGTCCGCAGGGCGGGGTCCGTGGACCTCGGCAGCGCCAGGGTTTCAGCGCCCCCATGCCACTGGCCAAGACGCGTCAACTCGCGGACGACGTTCTTGTGCGGCAATGTGCGTCCGCCGTTCTCGCCCCGTCTGATCGGCACCTGAACAATGCGTGGATCATATCGGACGAGCCAGACGTCGGCATTCTGACGGGCCGGAGCGGCGGCGATGACGATGTTCGTTCCCTTCACGCTCAGGGCAGGCCCGGTGTCGCCACGGTCGCCGGCGACAATCAGGCGCTGCAGTTCGGCGCGATCGATACCCACACCGTCGCGGCGGCCGTTGATGACAACCTGAGGCGTGAACACGCCGTCATGGCCAAAACCATGGGCGTAGTCCCACTGGCGGCTGGTGAAACCCGGCGAGGCGAACGTGTCCTTCCAGCCGAGGCTGTCCCAGTAGGTCACGCCGAAACTCAGCGCGAGCACATCCGGCCGATCGGCAATCGCCAATACATTGGCGTTGGCCGGCGGGCAGGACGAACAGCCCTGGCTCTGGAACAGCTCGACCACCACCGGGTGCGCGGGGTCCGCGGCGGACGCGGCGCCGGCCAGGCTGGCGACGGAGGCTGTGATACAGGCCAGTGAGAAAATTTGGTGTTTCATCGCGGCGGCTCTCGGTTCGGGTTTGTGTCCGGTAGTTCGCCGCCTGAACGAGACGGGTTACATTTGATCACGTAAAAGTTCCCGACCGTGGCCTGATCGTGTCGAGCCTTGCCATTTCATGGTCATGGATCGGGGTCATCTCATCGGCCGCGCCCACGACGTTTGTTTTCAGGGCGTGGGAGAAGCAACATGATCGAGGTGATCAAAGTCGAACCCCTTGGACAGGCCTGGGCCGTACGCCAGGGCGCGGTCAACAGTCCGCAGGTCTTCATGAGCGGCGCCAAGGCGGAGGATGCCGCCATCTCCATTGGCCTCCGCCTGGCGGACGCCGGCCGACCGGCGGAAATCCTGGTCTATCTGAGAGACGGAGCGCTAGGCGGCCGCTACGTCTATCCCGCGCGAAGCTAAAGTTCAGTCCGCGTCGAGGCCGATGTCGAGAACGGGAGCGGAGTGGGTCAGGGCGCCCACGCTGATGAGATCGACACCGGTGCGGGCGATGGCTCCGACAGTGGTCAGATCAACGCCGCCCGAAGCTTCCAGGATTGCGCGTCCATCGACGAGGCGCACGGCGGTCCGCAGATCGGCGATGGAGAAGTTATCCAGCATGATCACATCGGGGCGATGCTCAAGCGCTTCGCCAAGCTGGTGCAGGCCGTCGACCTCAACCTCAATCTTGACCATGTGGCCAACGCGTTCGCGCACGCGCGACAATGCCGCGCCAACCCCGCCAGCGGCCGCGACATGGTTGTCCTTGATCAGCACCGCGTCATCCAGACCGAATCGGTGGTTATCGCCGCCGCCGCAGCGCACCGCGTACTTTTCCAGCGCACGAAGCCCTGGCGTCGTCTTGCGGGTGTCGATGATCCGGGCCCGGGTTCCGGCAATCGCGGCGACGTAGGCCCCGGTCAGGGTGGCGATGCCGCTCATGCGTCCAAGCAGGTTGAGGGCCGTACGCTCGCCGGACAAAAGCGCGCGGGCATTGGCCTCGACGCGCGCGAGCACGGCGCCTGGCGCGACATGATCGCCATCAGCGGCTTCGGCCTCGAAATGGGCGGACGGGTCCAGCGCCGCGAACGCGAGGCGCGCGCAGGCCAGCCCTGACACGTATCCTTCACGGCGAGCGCGGAACACCGCGAACATACGGGCATCGGCCTCGATGCAGGCAGCCGAGGTGATATCGCCGGCGCGGCCGAGGTCCTCCGCAAGCGCCAGGCGGACGATCGGCTCGATCAGGACGTCAGGGAGCGGCGCGATCACGCGGCCGCCACGCGGAAGTCTTGTGCGTCGCCTCTCAATACCGGCGTCAGGATGATGGAGGTATGCGCGGCCGGTTCCGATGTGTTGGGGAAATCCGAGCGATAGTGGCCGCCGCGGCTCTCACGACGTTCGAGGGCGGCCGAAGCGACCAGCCGCGCCGCGCCGAGCGCCAGCGACGGGCCATGGCGCTCGCGCTTTGCGTCGATCCAGCCAATCAGGCCGCTGAGGCCGCCCCGGTCGCGCACGACCCCCACGTACCGGCTCATCCGGGAACGCAAATCCGCCAGGATGTCGGCAGGCAGATCAGGCGCCGCTTGGGCGGTGAGAGGCGACGTCGCGAGGCCGGGCACGTCACGCGCGGCAGCGCCGGTGCGCGCGCCGAACACCGCGGCCTCAAGTAGGGAGTTGGACGCGAGGCGATTGGCGCCGTGAACACCGGTCCAGGCGCACTCACCGACAGCGAACAGCCGTTCGACCGAGGATTGACCGGCAAGGTCGGTCGCGATTCCACCCATGTGATAGTGCGCCGCCGGCATGATCGGGATCGGCTGCGTACGCGGATCGAGACCGTGTTCCATGCAGGCGGCAAAGACGGCCGGGAAATGGTCAGGAAACGCGGCGCCGACAGCCTTGCAGGCATCGAGGAATGCTCCCCTGCCGGCCCCGCGCTCGATGGCGATTGCGCGGGCGACGATATCCCTGGGGGCGAGGTCGGCCGCTGGATGATAGCGGGCCATAAAGGCTTCGCCGTCGGATCCAATCAGCCGGGCGCCGTCGCCGCGAAGAGCTTCGGTTGCGAGTGGTGCGGGATCGGCCCCGATATCGATCGCCGTGGGATGGAACTGCACGAATTCCGGGTCGACGATGCGGGCGCCGATGTTTGCCGCCAACGCCATTCCCTCGCCACGCACCGCCGCGGGATTGGTGGTCACCGAATAGAGGCCGCCAAGACCGCCGGTCGCCATGACCGTAACAGGCGCGACGATCTCGATCAGCCGCCCCGCGGTTTCCGCGAGTGCGCCTCTGACCCGTCCATGGGCGTCGGTGAGCAGACTCAGCACCCGCCAGCCTTCGCGAACGTCTATGTGTTCCGACAGGCGAACGGCCGCGATGACGGCGCGCATGATCGCCGCGCCGGCGCCGTCGCCACCGACACGGGTAACCCGGGCGCGAGAATGGGCGGCTTCCAGGCTCTGCTGGAAGGCGCCGTCGCCATGCCGGTCGAACGGCGCGCCGAGGGCTGCCAGCGCACGCACTGCATCAGGGCCCTCACGGGTGAGGACCTCGACGGCGTCTGGCTCGCAGAGCCCCGCTCCGGCCGCCAGCGTGTCCTGAGCATGCAGGACCGGATCGTCGTCCTCGCCAAGCGCCGCGGCCATGCCACCCTGCGCCCAACCAGAGGAACTGCCCTGCCCCAGTGGCGAGGCGGCGAGCACCATGACCGGGCGCGGCGCGGCGGAGAGAGCCGCGGTCAGTCCGGCAAGCCCGGCTCCAACGATCAGGACACCATCGAAATGAACGCGGTCGGTCACAGCAACCTCAGATCAGTTCGATATCCACGTGATGCCGCGCCTTGACCAGATCATAGCGCGCCGGCGTGGCGGGCGGCGGCATGTCGATCATCCGCTGCACGGCCAGGCGCGCGCGCTCGGCTATGTCCGCGTCAATAGTGACCTCGTGGCGACCGTACGCCAGCGCGTCGTGGATGTTTTCCAGCGTGATGCGCTTCATGTGCGGGCAGAGATTGCATGGCCGCACGAACTGAGTGTCCGGTGCATCGCAAGCGACGTTGTCGGCCATCGAGCACTCGGTGATAAGCACCACCTGGCGAGGTTTGCGCGTGGTCACGTAGTCGCTCATCGCCGCGGTGGAACCGGCGAAGTCGCAGGCTTCTAGCACTTCGGGTGGGCATTCCGGGTGGGCGAGGATCTGGGCGTCCGGCCAGGACTCGCGCATCTCGGCGATGTCGGCGACGGTGAAGCGTTCGTGCACCTCGCAGCGGCCCTGCCAGGCAATGATGCCGATATCGGTCTGGCGCGCCACGTTGCGCGCGAGGAATTCGTCGGGGAGCAGGATCACCCGGTCAACGCCGAACTCGCGCGCGGCCCATTCGACGACCTGCACGGCATTGGCGCTGGTGCAGCAGATGTCGGTCTCGGCTTTCACCGCGGCAGTCGTGTTGACATAGGTGACGACCGGCAGGCCTGGATAGCGCTGCTTGATCAGACGCACGTCGGCGGCGGTTATCGAGGCCGCTAGCGAGCAGCCCGCCTGAAGGTCGGGAATCAGCACGGTCTTGTCAGGGCAAAGCACTTTTGACGTTTCGGCCATGAAATGTACGCCGGCCTGGACGATCACCCGCGCGTCGGACCGCGCGGCTTCCCGGGCAAGTCCCAGGCTGTCGCCAACGAAATCACCCACGCCGTGGAAGATTTCCGGGGTCATGTAGTTGTGGGCGAGGATGACCGCGTTCTTCTCGCGCTTGAGGCGGTTGATCTCCGCGATCAGCGGGGCCTGCAGGCGCCATTCCAGCGGCGTCACCTGCGCCGAAACCTTGTTCCACACCGACGCGGTTGCCGTTTCCACCGCCTTGGTGAAAGCAAAATGGCTCGATCCGTCCGCCATGGCGTCCTCCTTATGCTCACTTTGAGCATTTCTTCCGCCTTAAAAAAACGCCAGATCGCGATATAGCTGACTGGCGCCACCCTTATGCTACATTTGAGCATAAGGTGCCCTGCTAGATAGTCCCGCAAAGTTGAAAGGGGAAGCCCAAATCGTCCGAATGTCGCGGAATTGTGATGTTTCCTCGGGGAAGCCTGTTGGGCAATGGTTCAGCGGGCTTGCGGTCTTGGCTGCCCTCGCCCTCGGCGGATGCGGACCTCGCGACGATGTCGCCGTTCAATTCCCGCGAAATGTCACCTTCGATGACCTCGCCGGCTTTGTTACAAAAGCGGACCCTGGAAAGCTGGCCCTGGCGCGGCGGCTGGAGGATGGCCCCCGCGGGGACAGGACCGGCGGACTACCCGGCTGGGAGACGCTGGACGTGGCGACGCCGCCGATCCTGGGCGGGCTGACCAAGCTCGAGGGTGACGCGGCCCGGCGGGTGAACGGACTCATTCCAGCGGCCGGGCCGCCGCTCGCGCCCGCCGCACCGTTCTATCTGACGAGCACGGGGCAGGAGAGGGAAAGGGCGCTGCTCTGCCTGACGCAGGCGATCTACTACGAGGCGGCGCTCGAACCGGACGAGGGGCAGGCGGCGGTGGCCCAGACGGTCCTAAATCGGGTGCGGCATCCGGCGTTTCCCCATTCGATCTGCGGCGTCGTCTATCAGGGATCGCAGGTGGGCCCCGGCTGCCAGTTCACCTTCACCTGCAATGGAGCGATGAGCAGGACGCCGCTTCCCCCGCTATGGCGGCGGGCGCGCGCGGCCGCCGAGCGAGCGGTGAGCGGCTATGTGATGGCGCGCATCGGCTCGGCGACCGCCTATCACGCCGACTATGTGTTCCCCCGCTGGGGGCCCACCCTTATCAAGATCGGTCAGATTGGCGCGCACATTTTCTACCGCTTCCCTGGGCCGATCGGCCAGCCAGCCGCACTGCATGAACGTTATCTGGGAGGCGAGCTGCGGGTCTCGATGCAGGGGCCGGCCCCATCGCTGATCCTGGTGTCTGACACCCGACCGTTACCCGACCAGTACTTCTATGAGTTCCCCTTGGCGGAACGTCGCCATGCACCCGGCCCGGGAGATGTGGTCGGGGGACGTCGCCTGCCAACCAAGGACGATATCGCCCGAATCAACGCGGCGCTTCTCGAAATGGAAAAGGTGAAGCTGGCGGGGACACCGGAAGTAAATCCGTAAGAAAACTCTCTTCTCCCCTCACATGAGGGTTTTGGGGTCAAGGGGTGGTTTTGACGACTGAGGTCATTGGGGTGATGATTTGTTTGATCGTCGGTTCTGTTGCTTGATGCCTTGCCGAGCCGAAGTGGGGGCGGGTTGTCTGGCTCAAGGCTGGC
>JANXTX010000045.1 GCA_025352165.1 Caulobacteraceae bacterium | reverse complement strand
GTCTTCCTTGGCGAAGCGCACGAGGCGAGCGAGCGCCGCACCTGGGCCGTAATCTGGCTATGCGGCGCGATGATGATCGCAGAGATCATCGGCGGTCTGGTCTTTGGGTCGATCGCCCTCGTCGCCGACGGGTTACATATGTCGACCCACGCGGGCGCGCTATTGCTGGCCGCGCTCGCCTACACCTACTCGCGCAAGCACGCTGACGATCCGCGATTCAGCTTCGGGACAGGGAAACTGGGCGACCTGGCCGGGTTCACCAGCGCGATCGTGCTGGCGATGATCGCGCTTTTGATTGGCTACGAGGCCGTAGTGCGGCTTCTACACCCCGTCGCGATCCATTTCGGCCAAGCGATCCCCATCGCGGCCCTGGGGCTCTGCGTCAACATCGCGAGCGCCTGGCTGCTGAGCAGCGGGGGCCACCATCATGGCCATGGGCACGGCCACGGCCACGGCCACGGCTCACATGAGGACGAGACGCATCGCCTTGAGACCGCGACAGGGCCGGTCGTGCTGAGCGTGTTTGAAGAGGGTGTTCCGCCTCGATTCCGGCTCGCCCGGGACCAAGGCAGCACGACTGATCGCATCACCGTCGAAACGGTGCGCCCGGATGGTCGACGGCAGACCTTCGAGTTTGCCAATCGCGGCGCCTTTTTGGATAGCCTCGACGAGATTCCGGAGCCGCACGCGTTCGTTGCTCATGTTCACATCGGCGGTGAGGACCACGCGGTGACCTTCAACGAAGGTGACCATAGTCACGCCGCACATGATCGCGACAACAACATGCGGGCAGCCGTCGTCCACGTCGTGGCCGACGCCGCAGTTTCCGTTTTGGTGATTGTCGGCCTCCTGCTGGCGCGACTATTCGGCTGGGTATGGATGGATCCGGTCGCGGGCCTCGTGGGTGCCTGCGTGATCGCCAGCTGGTCCTATGGGCTGATCCGCGACACAGGCGCAATTCTGATGGACATGAATCCAGACGGGCGCCTCGCCGAGCAGATGCGACGCTCGATTGAGGCGGACGGCGATTCAGTAGCCGACCTGCATTTGTGGCGGCTCGGCCCCGGCCATCTAGGGGCCATCATCTGCGTGTCCACGAACACGGCGCGCGAGGCCAAGTTCTACCGTGACAAGCTAAACGTCTTCCCAGCGTTGTCGCACCTGACCGTAGAGGTCGCGCGTGAGGCCGCGTAGTAGCGTTCCTGCGCCCCCGATGCAGAGGCCGAGCAACTAGCTCCATGGGCGGTCTCCCTAGATCGGAGTTTGGCGTATGAGCCGCCCACGACGCCGGTCGTGATCCAGGGCAATCGCGATGCGCCGGCGAGCGCAATCCGCAATCTGGTCGAGAACGCGATCCATCAGAGGACAGCGCGACATTTGTACGCTCAGCAACGCTAAGAGAAAACGTGGTTGAATTCCGAGTGATAGCAGACCGACCTGGTGATCATCAGGGGCTTGAGCACCTGCCGTCAGGAGATTGATATGGCGTTGGCCGAACGAGGGCTCATGTCCGGGGTAAGCGCTGTTCTCAGGCCACGGCGCGGATTGGCGCCACGTAGGCCCAGGGCAGGAGCTCGTCGAGCCGGTTGTTGGGATGGCCCTGGACGATGCGGGTGATGACGTCGGCCAGATAGGCTTGAGGGTCGATGCCGTTCAGCTTGCAGGTCTCGATCAGCGAGGCGAGCACGGCCCAGTGTTCGCCGCCGCCGGCGGAGCCGGCGAAGAGGGCGTTCTTGCGGTTGAGCGCGATGGGCCTGATGGCGCGCTCGACGATGTTGGAGTCGATCTCCACCCGGCCGTCTTCCAGGAAGCGGCTCAAGCCCTCCCATCGGGCGAGTGCATAGCGGATGGCCTCGGCCAGCTTGCCCTTCTGGCTGACACGCTCGAGCTGGGCCTTGAGCCATGGCTGCAAGGCCTCGCCGATCGGCCGGCTGCGTTCCTGGCGCACGCGCCGACGCTCATCGGCAGCCTGGCCGCGGATGTCGGCCTCCACGGCATAGAGCGACGCGATGCGCCCCAGGGCCTCGCTGGCGATCGGCGCCGGTCCGGACGCGGCCAGCTCGTAGAAGCGCCGGCGCACATGCGCCCAGCAGAAGGCCAACTTGACAGCGCCCGCCTCGGCCAGCGGACGGTAGCCGGCGTAGCCATCCACCTGCAGCACGCCTTTGAAGCCCGCAAGGTGCGCCGCCGCGCGCTCGGCCTTGCGATCAGGCGCGTAGACGTAGACCACGCCCGGCGGTTCGGGCCCGCCCCAGGGCCGGTCGTCGCGGGCATAGGCCCACAGCTGGCCGGTCTTGGTCCGGCCACGGCCGGGGTCCAGCACCGGGGCGGTCGTCTCGTCGGCGAAGAGCTTGCCCGAGGCCTTGAGGCGCTCCAGCAGCCGGGTGTGCAAGGGCTTGAGCAGCCAGGCCGCGCGGCCGGTCCAGTCGGCGAGTGTCGAGCGGTCCAGGGCGATCCCCTGGCGGGCGTAGATCTGGGCCTGGCGATAGAGCGGCAGATGGT
>JANXTX010000364.1 GCA_025352165.1 Caulobacteraceae bacterium | reverse complement strand
GCCAGCCTTGAGCCAGACAACCCGCCCCCACTTCGGCTCGGCAAGGCATCAAGCAACAGAACCGACGATCAAACAAATCATCACCCCAATGACCTCAGTCGTCAAAACCACCCCTTGACCCCAAAACCCTCATGTGAGGGGGAGAAGGAATGCGCACCGATGGCCGCCCGTCGACGGACCTTTTGTCCGCCTTGGTTGCGGCGCCGGAAAGCGCATGTTATCAGGCGCGCGGCTTGCGGCGAGGGGTTATTCCGGGCTTTCTCGTTCGTGCGCTTTTTATAAGCGTTTCCAAGCCTTTATGCCGGAATTGGACCTCCCTCCGACGCTGGCGAGACAACGACTCTTTAGGCGGTTGAACTTGGCTGACGATTCTCGAGCGAGCGATGTAGGCGCGCGGTACGCGCGGGCGCTTTTCGATCTTTGTATCGAAACAGGCGTCCTCGACGCCGTGGAAGCGGATCTGAAGTCTCTGAAGACTATGATCGCGGAGAGCGCCGATCTGCGCGTCCTGCTTTCCTCGCCACGTTTTTCGGGTGAGGACAAAGCCAAGGGGCTCAATGCAATCGGCGCCCGCGCCGGGCTCACGCCGACCACAGGCAAGTTTCTCGGCGTCCTCGCCTCAAATCGTCGCACCAGCGCACTGGCGCCGATCATCTCAGCATTCGAGCGCCTAGTTGAAGCCCATCGCGGCGTCATTTCGGCGCACGTGGTCACCGCCGTGCCGCTGAGCGCCGCGCAGACCGACGCCCTTTCCTCCGCCTTGCGCAATGCGTTCGGCAAGGATCCGCGGATCGAGACCCACGTCGACCCCGCCATTCTCGGCGGCCTGCGCGTACGTGTCGGTTCGCGCCTATACGATGCTTCGCTCAAGTCGAAGCTCGATTCCCTCAAGTTCGCCCTTAAGAGAGCTTAGAAGAAAACTCCATGGACATCCGCGTCTCCGAAATTTCGGACATTCTAAAATCCCAGATCGCCAACTTCGGCGTCGAAGCAGACGTCTCGGACGTCGGCCAGGTCCTCAGCGTCGGCGACGGCATCGCGCGCGTTTTTGGCCTTGATCAGGTTCAGGCTGGTGAGATGGTGGAGTTCCCGTCCGCCGGCGTGAAGGGCATGGCCCTCAACCTCGAACGCGACAATGTCGGTATCGTCATCTTCGGCGCCGACGCCGAGATCGCCGAGGGCGATGAAGTCCGCCGCCTCGGCGAGATCGTCGACGTACCCACCGGCCGTGGCCTGCTCGGCCGCGTCGTCAACGCCCTTGGCGAGCCGATTGACGGCAAGGGCCCGTTGACCAATGTCGCCGAGCGTCGACGCGTCGATGTGAAGGCGCCTGGCATCATTCCTCGCCAATCGGTGTTTGAGCCGATGTACACGGGTCTCAAGTGCGTCGATTCGCTGACCGCCATCGGTCGCGGCCAGCGCGAACTGATCATCGGCGACCGCCAGACCGGCAAGACCGCGGTGGCGATCGACACCATCCTCAACCAGAAGCAGGTCAACGAGTCGACCAACGACGCCGAGAAGCTGTTCTGCGTCTATGTCGCCATCGGCCAGAAGCGCTCCACCGTCGCCCAGATCGTCAAGACCCTCGAGGAGCGCGGCGCGCTCGACTATACGATCGTTGTCGCCGCGACCGCGTCCGACCCGGCCCCGCTGCAGTTTCTTGCACCGTTCTCGGGTTGCGCCATGGGCGAGTGGTTCCGTGACAATGGCCTGCACGCCCTGATCATCTACGACGACCTTTCCAAGCAGGCCGTCGCCTACCGCCAGATGTCCCTGCTGCTGCGCCGCCCGCCGGGCCGCGAAGCCTATCCGGGCGACGTCTTCTATCTGCACTCCCGTCTGCTGGAGCGTGCCGCCAAGCTCAATGCCACTTTTGGTTCCGGTTCGCTCACCGCGCTGCCGATCATCGAGACCCAGGCCAACGACGTCTCGGCCTATATCCCGACCAACGTCATCTCGATCACCGACGGCCAGATCTTTCTGGAAACCGATCTGTTCTTCCAGGGCATCCGTCCGGCGATGAACATCGGTATCTCGGTTTCGCGTGTGGGCGGCAACGCCCAGATCAAGGCGATGAAGCAGGCCGCCGGCCCGCTGAAGGGCGAACTCGCCCAGTATCGCGAGATGGCCGCCTTCGCCAAGTTCGGCTCCGACCTCGACATCACCACCCAGAAGCTGCTGGCGCGCGGCGAGCGCCTGACTGAACTGCTGAAGCAGGCCCAGTATGCGCCCCAGTCGGTCGAGGAGCAGGTCTGTTCGCTGTACGCCGGAACCCGCGGGTATCTCGATGGTATCCCGACGTCCGCGGTTGGGCGCTTCGAGGCCGAGTTGCTCGCCCGCCTGCACAGCCAGCACGCCGGGCTGCTTGATGCGATCCGCACCGAAAAGGCGCTGACTCCGCAGATCGAGGGCGACCTTAAGGCCGCGCTCGACGCCTTTACCGCCACGTTCGCTTGAGAGAGAGCGGACCTGAAAGCCTGACATGGCCAGCCTGAAGGAACTGCGAAATCGGATCTCCAGCGTCACCGCGACGCAGAAGATCACCAAGGCGATGCAGATGGTCGCCGCGGCCAAGCTGCGTAAAGCGCGCGAGGTCGCGGAGAACGCGCGCCCCTACGCCGAACGTATGACGGCGGTGATCGCCAATCTGGCCGCCGGCGTCTCAGGACCCGGCGCGCCGGCATTGCTGGTCGGCACCGGCTCGCAGGCCAGGGAACTGGTGGTGATCGCGACCGCCGACCGTGGTCTGGCCGGCGCGTTCAACTCATCGATCGTCCGCGCTGCCCGTGACCACATAGCGTCGCGACTTAATGAGGGCCGCGAGGTCACCATCATCACTGTGGGCCGCAAGGCCCGCGATCAGGTCCGCCGCCTCTATGGCGATCGCTCGGTCGGCGCTTTCGAGGCGGGCAATGCTCCGGCCATGGAACGCGCCCAGGAGGTCGCTGCCGCCATCATCGAACGCTTCGAGAATGGCCAGGCAGACATCGTAACCCTGTTCTATAACCGCTTCGCCTCGGTCGTCCGCCAGATCCCGACCGGCAAGCAACTGGTCCCGCCGCAACTTCCCGAAGGCGCCGGCGCCATCGACCTCAAGGGCGCCAGTTACGAGTACGAGCCCGACGGCGAGACCATTCTCGCGACACTGCTGCCGCGCAACATCGCCACCCAGATTCTCTCGGCGATGATGGAAAATCAGGTCGGCTTCTATGCCGCCCAGATGGCCGCCATGGACGCCGCCACCCGCAATGCCGGCGACATGATCGCCGCGCTGACACTTGTTAAAAACCGCACCCGCCAGGCGCAGATCACCAAGGAGCTGATCGAGATCATCTCCGGCGCCGAAGCCCTTTAAGACGAGAGACCCGTAAGCATCATGTCCACCGAAACCCTCGAACGTCCCGTCGCCCTGCCGCCCGGCATCGCCACCGGCCGCATCGTCCAGATCATCGGCGCCGTCGTCGATGTCGAGTTCGACGGCCACCTGCCGGCGATCCTCAGCGCCCTGGAAACCACCAACACCGACCAGCGCACCGGCGAGCCCTTCCGTCTGGTGCTCGAGGTCGCCCAGCACCTGGGTGAGAACACCGTGCGCACCATCGCCATGGACACGTCCGAGGGTCTGACCCGGGGCCACCCGGTGGTCGACACCGGCGGCCCGATCACGGTGCCGGTCGGCGCCGGCTGCCTGGGCCGGATCATGAATGTCATCGGCGAGCCGGTCGACGAAGCGGGTCCCATCCCGCACACCCAGCGCAACAGCATCCACCGCGAGGCCCCGGCCTTCGCCGACCAGACCACGGCCGCCGAAATCCTCGTCACCGGCATCAAGGTCATCGATCTGCTCTGCCCCTACACCAAGGGCGGCAAGATCGGCCTGTTCGGCGGCGCGGGCGTCGGGAAGACCGTGACCATGCAGGAACTGATCAACAACATCGCCAAGAACTATGGCGGCTACTCCGTGCTGGCCGGCGTTGGCGAGCGTACCCGCGAGGGCAACGATCTCTATTACGAAATGATCGAGTCCAAGGTGAACGTCGATCCGCGCAAGAACAACGGGTCGACCGAAGGCTCACGCTGCGCTCTCGTCTATGGCCAGATGAACGAGCCTCCCGGCGCCCGCGCCCGCGTCGCCCTCTCCGGTCTCGCCCAGGCGGAATACTTCCGCGACGAAGAGGGCAAGGATGTGCTGCTGTTCATCGACAACATCTTCCGCTTCACCCAGGCCGGTTCGGAAATGTCCGCCCTGCTCGGCCGTATCCCTTCGGCCGTGGGCTATCAGCCGACCCTCGCCACCGAAATGGGCAATTTGCAGGAACGCATCACCTCGACCAACAAGGGTTCGATCACCTCGGTGCAGGCTATCTTCGTGCCCGCCGACGACCTCACCGACCCGGCCCCGGCCGCATCCTTCGCCCACCTCGACGCAACCACGACCCTAAACCGCGACATCGCCGCACAGGGCATCTTCCCCGCCGTCGACCCGCTCGACAGCACGTCGCGGATCATGGACCCCCTGATCATCGGTGACGAACACTACAATGTCGCCCGTCGCGTGCAGGAGATCCTCCAGCACTACAAGTCGCTGAAGGACGTCATCGCCATCCTTGGCATGGATGAACTGTCGGAAGAGGATAAGATCACCCTTGGTCGCGCCCGCAAGATCAGCCGCTTCCTCTCCCAGCCGATGTTCGTGGCCGAAGCCTTCACCAACCAGCCGGGCGTGTTCGTCCAGCTGGAAGACACCATCGCCTCTTTCAAGGCGGTCTGCGAAGGCGACTACGACCACCTGCCCGAATCGGCCTTTTACATGGTCGGCGGCATCAAGGAAGCTGTCGCCAAGGCCGAAAAGATGGCGGAAGAGGCTTGATCGAAGGATGTCGGACAAGCTGCATTTCTCCCTCGTCGCGCCGGAGCGTGAACTCTTCAGCGGCGAGGTCGATCAGGTCGACGCACCCGGCTCCGAAGGCGATTTCGGCGTCCTCGTCGGCCATGCGCCGTTCATGACCACGCTCAAGGAAGGCTGGGTGAAGGTTCATGAGGGCGAGAAGGTCCGCACATTCGACGTGAAGGGCGGCTTCGCCGACGTCACGCCGGCGGGGTTGACGATCCTTGCTGAACAGGCAAGCGAAATCGTCTAGCCTGCGACCTCGCGCTCGCCACAAAGTTTGGTTACAGAAGAAAAAACGTTACCCTGAGGAAACACCACCATGCGCCTAGCCTTGGCCAGCCTGATTGCTCTTTCTGGCCTCGCCCCGATGGCGATGGCGCAAACTGCCGCGACGCCGGACGCGACGGCCACTACGGCGACCTCGCCCGCCGCGGCGCCCGCGGCCACTCCACCTTCGGCCCCGGCGGCTCCGGCGACCGTGGCGGTCCCAGCTCCAGCCCCCGCGCCCGAAGCGCCTCCGGCTCCCCCGCCGCCCCCGCCCGCGCCGACCGATCCGGCTGCCATTGGGGTCCTCAGCGCTTTGGAGACCGTCTGCATGCCGCTCGTCGACGGCGGCGACATCAACAAGATCACCAAGGCCGCCGGCTATCGCAAGTCCGGTGACAACTTCGTGCTCAAGCAGAAAACCTATCAGCTGACCCTGATCCCGCCCGGCTCCAACCCCCACCAGTGCCACGTCGACGTAATCCATGCGGTCGACCCTGCCGGCCCGATCGTCGTCGCCATGCACAACTGGGCGGCGGTGACCCGCGGCTGGTCGCTTTACCGAAACGACAAGGGCGTCGTCTCCGGTCAGGAATACACCACTCGTTCGTGGGAGATCGATGAGGACGGCAAGCACAGCGCGCTGGTGTTCACCACCGTCCGCAAGGCTGACGGCTCGCCCTCCAAGGGCGCCAACGACACCTCGCAAATGCTCTACACCAAGACGGCGAACTGACGATTTTTGGTCTCAGCCTGCCGACGGCGACCGACGCCGCGGGCCTCGTCGGCGTCGTCGTTATGCTGCTCGCCTACGCCGGCGCGCAGTTGCGCCGCCTCGATCCACTCAAGGCGCCTTCGCTGCTGATGAACCTCGGCGGCGCCTGTCTGGTAATGCTGTCGCTGACCCACAACTTCAACCTCGCCGCCTTCATCATGGAAGCCGCCTGGGCCACGGTTGCGGCCTACGGCCTGATCCGTCTGTTGTCTCGTCGACGTCGCTGACCAAACCCTCTCTTCTCCCTCTGGGAGAAGGTGCCCCGAAGGGGCGGATGAGGGTGCTTCCGCTACAGCTGTGCTCTCGACCTGCAATGCACAGCTGTCGCGGCCAAACTTACCACCAGCGTGACTCTTAAACGCCCTCAAGCCAATCCAGGCATGTCTGCGCCACCGCTTCCCAGCCCGGCTCGATCGGCAGCGCGTGGCTCATGTCGGCGAACACTTCCACCTCACCACCCAGCCGCTTTGATCGCTGAAGCGCGCACCGACGTCGTCGTCATCGGATCGGGAAACGGAAGTTCAACTCACCAGTGGACGGAACGCCTCCAGCACTTTGCGGTAGGTTTCCCGCTTGAATTCGACAACACTCATCAGAGCGTCGTCCAGGCTCGCCCAGCGCCAGGCGTCGAACTCGATCTCGTGGTGTTGCGTCAGATTAATCTCTGAGTCGGCTCCGTGAAACCGGTATGCGAACCACATCTGCTTCTGGCCGATCCAGCGGCTAAAGAACCTCCTGCGCTGGTGGTTGGCCGGGAAGTCGTAGGCGATCCAGTCGTGCGTGCGGCCCAGCAGCTCGACCGTGGTGGCGCCGGTTTCCTCGCGCAGTTCGCGCCGTGCGGCTGCTTCCAGTTCCTCGCCCCGGTCGACGCCGCCCTGTGGAAACTGCCAGTTGTATGGGCCCGGCGTTCCCGCGCGCCGCCCCAGCCACGCCCGGCCGTCATCGTGCAACAGCACGATGCCCACGTTTGGGCGATATCGTGAAAGGTCCAACCCCGCCCCCGCTGCCCGGCGCTCTGAACAGTCAGTTGGGCTTGGCGGCCGGCGTTGCGGCCGGCGCCGCCTTCGACGTCGTCGCGTGTGCATTGCGCAGGATGCTCGCTTCCGCCAGCGTGGCCGACGGTTTCGGCAGCTTCGGCGTCGCGGCGACCGAGCCACTTTTCAGCACGTCGAGAGCACGCGTCAGCTGGAAGTCGCCCTTCTTCTCATCGAAGGCCGCCGGTGGCGCTTCGGCCGGTTCGTGGGGTCCGATGCGCGTCTTGCCCTCGTCGGCGGTGAGCGCATTGCGGAAGCTCGCCTCGCTGAACTGGAATGCCTGGTTGGCGATTTCCTGGGCCTCCTCGCGCGTCTCCGCGACCTCCAGGTCAGGTACGATGCCGGTCTTCTGGATCGAGCGGCCCGACGGGGTATAGTAGCGCGCCGTGGTCAGCTTGACCGCTCCGTCCTGTCCGCCGCGCAACGGGATCACGGTCTGCACAGAGCCTTTGCCAAAGCTTGTCAGGCCCACCACTTCGGCGCGCTTGCGGTCCTGCAGGGCGCCGGCGACGATCTCGGCCGCGGAGGCGGTGCCGCTGTTGATCAGCACCACCACCGGCAGGTTATCCAGCTTCGGACCAGCCTTTGCGTTGTAGCGCTCGATATCGTGGGGATCGCGCCCGCGCTGCGACACCACCTCGCCGCCGTCGAGGAACAGGTCGGATACTCCCACCGCCTGGTCGAGCAGGCCGCCCGGGTTGTTGCGCAGATCAAGCACCAGGCCCTTCAGGTGCGGGTTCTTGGTGCGCAGGACACTGATCGCGGCCTTCATCTCGTCGGTAGCTTTTTCATTGAAGCTCGCCAGCCGCAGGTAACCGTAGTCGCCCTCCGCGCGATAGGTCACCGACTTCGGCTCGATGATTTCGCGCACCAGCTTGACGTCGAAGGGGTCGGTCTTGTCGCGGGCGATGGTCAGGGTGACCGCCTCGCCGACCTTGCCCCGCATCTGTTTGACGGCGTCGTTCACCGACAGGCCGAGCACCGTCTGGCCGTTGACCGCGGTGATGTAGTCTCCGGCCTTGATGCCCGCGCGCGCGGCGGGGGTGCCGTCGATCGGCGAGATCACCTTGACCACGCCGTCCTCGCTGGTGATCTCGATGCCCAGGCCGCCATACTCGCCGCGGGTCTGGTCCTGCATCTCATTGTAGGCGTCGGGATTGAGATAGTCGGAATGCGGATCCAGGGAAGTCAGCATGCCATTCAGAGCCGCCTCGATCAGCGTCTTGTCGTCCACCGGCGTGACGTAGTTACGTTCGACCGTGTCCAGGACGTTCCCGAACAGTTCAAGCATATGATAGGTATGGGCGCGTGGTTCGGGGACGGCGAACGCGGACTGGCTCATATAGGCCATCGTGCCGGCCCCCAGTACGAAGGCCGAAACGCCGACAATAAGTGTTTTCCGCATATCTACCGCCATGAACGCCACGCTCGGCGAAACTAAGGCGCGCCGCCGCCCTTTTCCATCTCTCTTGGAAAGAAACATTTGGCGTCTCGGTTCCACCACACAAGGGGGCCACTGAGTCTCAATCCCGGTGGTATGGTGAACCGACCATCAGTGTCGCGGCGCGATAGATCTGTTCGGCCAGCATTACGCGCGCCAGGGCGTGCGGCCAGGTCTGCGGGCCGAACCCCAGCGTCTCGCGGGCCGCGCCGAGTACTTCCGAGGATAGTCCGTCCGCGCCGCCGATAACGAACGCCAGCCGCCGCACGCCATCGTCGCGCAGACGCGCGATACGCTCGGCGAACTGTCGGGATGTGCGCGCCGGGCCGTGCTCGTCGCACGCGATCAGCCAGTCGCCCGCGATCTTGTCGAGCAGGACCGCGCCCTCGGCCTCCTTGCCGGTCTTGCGTGCTTCAACCTCGGTGATCTCCACGGGTCCAAGACCAAGTGCCCGGCCCGTCGCGGTCGCGCGGGCGGCATAGTCAAGCGCCATCTTTGCCTCAGGCGCGGCGCCGAGCCGTCCCACGCAGATCAGCGAGATCTTCAAGCTTGCGTCAGTGTGGCACGGTCCGCGCCGGCGGTTCCACCGACCAGATCTTCTCGATGTTGTAGTAGGCGCGCACTTCGGGCCGGAACAGATGCACGATAAGGTCGCCGGTATCGATCAGCACCCAGTCGCAATGCGGCACGCCCTCGACCCGCGCCTTGCCGTGGCCGGCATCTTTCAGCGCGCGCAGCAGGTGGTCGGTCATCGCGCCGACATGCCGCTGCGAGCGGCCGGACGCAATCACCAGTCCGTCGGCGAACGGGCTCTTGTCCTTCAGGTCGATGAAAATGATGTCCTGCGCTTTTTCGGCATCGAGTTGGCTCAGGATGAGGTTTTCCAGGGGCGTCCGGCCTTCGGGCCCGTCGCGGTCAGTCGAGACGATTTGAGGCTCGTCGAGTTCCGGCGGGCTAGGCAATGTGTCAGGGTTCAGCGGCTGGCTCCATGGACTTGAACTCTGATCATATCACGAATCTGCCGCACCGTCAGGCAAGATTCCGAGACCACTCCGCAACGCCGTCGACGACGCCTCGTTGAGTGGAGCCGTCAGATAGACCCACGCCGGTGGTTGCCGATAGACAAGCTCGCTTGCCGCCCGATCCGGGACACGGCCTTTTGGAAAACGCCTTGCCGCCGGAGAGAAGCGGCTGCGGATCGTATCGCCCGGTCGCGCGACCACCGCGACCGGAATCTCGCGCAGAATGTCGACCCAGCCCCGCCAGCGATGGAAGCTCGTGAGGCTGTCGGCGCCCATGATCCACATGAACCGAACCCTGGGAAACCGAGCCTTCAGCGCGCGGATGGTATCGATCGAATACCGTGTCCCAAGTCGGTCCTCCGCGTTTGACACGATCATCGACCGGCCACGGGCAAAGCGCTTCACGCCTCGCAGGCGATCGGCCAGCGGCGCGGCGGCCCGGTCGGCCTTCAATGGATTCTGCGGTGAGACCAGCCAGACGACCCTGTCGAGGTCGAGCCTGCGTAGAGCCGTTCGCGCAACGTGGGCATGGCCTTCGTGGGCCGGATTGAATGAGCCGCCGTAGAGCCCGATCTTTGCGCTCGCCTTGAAGGTCAGCCCCATCCGCAGCCCTGACGGCTGTCCGCCGGCGGACAGCTTATGCGCCCATGAAGCGCGCCACATCCCTAGGCGTTCTCACGCCGTGGCTGGGCGAGCGCCAGGTCGTCCGCGTGGACCAGCGGTCCGCCGCCATAGCCGATCGCCGCCTCAATGGCGTCCGAGCGCAGGCCGAGGATGAGGCGGGCCTCGTCGATGTCATAGCGGCTCAGGCCGCGCCCGACCTCATGTCCCGCAAGATCGCGCACGATCACCGCGTCGCCCTTGCCGAATCCACCGGAGACCTCACGGGCGCCGGCGGCGAGCAGGCTTTTGCCGGCCTGCAGGGCGGCGACAGCGCCGTCGTCAACGAAGATCGAGCCACGCGGAGCCAGCGACCCGGCGATCCAGGCCTTGTAGGCCGCGGCCGGGGTTGTACTGGGCATAAACACGGTTGAGCGCTCGCCCTCTTCCACCGCCTTCAGAGGCGCCGCGCGTCGGCCCAGCGTGATCAAGGTAGCGCACCCCGCGCTCGCGGCAATTCGCGCCGCGGCCAGTTTGGTGGTCATGCCACCCGTTCCGAAGCCGGGATTGGAGCCGCCGGCCATCGCCTCGATCTCCAGTGATATCTCGCTGACCAGCGGAATATGCCGCGCGCTCGCATCGCGCCGCGGATCGGCGGTGTAGAGCCCATCGATATCCGAGAGCAGCACCAGGAGGTCGGCGCCCACCATCTGCGCCACCCGCGCCGCCAGCCGGTCGTTGTCGCCGTAGCGAAGTTCCTCGGTGCCGACCGTGTCGTTTTCGTTGACCACGGGGACCACGCCGAGGTCGAGCAGGGTTTCCAGCGTGGCGCGCGCGTTCAGGAACCGCCGCCGCACCTCGGTATCATCGGGGGTCAACAGCACCTGCGCGGTATGCAGCCCATTGGGCTCGAGCACCTCTTCCCAGGCGCGCATCAACAGGGATTGGCCAGCCGCCGCCGCCGCCTGCTTCTCCGCCAGCGACAGGCCGCGGCGACCAAGGCCGAGGCGTCCGCGGCCCAGAGCCACCGCGCCGGATGAGACCACCAGCAGTTTCTGGCCGCGCGCGCGCAGTCGCGCCACGTCGGCGGCGAAGGCGCGCAGCCAGTCCTGGTCGGGCGCGCCGGTGTCGTCGCGCACCAGCAGGGCCGAGCCGACCTTGACGACGATCAGACGCGCATCGGCAATTGCGTTCACGGCCGCCAGCCCTCGGCGCTGGCCGTCTCCTCGGGCGGCGCGTCTCGCTCGCGCACCTTGGCATGGGCGGCGCGCAGAAGCTCGCGGACACCTTCGCCCGATACCGCCGAGACCAGCATCGGCTTGATGCCCGAAGCCTTTTTCATCTCGCGGGTCTTTGCGGTCCGCTCCTCCTTCGATAGTGCGTCAACTTTGTTCAGGGCGATGATCTCCGCCTTGTCTTCGAGACCTTCGCCATAGGTTTCCAGTTCATGGCGGATGGTGCGCCATGCTCCAGCCGGGTCGTCCGCGGTGGCGTCGATCAGATGGATCAGCACGGCGGTTCGTTCGAGATGTCCGAGGAATCGCGTGCCCAGGCCAAGGCCCTCGGAGGCGCCTTCTATCAGGCCGGGAACGTCGGCGATCACGAAGCGCTCGTTCGACGACAGATCGACCACGCCCAGATTCGGCGTCAGCGTGGTGAAGGGATAGTCGGCGATCTTCGGCGTAGCCGCCGACACCGCGGCAAGGAAAGTCGATTTTCCGGCATTTGGCAGGCCGACAAGGCCGACGTCGGCGATCAGCTTCAACCGAAGCCAGACCTCCTTCTCGACGCCCGGCAGTCCGGGATTTGCACGGTGGGGCGCCTGGTTGATCGGGCCCTTGAAGCGGGTATTGCCCCATCCCCCGTTGCCGCCCGGCGCCAGCAGAACCTTCATGCCGGGCTGGTCGAGGTCACAGATCACCGTCTCGCGATCCTCCTCGAGCACGAGCGTCCCCACCGGCACCTTCAGCACGATGTCCCCGCCACCCGCTCCATGCCGGTTGCGACCCATGCCGTGTCCGCCGGTCCTGGCCTTGAAATGCTGCTGATAGCGGTAGTCGATCAGCGTGTTCAGCCCGTCGACCGCCTCGACCCACACGTCGCCGCCGCGGCCGCCGTCGCCGCCGTCCGGTCCGCCATACTCGATGAACTTCTCACGCCGGAATGACACCGCTCCGGCGCCCCCGTCGCCGGAGCGGATATAGATTCTGCACTGATCGAGAAATTTCATGCCTTACTCTAGCGCCGTTCAAACTCCAGCCAAAGCGGCGCGCAGTCGCCGAGGCGTTTGGCTTCATAGCGGGTAGGGACATGATCGCCCGGCGCCCTCCGCCAGTCATCGGCCGACTCGGCCGTCCAACGGAAGCCGGGCGAGGCCAGGAAGTGACTGAGGGTCCAGTTGGCGTAGTCCGCCCAGTCGGTGGCGAAAGAGAGCCGGGCTCCTGATTTCATCACGCGCGCCGCCTCGCCGATGAATGCCTCGCCGACCAGTCGCCGCTTGCGGTGACGGGCTTTCGGCCAGGGATCGGGGAACAGCACGAAGACCCGATCGAGGCTCGCGTCGGGCAGTCTCGCCATCAGGTCGCGAGCATCGCCGGCGTGCAGGCGGACGTTCTCAAGCTGCATCTCCTCGACGTGGCGCAGCGCGCTGGCGACCCCATTGAGAAAGGGCTCGGCGCCGAGAAACAACACGTCGGGCCGCCGTCCGGCCCTCTTCGCCATATGTTCGCCGCCACCGAAACCGATCTCCAGCCACCGCTCGGTCGAGCCCGGCATCAGTGCTGTCGGATCGAAAGGGGCCTCGGGAAGCGTAAGTCCCGGCAGCAGATTTTCCATCATCGAAGCCTGGCGGGGCTTGATGGTCCGTGACTTGATCCGGCCGAAGGTGCGGATCGGGCGCGCTGTCTCGATCATGCCGCCGGTCCCGTTTTTTCGCGTTGCCAGAACGGTCTGATCCCGATCAGTGACACCAGCATCATCAGCCAGAAACCGGCGTCGCCCCATTGGCTGAAAAGCGTAGGCCGCAGGGCAGGGGGCAGCGGTGCATCGATTACGCCGGTCGCGCCTTCGCCCAGACTCATTCCCGGCGCGACGCGGCCGAACGCATCAACAATCCCCGACACTCCGGTAGGCGTCGCCCTCACCATCGGCAGGCCCTCCTCGATTGCCCGATAGCGGGCGAGGTTGAAGTGCTGCAATGGCCCTGCTCCCGCGCCGAACCAGGCATCGGTGGATACATTGACGATCCATTTGGGACGCAGACCAATTGCGGCGGCTCCCTCATGGGTGAAGCCGGGGAACAGCACCTCGTAGCAGATCAATGGTTGCGTAGGCGGCAGTCCGAGCAGGCGCATTGGGCGAGGTCGTGGTCCCGGGGTGAACCCGTCGCCGACGTGCACCATCTCCTTGATGCCAAGCCGACCAGCCAGACTGTCCAGCGGGATGTATTCGCCGAATGGCACCAGCCGGAACTTGTCGTACAGGCCGATCACCCCGACCCCGCGCGAAGCCCGACGCACCGCGACCAGACTGTTGAAGGCCGTCGGATGCGGCGCCGACCCGTCGGCGAAACGATAGCCGCCGATCAGTAGCGTCGTGTTTGCGTTCAGGGTCTCTCCGATCTTAAGCCCTGTCCAGGTTCCCGGCGCCAGATAGTCCTCCAGAGCCGCGGGAACGGCGCCCTCCGGCCAGACGACGATATCTGGCTTGCGTCTGGCCGGCCAATTGGTCATCGACACATACTTGTTCAGGATGCGATCGAAGCTCGCCTGATCGTATTGCGCCAGCTGGGGCAGATTGGGCTGCACGACCCGCACCCACGGCGCGCGAGGGTCAGTGACGGGCGGGTGGGCCAGCCGCGCTTCGCCGAAGGCCGTCAGCGCGACCAGGCCGGCGAGCCCAAGCGCCAAGGCGATTCGACCCCGGCGGCCTTCTCCGATGGCGACAGCCGCGGTGGCGAATATCGCCAGGGTGATCCAGGTCAGTCCATAGGCGCCGACCACGGAGGCGAGCTGCGAGGGCGATGATCCTGCCGCCCATGTCTCTCCTGGCAGGTCCCAGGGGAACCCGGTCAGGATATGGCCTCGCAGCCACTCGATGCCTGCCAGTACGCCGGCGAACAGCAATACTCTTTGCACACCGCTTGCGGCGCAGGCGCGATAGACGGCCATTGCCGCGCCCCAGAACAGCGCCATACCGGCGACCATGAAACCTAGCGCGAACGGCGCCATCCATGCCTGGTTCTGTGCGTCGACAAAGAATGGATAGACGATCCAGTGCAGCGACACCGCGAAATAGCCGCAGCCCGCCAGCCATCCGCGCCAAAACGCCGACCGGATCGGTCGTTCGGGCGACGCGCGATCCACTGTCCAGGCCATCAGTCCGTAGCCGAGCAGTCCCGGCAAGAAACCCCACGGGGGATGGGCGAGGCCCGCTGCCGCTCCCGCAATCAATGCGAGGCCGGCGGAGAGCCGGTCGTGTCGGCGTCCGCCGTTCAATGCCGCCATCCGTGTGCTAGCCCTTCGGCGGCGCCGGCGGCGTGGGCCGGATTCGCAGGCGTTTCACCCGTCGCGGATCGGCGTCGGTAACCTCGAAATCCAGTCCGTCGGGGTGGGCGATGACTTCGCCGCGCTGTGGCACGCGTCCAGCTAGCGCGGTGACCAGGCCCGCGGCGGTGTCGATTTCTTCCTCAATGTCCTCGGTCGCAAGCCGCCGTCCCAGCGCTGTCTCGAGTTCTTCCAGGTCGACCCGTCCGTCGACCTCGAACACGCCGCCCGCGCGGGCGATGATCTGGATTTCGGCGGCTTCGTCGTGCTCGTCGTCGATCTCGCCGACCACCGCCTCGATGACGTCCTCAAGCGTCACCAGTCCGTCGACGCCGCCGAATTCATCGATCACCATCGCCATGTGGATGCGTGTGGTCTGCATGCGCACCAGCAGATCGGCGGCCCGCATCGACCACGGCACGTAGAGCGTCTCGCGTTTGACCTTCGCCAGTACGGCGTTCTGCGTGGCGTGCCTCGCATCGCGTGCGGCCAGCAGCTTGAACACGTCCTTCAGATGAACGACGCCGACCGGGTCGTCGAGCGTTTCGCGATAGACCGGCAGGCGCGAGTGCTCGCTCTCCGCGAAGGCGGCGACGACCGCCTCGAACGGCGCCAGCAGTTCGAGCGCCGTAATGTCGGCGCGTGGTGTCATTACGTCGGCGACCGTCAGGCTCTGGAAGGCCTCCGCCTGATCCAGCAGGTCCGAACCGGCCTGCGACATCTCGTCAGGCGCGCCTTCGTGGCCGGCGCGGGATGCGCGCCGGCGCCCGAACATGGCGGCAAGTGTCCGGATCAGACCCTTCCTGGCCTCGCCCTTTGGCGTCGCTTCGCCGTCATTGGGTGTGTTGGACATTGTCTCCCAGCATATAGGGGTCGGCGACACCCAGACCCGCCAGCAGATCGCGCTCCAAGGCTTCCATCCGCTCGGCCTGATCGTCGTCCATGTGATCATACCCTAACAGGTGCAGGACTCCATGGATCACGAGGTGCCGCAGATGATTTGCCAGCGGCTTGCCCTGTTCGGTCGCCTCGCGCGAGCAGACTCCATAGGCCAGGGCGAGGTCGCCCAGATGTCCTTCCGTATTCTCCAGCGCGGGGAAAGACAGCACGTTGGTCGGCGTGTCCTTGCCTCTGAAACGGCTGTTGAGGTCGCTGACGACGGCGTCGTCGGTCAACAGTATGACCACCGCTGATTTCGGATGGTCATGCAGCGCTGACATCGCAGCCTCGCGGGCCAGCTGATCGGCGCCGGGCAATTGTTCCAGCCAGGCGTCGTCCTCGACCTCGACCTCGACCTCGATCATCGCGGTTCCCGTTGGGAGTCTGCGTCGTAGGCGGCGACGATCCGGCCGACCAGCGGGTGGCGGACGATGTCGGCGTTGGAGAAACGCGCGACGGAAACCCCTTCGACGCCTTCCAGTATGGATACCGCGTGGGCCAGACCAGAGTCCCTGGGGTTGAGCAGGTCGATCTGGCTGGGGTCGCCGGTCACCGCCATCCTTGATCCTTCGCCCAGGCGGGTCAGCACCATCTTCATCTGCAGGCGCGAGGCGTTCTGCGCCTCGTCGACGATGACGAACGCATGGCCGAGCGTGCGTCCACGCATGAAGGCGATCGGCGCGACCTCGATCTCGCCACGCTC
>JANXTX010000030.1 GCA_025352165.1 Caulobacteraceae bacterium | reverse complement strand
GTCCGACGTTTCCGGCGCCTTTGTGCATGATCTGGCCCCAAGTCTGATCACGTCGCCGATGTTGTGGACGCCGCATCGGCCGGCGCGGCCGGAGAAGAGTGAGGGGGGGAAGAGGTTTCAACTGGTCAGCGACTATGACGCCGCGGGTGACCAGCCGAGCGCGATCGCCGAGCTGGTGGCGGGGATCGAGGCGCGTGAGCACGACCAGGTGCTGCTGGGGGTCACCGGCTCGGGCAAGACCTTCACCATGGCCAAGATCATCGAGGCGACGCAGCGCCCGGCCCTGATCCTGGCGCACAACAAGACCCTGGCGGCGCAGCTCTACAGCGAGTTCAAGAGCTATTTTCCCAACAACGCGGTCGAGTATTTTGTTTCCTATTACGACTATTACCAGCCGGAGGCCTACGTCGCCCGGACCGACACCTACATCGAGAAGGACAGTTCGCGGAACGAGCAGATCGACCGCATGCGCCACTCGGCCACGCGCGCGATCCTGGAACGGGACGACGTAATCGTGGTGGCGTCGGTGTCGTGCATCTATGGCATCGGCTCGGTCGAGACCTATACGGCGATGACTTTCTCGCTGAGCGTCGGCCAGAAGGTCGACGAAAAGCAGCTGATCGGCGACCTGGTGGCGCAACAGTACAAGCGCAATGACCAGGCGTTCGAACGCGGCACGTTTCGCCGGCGCGGCGACACCATCGAGATCTTCCCCGCGCACTATGAGGACCGCGCCTGGCGGATCATGATGTTCGGCGACGATATCGAGGCGATCGCCGAGTTCGACCCTCTCACGGGGCGCAAGACCGCCGATCTGGAGACCGTGAAGGTCTATGCCAACAGCCACTATGTGACGCCGCGGCCGACGCTGCGGCAGGCGGTCAATTCCATCAAGGCGGAGCTGAAGCCGCGCCTCGACTGGATGATCGCCAACGGCAAACTGCTGGAGGCGCAGCGACTGGAGCAGCGCACGACATTCGACATCGAGATGATCGAGGCGACCGGGTCCTGCGCCGGCATCGAGAACTATTCCCGCTATCTGACCGGCCGGCGGCCGGGCGAGCCGCCGCCGACGTTTTTCGAGTACATTCCGGACAACTCGCTGCTGTTCGTCGACGAGAGTCACCAGACGGTGCCGCAGCTGGGCGCGATGTATCGCGGCGACTACAACCGCAAATTCACCCTCTCCGAGTACGGCTTCCGCCTGCCGTCCTGCCTCGATAACCGGCCGCTGAAATTCGAGGAATGGGAGGCGATGCGTCCCGACAGCGTGTTCGTCTCCGCCACACCCGGCAAATGGGAACTGGAGAAGACCGGCGGGGTGTTCACCGAGCAGGTGATCCGGCCCACCGGGCTGATCGACCCGCCGGTCGAGGTGCGCCCGGTTTCGAAGGACGGCTTCAGCCAGGTCGACGACGTGATCGCCGAGTGCCGGGAATTCGCCAAGCGCGGATACCGCGCGCTGGTCACCGTGCTGACCAAGAAGATGGCCGAGGACCTGCGCGAATACATGCACGAGCAGGGCCTGCGGGTTCGCTATATGCACAGCGACATCGACACGCTGGAGCGCATCGAGATCATCCGCGACCTGCGGCTGGGCGCGTTCGACGTGCTGGTCGGCATCAATTTGCTGCGCGAGGGACTGGACATTCCAGAGTGCGGGCTGGTGGCGATCCTCGACGCCGACAAGGAGGGGTTCCTGCGCTCGGAGACCAGCCTGATCCAGACGATCGGCCGCGCGGCGCGCAACATCGACGGCCGGGTGATCCTGTACGCCGACAACATGACCGGCTCGATGGAGCGGGCGATGGCCGAGACCACCCGTCGGCGCGAGAAGCAGCACGCCTGGAACCTCGAGCAGGGCATTACGCCGGAGAGCATCAAGAGCCAGATCAAGGACCTGCTGGCCAGTCCGTACGAGCGCGGCGACCGGGTCAATGTCGATGTCGGGGTGGCGGAGGACTCCAGGCCGTTCCTGGGCTCGAATTTCCAGGCCACGCTACGCGACCTGGAAAACCGCATGCGCGAAGCCGCCAGCAACCTCGAGTTCGAAGAAGCGGCCCGAATGCGCGACGAGATCAAGCGACTGAAGATGCTCGACCTGGAATTCGCCAACGAGGCGCTGACACCGGCCGGCGAAGCGGTGGATCGCGAGGCGGTGACGCGCGTAAAGGCCGAGGTGCGGGCCGAGAAGGCCGCGCGGTTCAGCAAGCGGGGACGGCGGTAGGCTGCCGGCGTCTTCAGGCTTTGGCCTGCAGCCCACTGAATTCGAAGCTGATTTTCAGACGCGCCCCGGTCGCCCGCGCAAATCGTTCGAGCGTGCGCGTGGACGGTTTCGACCGTCCGCTTTCCAACCGCGCGACGACCGTCTGCGTGGTGTTCATTCGCTGGGCCAACTGTTCCTGCGTCAGTCCGGCCTTGGCGCGCGCTTCGATCATCGCCGCGGCGAGGGCGAATTCGCCTTCGAGGGCGTCATAGGCGGCGACATACTCCGGGTTCCGCATCCATTCCGCGTGCAGGGCGTCAACGGTGGTCATAAATAAAGCTCCTCCGCCCGTTTGCGGGCCATCTCCAATTCCCGGGCCGGCGTCCTCTGGGTCTTTTTGGCAAACGCACGCACGACCACGACACGGCGCCCCGTCGCCGTGACATAGATCGCTCTGGCAATGCCGTCCCGACCGGACATCCGCATCTCCCATAGGCGGTCTTCCAGGTGTTTAACGTGCGGTTCCTTGACCCGCTCCAAACCTTGGTTCTGGATCAAATCCACAATCCTCCGGAACCGCGCCTGGATGTCCGCAGGAAGGGCGCGCAACTCGGCGTCCACGGTCTCATTGAGAGTTTCAACGATCCACATCCATGCCATATAGCAAAAACGCTATGAGGAGTCACGCATCCTTGTTCTATTCAGCCGCGCGGTTCAGCAAGCGGGGACGGCGGTAGGCTGCCGGCCGGCGGGCGGTTCGACGGCGGCCAGTGGGCTGTCGGAGGGCGGCTGGATGGCGGTCGCCGGGCGGTCGGATGGCGGTTCGATGGCGGTCGGAGGGCAGGCGACGGGCGGCTTTTTGGCGCGCGAGGGGCGGTCCTCATACGGCATCCCCGAGGCATAACCCGTGTAAATCATTAGATTTTCCCTGTCGCGCCGGCGCATATCGGAGATCTCGCGCTGCAGGCGCAGGGCCTCCAGCAGATTGATCCGCGCCTCCTTGGCTCCGGCGGGACTGGTGCTGGTTTCCGCGGCGCGCGCCATGCGGACAAGAGCCTCGATGATCGCGCGGGGACTGGCCTCCTCCGCCCTGGCCTGCTCGGAATGCAACTCGGAGATACGCTCGCGCACCTCCACCCGGTTGGCGACCCGGCTGGAGTGGCCGTTGTGCGCCGTGTAGCCGGCGTCCTCGTAGGCATCCTCGAGAAAGGCGCCGCGCGCGCGAGACTGGGCAAAGGCTTCGTACCTGGGGTTTTCCAGAGCGGACATGGGGGTTCCTCGGGGGGACATGAGAATTGCATATTGTAATAATATTGCAATTTGTCAATGGGTGGGTGCAGGCAGGGCCGGGACGACCCTGGTCCGATCGACCCGCCGGCGCCTTTGGACCGGGGGCGTCTCGCCCCCGACCGGCCGCCGTCGGCTCGGGTCCTAACCGGCGGGAGCTGTTATTGATTGGGGCTTACGCGGGTTGCCCATGACGCCGCCGGTATTGACGCTGTTCACCAGCGCGCCGCCGTCAGGCTATGAGTCGCGGCCCACGCGTGTCATAGTCTCACTCCAATCGGCTTCCCGAGGGATGCAATGACCGTCAGACTGGACCCCCTGGTCTCGGAATTCGAGACCGACGATCAGGCAAGGCATTACGACGCGTGGTTCCGCGCCAAGGTACGCGAGGCGATGACAAGCGCCAGACCCCGCATCCCCCACGATGAGGCCATGGCCCAGGTCGACGCCAGGCTAGCGGAGAAAACAGCGGCCCGTGCCTCGTACCTGGCGCCAGAGAAGCCGTTGTCAGGCCGAATTATCTGATCGTCTATCAGGTGGGCGTACTCTTTGTTGACGTTCTACGTGTCCTGCACACCGCGCGACAGTACCCCTGACCTCTATCCCGGCGCGCAAAGGCGCCCGCAAGCAGAGTTAATCCTTCGACCCAGATCGACCACCGGCGCCCCTCAGGACGTCGCGCGCAGACAGGTCAGGGACGACCCTGGTCCGATTGCGCCGCCGGCGCCCATTGCGGGCCGGCGCACGCGCGGATCACCAAACGCATCACCACCTTGGCAACGCGCACTGATTGCGTGCGAGGATTGCTTGAGGCGCGTATCGTCAGAATGAGCGCGTGCAGAAAGGGCCGCCATGACATCCCCCGGCATCAGCGACGCCGATCTGCTCGCCTATATGCGCGGCCACAAGCTGGCGGTGGTGTCGACAGTGGACGCCCTGGGCCGGCCGCAGGGAGCGCTGGTCGGAGTCGGCATAGCCGATGATTTCAGCATCACCTTCGACACCGTCGACGCCAGCCGCAAGCACGCCAATCTGCTGGCCGATCCACGCACGGCGGTGACATTCAGCGGGCCGGGGGAGCGGACGCTGCAGTTCGAGGGGATGGCGTCGGCGGTATCGACGACCGATCCGGCGGGCGCGGTCTGGCGCGAGGCCTATTACGCAGCCTGGCCGGATGGCCGGGAACGGCTAGCGTGGGAGGGACTGGTCTATTGGCGGATCGAACCGCGGTGGCTGCGGTTCAGTGATTATGACGCCGGGCCGTTGATTATGGAAAAGGTGTTTGAAGGGGCGGAGTGAGCAAGAGGAGCCCCTCGTCCCGGGCGTTGAGACACGCGATCTGATAAGTCATCGCACAAGATTGGCCACAAGTCGCCCCAACTTTGGAAGTTGCTGAAAAGTCGAGAACCGCCCTATGGTGATGGCTCTCTGGGGGTTACCCGTTGGATATCTTCGACCTCGATAGTGCGCTTATGGGCGACTACGCGCAGTTCGCCCGCTCGTTCAGCCTGATCAAGGCTCCGGATATCGCTGCCAGCGTCAACGCGCTTTATCGCAGTGGCCGCTTCTGGCCTGACCCGCTGATATCGATCAATCCTCGATACGAACCGGGTGTGACGGTGACCGCACTCTCTGGAGACGGCACACTCCACCCGGCTACAGCGCAGATTTTTCGTAGCGGAAACCAGACGCTGTTGCTCCACAGGC
>JANXTX010000024.1 GCA_025352165.1 Caulobacteraceae bacterium | reverse complement strand
ACCGACGAGCTCGCCAAGGCCATCGACGAATTCTGTGAGGCATGGCATGAAACCGCCCACCCCTTCATCTGGCGCAAGCGCGAGGTGCGCGGCAGCCAAATCAAAAATACCATCTCTAATTTATCGGAATAGACACTAGCTCCGCCCCGCCGCCGTTCAGCTCCCTGTGTTCCTTCGGCGGGCATCCGTACCTGGACTTGAACATGCGGCTGAAATGTGCGGCGCTCTTGAAGCCGGCCATGAAGGCGATTTCGTGGATGGGGTAGTCGCGCATGGTGGGCGAGACCAGCCACTCGTGCGCCTTCTCCAGGCGATGCGTCCACAGGAGTTGCGAAAACGACGTATCGTTCGCCTTCAGGATATAGCATAGATAGCGGGGTGAGATGCCGCAGTTTCGGGCCACCTCGTCGTAGTTCAGGTCCGGATTGGTCAGGTTCTTGAATATGTAGTCCTCGATATCCAGTAGCCTCTTGTCTGTCACGGCCTGCCGCTTGATCGGGCTCTCCGCAAGATTGCTGATGTTGTCTGCAACGGTTTCAAGAAATGCCGCGACTAGTGGTTCGGCAGCCTTGCGGCTAAGTAGCTCACCTTCACCGAAAAGCACATCCAGCAGCTTGGTGATCACATGCCTGTCCGTCGCGTCGATGCCGAACGCCGCGTTGAATTCAGTGGCGGCGGGCAGGTGGGAAAGGAACAGGTGCGCTGGTACGATCGCCTGCACGGCATCAAACACGCCGCCCGCCTCCACCGATGCGCGCGCATAGAAGGGTGTGCTGGAATTGAGGATGACGCATTGACCGGCCCGGGCGGTGCAGACGTTCTGTGAACGGACGATCGCCAGCGAGCCTTGCCGCACGAACCACAGCACCCGCACGCCGGTGGGGTTCGCCCGGATGTGCCCCCATCCCCGGCGAAAGGCAATGCCCGTACGGGTGACCACGCTGACCAGGGAAATCGGATGCGCCAGGGCCTTCTGCACGGTGACGTCGAAGCGGTCGGAGGCATCCAGCTCCAGTTCGCCGTCATAGTATTCCTGGCGCACGACCTCCGCATAGGTGCGCCGGAATTCACCGATATCGGCGCCGTTATAGGTGTAAACCGTGTGCATCGATCCGCTGTTCCAACCCTATGGGCGAGCCTTGTGACCAACTCGCTTCACCGTCGATCATACACCCGTTGACGCCCCGGCGCCGCATAAGATCGCGGCCGAACTCGCCGGGCCGCCGGCGCCGGCCGCGTTCTGCCTATCCCGCCGCCCGCCGTCAGTCGCGCATGTATTTGTAGTATTCCTCGAAGAAATGCCGGATGCGGATTTCCTGCTCGCTGTAGACGGCGCCGCGGAAACCCTTCGAATGCAGCCCTTCGCGAACACGCGGCACCAGGGCCTTGTCCTGTTTGATCACCGGGCCGAGGTTGTCCAGGTCGTCGTCGTCGAGATAGGTCCGAGACAATATCGTCTTGCCGCTGAGGTCGGCGCCCTCCACCGCCATGAACGACGGCAACTCGCCGATCCCGGGCACCGCATAGACCTGGACCTGATAGATGCATTTTTCCGGTTCGGTCGGGTGTGGCAGCCAGTTCTGCACGAAGAACCCCTCCGGGTGCAGGAAGCTTTCCGTGGTCGGGAACAGGCCGAAGCCCCAGTCGTCGACCAGCTGTCCCTCGGTGAACTTGTCGTAGTCGATCACGTAGCCGGTCTTCTTCTTCTTGGCCGCGATAATCGCCTTGGGCACGTCGCGCCAATGGGTCGGCCACTCCGCTTCGGGAATGCCGGCCTCGCGCAGGAAGATCTTGTGCTCCTCGGCCAGTTCGTCGGGCAGGGAGGCGATGAACTGTGGCGCGGGGCTCATGAACTGATAGACGCTGAGCGCGTGGCCGTTCTCGAACAGATCGGTCTGTGCGTGATAGGCGTCCACCGCCGGGATCAGCTGCGGGTGGGTCCCCTGCACGTGATAGCCCTCGATGAATGCCTCGTGCGCCGTTTTCCAGTTGGCGGGCCAGACCTGGCTGACATCGCGGATGCGCACGACGTTTTCGAAGTCGTAGGCCTTGGTCAGTTCGATGTAGTCCTCGCCCAGAAAGCTCTCCAGCGGCGCGGCAGCGTCGTCGAAATTGATGAACACCCAGCCGCGCCAGACCGCGGCCTTGACCTGCGGCAGGTTCAGGTCGTGGCACAGGGCTTCCTCGCGGAACGTTTCCCGGTCAGTGATCTTGGTCAGCTCGCCGCTGCTGGAATATTCCCACTTGTGGAACGGGCAGACGAACCCCTTGGCGGTCCCGAAATCGCGGGTCACCAGCCGCGCCGCGCGGTGCTGGCAGACATTGTACATCGCCCGCACGCTGTCGCCCGCACCACGCACGACCAGGACCGACTCAGGTCCCCGGTCGACTTTCATGAAGCTGTCGGGCTTGGGGATGTCGTTGAGATGGCCGACCATCAGCCACACCTTCGACCACACGCGCTCCCACTCACGTTCCATCACCTCGCTGGACCAGTAGACGGTCTTGTCAGTCTGGCGCGCCGTGCCGAGATCGCGCGGCGGCCGCTTGCGGTACAGCCCGCGCGAATCCTTCCACGCCGGCAGGACATAGCTCTGACGAAACGGTTCATAGCCGATGGGTTCGTGCGGCTGCGCGTACCGCAGTTGATCGACGTCGAGCGCGCGATCGTCAGCCATGGTCTCTTCCCTGAAAAGCCAATTCCCAAACCGGGCGAAGTTCACACTGTGTGGCGATCGCGACCAGGTAAATCACCCGCCGCGCAGCAATCCTTGACCTGCGCTGCATCGATCCGGTCATGTCCCACGCGCGGCCGTGACCGTGGCCAGCACCTCGGCGCCGCCCAGCGTCTCCATCTCATAGGCAAGCGACAGCTCGAACGCCGCGCCATAGGTCTGCCGCGCCAGGCGTGAGAAGGCGCGCTTGGTGCCGCGCACGCCGCCTCGTGGCAGGGCCGCGATCCGGCCGGCGATCTCGCTGGCGACCGTCAGCGCCTCTTCGGGCGTCTCCACCAGATCGCTGACCAGTCCCATCGCATAGGCCTGCTCTGCTGTGATGCGGTCTCCGGTCAGCAGATAGCGCTTGGCGCGCAGCGCCCCGACCGATTGCGTCCAGCCCAGCACGCCGCCGTCTCCCGCTACCAGGCCCAGGACGACATGCGGGTCGGCGATCCTGGCCTGGCGCCAGGCCACGACGATGTCGCAACAGGTGATGATCGTGGCGCCGAGGCCGATGGCCGCGCCCTGTACGGCGGCGATCACCGGGAACGGCAGCGCCAGCAGGTTCTCGACAATGGCCAGGGCCTCGTCACGCAGCCGCTCGCGCATGTCCGCCGATGCATTGGCCCGCAGCATCATCTCCAGGTCGCCGCCGGCGGAAAACGCCTTGCCCTCCGCCGAAAGCACCAGGGCGGCGATGTCCCGCGCCCCCGCCAACGGCCGCAAAACCCGCGGAAACTCTTCGTGAAGCGCCTCGTCAAAGCGATTGAGCAGATCGGGCCGCTTGAAGCGGATGTGCGCGATCGGTCCGTCGACGGTGAATTCCAGACACTCGAACTCGGTCTGCATCTCTAATCTCTCCTGTTGGACGGAGGGTCGCTTAGTAGACCCCGGCGCCCTCGAACGCTTTCATCAGTCCGGGCAGCCGCGCGCGGTAGGCCTGCACGCTTTTCGCTTTCACCGGTCCAAATCCGCGAACGTCGCCCGCCGCTCTGGCCAGCGCCACCGCCGCCGCCAGATTGTCCGGCGTGACCCGCCCTGCGAGGTCCCGGATCAGCGCCTGGTATTCATCGATCAGCGACCGCTCGGTGCGCCGCTCGTGGGTATAGCCGAACGGGTCCAGGGCCGTTCCGCGCAGCCCCTTCATCTTCGCCAGGACACCGAACAGTCCCATGGCCCAACGCCCGAAGCGGATCTTGCGCGGCCTGCCGGTCTTGGCGTCGGTTCCGGCGAAGAGCGGCGGGGCCAGATGGAAGCTCAGCCGCACATCGCCATCGAACTGGCACGCCAGCGAGGCCATGAAGGCGCCGTCCGTGTACAGGCGGGCGACCTCGTATTCGTCCTTGTAGGCCATCAACCGCGCCAGGGTTTCGGCCACTGCGCGCATGAAGGCCTCCGCCCCGACCGACCGCCCGATCTCGGCCATGAACGCCGAATAGCGCGCCGCATAGGCCCCGGTCTGGTACGCCGTCAGCAGGTCGGTCCGTCGCGAAACGATTTCCTCGAGCGTCGCGGGCGCTTCTCGAAGCCCGGTTCCAACGCCGCGATCGGCGAATGCCTCCGGCCGATGCGCCGCCAACCGGCCCAGGGCCAGAGTCCGCAGGTTGCCCTCGACATTGGTCCGGTTCAGCCGAATGGCCTCTTCAAGCGCCGCCAGCGAAACCGGCAGCAGGCCGAGCTGCAGCGCATAGCCGACCATCAGGAAATTGGTGGCGATGGCGTCGCCGGTCAGGTCCTTGGCGAGCCCGGTCGCGTTCAACAGGTGCATCCGCTCGCTGTCGCCGAGTGCGGCGCCGATGATGGTCCGCAGGCGATCCGCGCCGACATCGAAATCGCGGTCGACCTGGAACGCCCCCGTCGGTGCGACTTCCGAATTCAGCACCGCCCGAGTCTGACCCGGTCTGATCGTCCTCAACACCTCGCCGCCTGCCGCGACCACCATGTCGCAGCCCAGGATCAGGTCGACCGCCGCCAGGTCGAGCCTGGCGCTGAACAGGGCGTCTTGCGATGGACCGACCCGCAGGTGACTGGTGACGGCCCCGCCCTTCTGCGCCATGCCGGTCTGGTCCAGGACGGTGCAGCCCTTGCCCTCCAGATGCGCCGCCATGCCCAGCACGGCCCCGATCGTCAGCACGCCCGTGCCGCCGATGCCGGTGATCAGGACGCTGTAGACGACTGCGTCTCCGGCGACCGCCGGTGGCGGCAGGTCGTGGCACAGGGCCTCCAGCCTTCCCGTCTCCTCCCGCGCCGGCCTGGCGATGCGTGCGCCTTCCACGGTGACGAATGAGGGGCAGAAACCCTTCAGGCAGCTGAAGTCCTTGTTGCAGCTGGACTGGTCGATGACCCGCTTGCGGCCGAGTTCGGTTTCGACCGGTTGGATGCTGAGGCAGCTGCTTTGCACCGAACAGTCGCCGCAGCCCTCGCAGACCTCAGTGTTGATGAACATCCGGCGGTCGGGGTCGGGATACTCTCCACGTTTGCGGCGGCGGCGCTTTTCCGCCGCGCAGGTCTGCACATAGACGAGGCCGGAAACGCCGCGCGTCTCGCGCAGATCGCGCTGCACCGCATCGAGCTGGTCGCGGTGGAATACCCGCACGCCCTTGGGTGGCCGCGCGGGACCAGCGAAGTCTTCCGGCTGGTCTGTGACGATGACGACGGGCGAGACCCGTTCGGCCAGCAGTTGCCGCACGATGTCGCCAGGGGTCGGCGCGCCCTCGACCGGCTGCCCGCCGGTCATGGCGACGGCGTCGTTATACAGGATCTTGAATGTCATCCGCGCGCCCGCCGCCACTGCGGCGCGAATCGAGAGGATGCCGGAATGGGCATAGGTGCCGTCGCCGACATTCTGGAAGATGTGCGGCGCATCGACCAGCGGACCGGCCGAGACCCAGGGCATGCCGTCGCCGCCCATCGGCATCGGCATCATCGTGCGGCGCTCGGGCATATAGGCGGCCAGCCCATGGCAACCGACCGCGCCGATCGCCTGGCTGCCTTCGGGCAACCGGGTCCCTGTGCTGTGTGGACAGCCTGAACAGAAGTACGGCGGCCGGATGACGGACGATATCTCCAGCTTCGTCCACCGCTCGGCGACCTGATCGTAGCGGCTGGCGCGGGCCAGCAGCGCCACGTCGGCGAGGCCCAGCGCGTTCAGCCGTCGGACGATCGCCTCGCGCACCGCCGTCGGTCGCAATTCCCCGACGGCCGAGAGCAGTACGCCGCCCTGTGGGTCTCGCTTGCCGGACAGGACCGGTCGCCGGTCGGCCGGCTGCGAGAACAGGATGGCGGCGATCTGATCCTCGATGACCGGCCGCTTCTCCTCGACCACCAGCAGTTCGCCGGACCCTTCGGCGAAGGCCTTGAGACCGACGGGCTCAAGCGGCCAGACGAGGCCGACCTTGTACAGCCGAATGCCGATTTCGGCGCAGCGCTCGGGACCCAGCCCGAGATCCTCCAGCGCCTGACGGACATCGAGATAGGCCTTTCCTGCCGCCACGATCGACAGCGTTCGCCGCGGCGAATCCAGGACCACCCGGTCCAGGCCATTGGCGCGCGCGAACGCCTGCGCGGCCGGCAGGCGGCGGTTGATCAGCAGATCTTCCTGCACGAGCGGGCCGCGACCCTGGCGAAGGCTCAATCCCCCCATCGGCGGATCGATGTCCGGATGTACGAACGGGGCGTTCCGATCCGGCAGCAGCACCGACGATGAAAAGTCGAGCGTGTCGGTGACGCATTTGAGGCCGACATAGGCCCCGCTGAAACGCGACATCTCCCAACCGATCAGGCCGAATTCGATGATCTCGCCGGGACTGGCCGGATACAGGATGGGGATCATCGCGGCGATCAGGGCATGATCGGACTGATGGGCGCTTGCGGAGGATTTGCCGCCGTGGTCGTCGCCCGCCAGCACCAGCACGCCGCCGTTCGCCGCCGCGCCCTCGAGGTTGCCGAGTTTCAGCGCCTCCATGCCCCGGTCGACGCCGACGCCCTTGCCGTACCAGAGGCAGAACACGCCTTCGAACTGGGATTTTCCGAACCAGTCGAGTTCCTGCGCGCCGCGCACGCTCGACGCGGCCAATTCCTCGTTGAGTCCCGGCAGGAACCGGATGTCATGAGCCGCGAGAAGATCCTTGGCGCTCCACAGCGCCGCGTCGTAACCGCCAAGCGGGGAACCACGATAGCCCGATATGAAGCCGCTCGTGCGACGGCCGAGCGCCCGATCCCGCCTGGCCTGGTCGAGCGGCAGGCGCACCAGCGCCTGGATGGCGGACATGAAGACGCGGCCGCCGTCCTGCCGAAACTTGTCCTCGAGCGAGACGACGGTCTTGGTCATTCAGCGTCCGATCGCCAGCGCGCCTCAGAAGCTCGCCCGCAGCTCCACCCCATAAGTCCGTGGTGAGCCCGGTATCGCGGTGTTTATGCCGAGCACGTTGCCGACCGCCAAGCCGCCCAGATAATAGACGTGGTCGAAGGCGTTGTTGACGAAGAACGCCACCCCGTAGTGCGACCCGCCGATGTTGGACCAGTTGAGGCGGAAATTGACCAGCGTGTAGGCCGGAAGATCGGTCCCGGGCGTCGCCGAATTATTTAGATTGGAGAAGAAGAACTTCGACCGGCCATAAACGTCGCCGCGAAGCGTCATCTCGCCCATCTGCGTCGGAATCGGCGCCTTCAGTTCCACAAACCCCGATCCGTTCCATTTCGGCGCGTCGGCATAGGGCCCGAAGTTCACGACCTGGCCGAACAGCGCCACCCGATTCTGCGTGAACCTCGCGTTCTGGAACGAGACGTTGCCGCCGATGGTCAACCACGGGGTCGCGCGCAGCTCCGTATCGGCCTCGAACCCCGACACTTCCGCCTGCGGAACGTTGTTGGTGATCGCCGTCGGCCCGACCAACGGGATCTGGAAGAAGAACACCCGTTGGATGTCGTGGATCCACTGGTTGTAAGCGTCGACATTGAGGCGGAACGGCATGGCGCCCAGCCGCCCCTCGAACTTCGCGCCGACTTCCACGTCTTCGGTGGTCTCGGGCAGGAATTCGGTCCCGCCGACCGCGGAGGTGCCGGCCCTGGGCGGCGCGTTGCCGTTGAAGCCGCCGCTCCGCCAGCTTCCACGCTGAGTCACATAGAGAAGCAGGTCCGGCCGTATCTGATAGTCGAGGCCGACGATCCAGCTCGGGTCGCTGAAATCGACCGTCTGGTCGGGCGCGCCTGCAAACACCGACCGGGCGTTCTGCTGTGAACGAAGCTGTTCGAACGTGTACCGGAACCCGCCCGTCAGCCGCAGGCCCTCGATCTTCGTCATCGAGGCGAGGTCGTAGGTGCCCTGGAAGAACACCGCCTCGCTCTTGTTGATACCGGTATTGTCGAGAACGTTCAGGGGCATCGCCGGCACATCCGGCGTCAGGTAGAAGAATCCTTCAGGGTCATAGAAAGATTTCTTTTCGTAGCTGTAGTAGGCCCCGAGGATGTAGACTAGGTTCTTATCGAGCGCCTTTCCCTGAAGCTGAAGTTCGTCCGAGTAATTCAGGTTGTGGGTGACTTCGTTGTCCGCAACCGTCTCGCTGCCATAGGTGAAGATCGGGAACGGCGATCCGTCCACATCGGTCTGGTCGCTGCTGGTCGCCAAGCTGTAGCCGAAGATATTCTTCACCTCCAGGTCGGCATTGATCTTGTAGCTCGTCATGTTCGTCAGGATCGGATTGATCCCGGCGTGGTTCGACGGGCTGTTGAAATCAGCCACATAGGGGCCGCGCTGTTGTTGCAGCTGAAGGAACGCGGTGAGGCCTCCCGGATAGGCGCCGGGATGCGCCTTCAGGAAATCCGACCAGAACGGCACCGCGGGATTGTAGAAGCATGACGCCTGGGCGCCGGTCGTGCAGCCGGGGACCGAATACACCGGACCGCCGAGGTTGGTTCCGCCGGTCAGGGTGTACTGGAACGTCGTCTGGTTCTGGAAGTTCTCTGTCGACTTCAGCAGCAGCGTGACGCGCCCGGATTTTGTATCGGTATCGCCCAGGCGGATATTGTGGAAGACGTCGGTGACGTAGCCGTCCTTCTCGACCACGCTGGCGGCGACCCGCAACAGCACCTTGCCGGGGATGATGGGAACATTCAGGTCGCCCTGGAATTCCTTGTCGTCATAGTTGCCGAAGCGCGCCGTGAAGTCCCCGCTGAAGGTGTCCTTTGGCGTATTGCTGGTGAACAGCACCGCGCCGCCGGTCGTGTTCCGCCCGAACAGCGTGCCCTGCGGGCCTTTCAGGACCTGCACCGACGAGAGGTCGTAGAAGGTCGAGGGGCTGAGGGTGTCGGTCTCGACCTCGTTGAAATAGCCCAGAACGCCAGGGTTCGAATCGGAGAACTGATCGACTGTCTGCCCCCGTATCGAATAGTTGAGCTGGTTCTGCGTCAGAGAGGCCCGGACGGTCAGGCCCGGAACGGCGCGCTGCAGGTCCGATTCGGTGTTCACGGACTTGTTGCGCAGTTCGCTCGCGTCCAGGGCCGTGATCGCGGCCGGCACGCGTTCGAGGTTTTCCTCGTGGCGGCGGGCGGTGACGACGATTTCGGTCAGAGTGGCCGCGGCCGGAGCCGCATCGGCGTCCGCCGCCAGGACGCTCGTCGTCGCTCCCGTGGCGAAAAGGATCGCCGTCGACGCCAACAGCGTCGCGCGGCCCATGCACCTTGCAGCTCGAAATTTGATCATGGCGGAACGGTTGCCTCCCCGAATCTGAGCCCCGCTCTTTAGGCGACGTGGGCAGGCTCATACTGCGGGGGAACCTTGGGCCGCTCCATGACCCACTGTGATGGCGAGCTTGTCTCAAGGTGTCATGCGATGGCGGTGCGATTGCCCGTTTGGGCCGAACAATCCAGGGTGCCGTCGGGACCGAATGGTCCGACATCGGAGGGAGAAACAGGCATGGCTGAACCCGATCTGCTGGCCAGGCTCGCCGCCATGGAAGCGCGCGAGGCGATACGGGACCGGCTGCACGTCTACTGCCGCGCCATCGACCGGCGTGATCCGTCGCTCTTGAAACAGGTCTACTGGCCGGACGCGCAGGTGGAATACGGCATGTTCAAGGGCGCCGCCTACGAATTCGCCGAACTCTTTACTGGCTGGTTCGAGGCCGGTGGCGTCGGCAACACGGCCCATCTCCTTGCCAACGTGACGATCGCGCTCGATGGCGATACCGCGCTCTGCGAGTCTTATCTGCACGCCCACCATCGCGTACGGCGTGAGGACGGCGGCCTGTTCGACAGCGTCTTCGGCGGCCGTTACCATGATCGCTTCGAACGGCGAGGCGGACTGTGGCGGATGACCTTTCGCCGCCTGGTGTTCGACTGGTTTCGCGAATATCCCGACACAGGCGACTGGGCCGTCGGCAGCATCGGCGTCACCAGCGCCAACGCCGTCATCGGCGCCCCTGGCGAAGACATCTGGCCGGAACTGATCGCGGCGCTCCGACGACACGCCTGAGGCGCAGCGGACAGATCGGACGTTCGATGCCTCGCCGACGCCTTAGCCGACGCCCCACGTCAGGGGCAGATACCGCACGCAGTTCGCCTTGCCCGGCGCGGTGACCGGCGTCTCGCCCGCCTTGATCTGGAACTGCGGTATTCGCTTCAGCCATTCGCGCAAGAAGACGCGCAACTCCGTCCTCGCGAGAACCGCGCCGATGCATTGATGCACGCCGCGGCCGAACACCAGCGGCCGTTTTTCGCGGCGATGGAAGTCGACCTTGAACGGATCTGGGTATCGGTTGGGATCGATTCCCGCCGCGGCGGTCGGGATCAGGATGTAGTCACCTTCCTTGAACGCCACCCCCTTGTAGTCGACGTCATGGGCCACGACCCGGGCGATGTTAGCTAGATGAAAGCGGCGGATCAGTTCTTCCACGGCTTCGTTGATCAGGCCCGGATCATCGATCAGTTCCTGTCGGTGGGCCGGATTCTCGGCGAGGAACCGCGTCATATAGCCCAGCATCGACGCGACCGTATCGAGCCCGGCGGCCACCAGCACTGTGCCAAAGCTGATGATCTCGTCTTCGGTGAAGTCACGGCCGCCGTCGATCTTGGCGCCCATGATCGCGCTTAGCATGTCGTCGCCCGGTTTGGCCCGGAGCGCGGGGATGATCGTCTTCGCGAAAAAGTTCATGACGTCACCGAACGCGGCGCCCTGCACCGCCGGATCGACGGAGCGGACGATCGCTTCGGCGATGCCGAGGAGATAGGGGGTGTCCTCGCTCGGCAGGCCGGTCAAATTCATGATGATGATGATCGGCATCTTCTGCGCGAAATCCCGTACGAATTCGCACTCGCCGTCGGCGATGAACCCGTCGATCAGGGAAATCGTCAGATCGCGCGCGACCGCCTCGAGGTCGCCAATCACCTTGGGACTGAAGTAGGGCGCCAGGATGGTGCGCGCCTCCGCGTGCAGGTCGCCGTCCCACTCAATCAGGGTCAGGGTGATCGGCATCGGCGGCACGGTCTGGTGCCGGCTCGAATAGGTGCGGGGCGTGCCGAGGATATGGTCCATGTCCTCGAACCGCGTCGCAATCCAATGCCCGCCGTGATGCGGCGACCAGATGATCTCTGGCCCGTCATGCAGCCTGCTGAAGTGGGCGTAGACGTCGGTCTCGCCGCGCATGTCGACGAAGTCGAAATCCCGGACGAGATGTGCGGGAACGTGCGCCGGAATCTCTGTGCTGGTCATGTTTCCCATCGCTTCGAACCCTGACGGTGGCCTGTGGACCGCTCAGGCGGTCGAGGCGCCGTCGATCGCGTAGTCGGCCCCGGAAATGTACGCGCTCTCCTCCGAGAGCAGAAAGCGCACGAGCTGCGCGACCTCGTGCGGCGTCCCGGCGCGCTTGGTCGGGGTGAGGGAGACGCCCACCTCATGCATGTCTTCCCCGAACGCCTCGGTCATCGGCGTGCGGATGTAGCCGGGCAGCACCGCGTTCACCCGGATGTTGTCTCCAACGAACTCCAGCGCGGCGACCCGTGTCAGTCCTCTGATCGCCCATTTGGTGGCGGCGTAGGCGCCGATGCCGGCGAACGGCCGGACTGCGACGCTGGACGACAGATTGACGATCGAACCGCCGCCGCTCCGCCGCATCAACGGCAGGGCATGCTTCATGCCCAGCATCGGCCCCAACTGGTTGATCTCAAAGGCCCGGGTAATCTGTTCGACGGTGAGGTCGGCCAGATTGCCCGGCGTCAGGATGCCGGCATTGTTCACCAGCCCGTCGAGCCGACCGAACGCGGCGTCGACCCCTTCGAAAAACGCCTTCCAAGATCCTTCGCTGCTGACATCGAGCGGCGTGAACCGGGCGGCGCTTCCGAGCTTGAGCGCCAAGCTCTGGCCTTCCTCGACGAGCACATCGCCAATCACTACCGCCGCGCCCTCGGCGACGAACAGGCGCGCCTCCGCCGCCCCCATTCCTCGCGCTCCGCCACTGATTGCAATGCACTTGCCTGTTAGGCTCCCCATGGCGGTCCCTTCTTGGTTGCATTATTCCAGCCACCATGTGTCCCGTGACCATAACGCCACAAGAGCAGACTGCTGGCGAAAACCTTCCAGGCAAGCCCCCCTTCATCAACAGACAAGGTGGCTTCCAGGCAAGGAGCAGGTCTCCAAGAGCGCCACGCTTTAAGATCAATGGAAAAGACCGAAAATCTGATCAACGCCAGTGCTCGAGCCACATGTATCGTGTTTTCAATTCGCACGACCCTCCAGGGGCGGATTCGCAGTTTGCCCCAGGTTGGGGGCCTCCTCGCCGGATGAAGTTATGGTTTTTATCGGCAAATTCCTGGAGCGGTGCCGAAGCCTGCTCCTGTTTAGGGTTTCGGATGTCGGCCCGGCGCGCTGGATCGGCCTGGCGGGAGGGCTGGCGTCCGAGAGCCTAAACATCCATTGCCAAAGGGATGTCGCCCGCCTTCCGACAGTCGCGACCTACCGCCTCACCGACAGTGAGACGACCTTGCGAATGACGGCCCAGGCTGGCGCATGTACGCGCGCTCGCCTACCATGGGGTCATGATCAAGGACCGCATGGATCTGATACCCACAGTGGACGGCGCGTTCATAGTGTCGGCCAAGGACTACCTGGTGTTTGTACTTCTTGGCCTCTCGCCAGGACTCTTTTCGGTTGCGAACCGGTGGGCCACCAAGAGGATTCGCCAAGTCAAAAAGTACTGACGGCCAATTGAATAAGGTGGCCTGCGCACCGCAACCCAGGCGCCTATTCTGATTTCTTTCAAAGCGCGGGTGGCAAATGGGCGCTGGCCGCGTTAGTCCCGCCTCGGCCTTTTCAGGGTGAAGCTCTCGAAGGGGGCGATCTGGCCGTCGGGACCCAGCACGTCGTAATAGGTGACCTTCATCGTGGTCACGGCGCCGGGATGGGAGCCCGGGTCGACCGTGAAGGCGGCGAAGCCATAGGCGTGGGCTTCATTGCGGACCGCGGACCAGGGGGCCGGCTCATTGACATAGATGGGCGGTCGCCGGCCGGTCGAGCCGGGCGGGCCGACCGCGGTGATCACCCGACAGTGGGGCGGCGTATAGAACCGCGTGTTCGACGGCGAGGAAGTTCCGCCTCCGCCCACGACCATGTGCACCGTGCCGCCGGTCGTATCGATGGTGTCGGTGGCCGTAGACATGGGCAGCGGCGTCAGCGTAGCGTTGGTCTCATGCCCGCGGATCGGGTGCGATCGTTCGTAGTGGTGCTCATGCCCGCAGACGACCAGATCGACGCCGAATTTGTCGAACAGCGGCAACCATTCCTCGCGGATGCCGAGGTCCGCGCCGTTGGCCTCGGCGGTCGAGATGGCGACCTGGTGCATGCAGACGACGATCCAGTCGATGTCGCGGTTTGCGCGGGTCGCCGCCAGTTCCTGCTCCAGCCACCGCTTCTGGGCGCCGCCGGAATAGCCGCGGACATAGCTGTTGCCGCCGTCCTGATAGACGACGTCATCATTGGCGATGCTGATCACGCGCACCGAGCCGGCGGTGAAGGCATACCAGAGCCCGCGCGTCAGATCCGTCTGGCCGGCGGCTTCCGGCACCCGGAAATAGGTCTGATAGGCTTGGTAGCCGATCGGCCCGTTGCCCAGCTCATTCTCGTGATTGCCGGGCGAGGGCATCCAGGGGCGCTGGCGGGCGCTACGGCTGTTGTTTTCCCAGAAATCCCACCAGGTGCGCACGCGGTCCTGGGCGAGATTGGCGTAGCAGAGATCGCCGTTGAACAGGTGAAACAGGGGCTGGATGCGCTCGACGCCCATCGTCGTGTGAGCGGCCGCCGGCGAGCCGAGATTGTCGTTGACGTAGGGGGGATTGGCGAGAGTCACGCCGGGCGGCGGGGTAAAGAGCCGCCCCATGGTCGGCGTGCCCTGGTCGCCGAAGGTGGTGAAGGTCAGCGGCGCCCGCCCGCGCGGAGCGGTGCGAAAGGTCGCGAACACCGGCTGGGCGCCATCGTGAAGCGCCGCATAGAGATAGGCGGTGTCAGGCCGCAGGCGCTCGATGTCGGCATGCCAGGCATGCACGATCTGGCCGCTCTTGGCGTCGGTATAGGCGACTTCGCGCGCCTTGATTACCTGTTCCAGCCTGCCGTCCATGCGCCCGAGCAGGACCCGGGGGTGATCGACCAGTTGCAGGCTATGCCACGAGACCACCATCCGCGAAGAGGCGTCGGCGCCGAACTGTAGATGGAGACCCGCGACGGGCGGCGTCATGACCGGATTGCGCGCGGCCGGCAAAGGCTCCGCCGCGCGCGCGGACCCCTTGCCCAGCAATGACGCCGCCGCCACGCCACCGCCCAGCCCCGCCGCTGCGAGAAGCCGGCGTCGACTGAGATCAAGATCGAGGTGTGTGTCGGAAGGTGTCATGGCGCCAGCCTCTGTTGTTCCGCGTCCGGATATACGCTGGTTCCGCGACAGTTTGGCGAAGAGACGGATCGCGAGGTATTTACGGGAGCGGCGTCCTCAAATCACCGCCCCTCCCCGCCTGCCGGCTTTCGCCCTCCACACGCTTGAACTAGCCTCTCGCCCGACGCGTTGCGATGTGCTCTGCTTGGCATGTCAGGCGCTCTTACCGGGCGCTGTCAATATGGGAGCACCGTGACGCCGGTATCAGTAAAAGACCTGCTCGCAGCCGCCAACGAGGCGATACTGAATTACGGCGACGTGATATTGGAGTGCGCTGTCAGCGCGGGCTCCAATTCATCAATTGATATCACTGCGCTGAAATTCACACAAAATTCATCGAAATTCTTACTTTGCCGCCGGCGAGCGCTCCAGGATTCTGTATACGCGGCGCCCCAGGGGGCTTTATGCCGCCATTATAAGGATCACATGCTTTCCCTTTGAGGGTGATCGCCGCATGACGCTCCCGGACCTTCAGGAGATATCGACCGGGCTGCTTCCTGCGTTGGTATTCTCCCGTGGAGTCGCTGAATACTGACCAAACCGGAGATCGGTGGCGGGTCGTCGATGAATGGCGCCGGCACCAGAGGGAGGATCGCCTGAACACGCAGTCAAGCGCGGGACGGCCGCCGCTCAAGCTTTTTGGCGGGCTTACCATCGGCGCCTTGGGGGTTGTGTTCGGCGACATCGGTACGAGCCCTCTCTATGCCTTCAAGGTCGCGATCGGTCAGGCGTCGCGGGGCGTTGTTGGCGAGGCTGACGTCCTTGGCATCATTTCACTGATGCTTTGGGCGCTTACGATTGTCGTGACCGTCAAATACGCCATCTTCCTCATGCGCGCCGACAACCGCGGTGAAGGTGGCATGCTGTCGCTGATGGCGCTCGCGCAACGCGCCGAAGGCCGGCGCACGTTCGCCGTGCTTGCGCTTGGTGTATGCGGCGCCGGTCTCTTCTACGGCGACGCAATGATCACTCCGGCGATGTCCGTCCTATCGGCGGTCGAAGGTCTAAGGACAATTCCGGCGCTCGCGGGCGACGTGACCGAGTCGGCGGTGATAGCGATAAGTCTGGCGATCCTCGTGGCGCTCTTCCTGGTCCAGGCGCGCGGCACCGCCGCGGTCGCGGCGCTGTTCGGACCTATCTGTCTGGCGTGGTTCCTGGTCCTCGCATTGTTGGGAGTGGCTCATATTCCCGAGAGCCCGCGGGTACTCCTGGCGCTGGATCCAAGCCGCGGCGTCTCGTTTCTCGTGGGCCACGGAATGGTCGGTCTCTTCGTGCTTGGATCCGTCTCCCTGACCATCACGGGCGCGGAGGCTCTCTACGCCGACATGGGCCATTTTGGTCGTGGACCGATCCGGCTGGCCTGGGCCGCCTTTGTCTTTCCAGCGCTTGCGCTGAACTACCTCGGCCAGGGTGCGGCGGCGCTGGCCTACATTGGCAGGACCGGCCAGACGGGTATCGCGAATCAGGATTGGTTCTTCACCATGGCGCCTGCATTCGCCCGCGCACCCCTGGTCATTCTGGCCACCATGGCTACGATCATCGCCAGTCAGGCGGTCATCACCGGAGCCTACTCGCTGTCCAGTCAGGCCATGCAACTCGGCCTCCTTCCGCGACTGAACCTTCGCCGGACATCGGAAACCCAGGCCGGACAGATCTATCTGCCGACGATCAATTTTCTGCTGATGACCGGGGTTATCCTGCTGGTGGGCATATTCAAGAATTCGGGCAATATGGCCAACGCCTATGGCCTCGCCGTCACCGGTACGATGGCGGTGGACACCGCGCTGGCCGCTGTCGTCACTCGGCGGCTTTGGAAATGGCCGCTCTGGCGGACGCTCCTCATCGTCGTTCCGCTCCTGCTGGTCGATGCGACATTTTTCGTATCAAATTCCCTTAAGCTGATTTCGGGAGCCTGGGTATCATTGGCAATGGGCGCGGCTGTGGCCGCAATAATCGCCACATGGGTCCATGGCCGGTCGGTGCTCTCGGAAAACGAGCACAGAAATCGCATCCCCCTGTTGGATTTCCTCGCCTCGCTTCGGCGGCGTCCCCGGCAACGCGTATCCGGCACGGCCGTTTTTCTCAGCCCCGATCCCGGTCTTGCGCCGATCGCCCTGCTGCATAACCTCAAGCACAATGGCGTTCTCCACGAATGTAACGCCATCGTCACGGTGACCACCGCCAGTGAGCCCTACGCACGCTCGCGCGTGGCGCCCACCTTTGAGGTTTTGTGCGACGGGTTCGTGCGGGTTGGCCTCACATTCGGCTATATGGAGCATCCGGATGTACCACACGCGCTCGCAAACCTTGCGCAAGCCGGCCACCTGTTTGAACCCGGCCAGACATCTTACTTCATGAGCCGCAGATCGATCGTGTCGAGCCATGCTGATGGTTTGAGCCACCTGCAAGACCGCCTCTTTATTTCACTCGCGCGGAACTCGGCCAATCCGTGCGACTTTTTCAACATACCTTCCGATCAGGTGGTCGAAATGGGGATGCAGGTGGCTCTATAGCTGAGTTACCGCAGGCTTCATGGCGGCCGAGCGTACGGCTTGACGATCGGTCAGGCTGGGTCGATGTTCGCCCCAAATTTCAGGGAGAACAACCAGCATGGCACGTTATTTCATCGCGGCCACGGTCGCCGTGGCAACCCTCGTGGCAGGCGGCGCGTGGGCGCGGACCGTCGCGCCCTCAGCGATTTCCGCCGCCGTCGCCGACAGCCATCGCCCGGCGGACGATACCGCCCGGGACGAGGCGCGCAAACCCGCGGATATGCTGGCCTTCGCCGGGGTCAAGCCGGGCGATACGATATTGGAGATCCTGCCGGGTGGGGGTTACTTCACGCGGATACTCAGCAAGGCGGTCGGGCCGACCGGACATGTCTATGCCGCGACGCCCGACCCGACGTCGAAGTTCGCCGAGCCGGCGGCGGACGCCATCGCCGCCGACTCCGCCTATGGCAATGTGAGCGTGATCCGGATCACGCCGCAGGCGATGGGCGCGCTGCCGCCGCTGGATATGATCTGGACGTCGCAGAATTATCACGACATGCACCTCACCGCCGTCCACGTCGACGTCCCCGCGCTCGACACACTGTGGCTGTCGATTCTCAAACCCGGCGGCGAACTGCTGGTTATCGATCATGCCGCGGCGGCGGGGGCGCCGGTCGTCGAGACCGCCGACAAGCTGCACCGCATTGATCCGGCGGCGGCCCGGACGGAAATCGAGACGGCCGGTTTCGTGTTCGACGGCCAGATCGACGTGCTGCGCAATTCCGCCGACCCGCATACCGCGATCGTATTCGATCCCACCATCCGCGGTCACACCGACCAGTTCGTGTTCCGTTTCCGCAAGCCGGACTGATCGGGACGATAAAGGGAAGAAGATAAGGGGACACAACACATATCTCGGTCACTAGTCTTGGGGCGGCGATATTTGACGGCGAGATATGTGGTGAGTCGGCCGGCGGAGTTTCGCCACCGGCCGCTCTCAGAACCGTGCGTGAAACTCTCGCCTCACACGGCTCCCATCAGGTGAACAAGCCACTCTGTTACAATGGCTTGCCTGTTGTGCTCCCGAACTCCTCCCGTTT
>JANXTX010000021.1 GCA_025352165.1 Caulobacteraceae bacterium | reverse complement strand
ACCGACGAGCTCGCCAAGGCCATCGACGAATTCTGTGAGGCATGGCATGAAACCGCCCACCCCTTCATCTGGCGCAAGCGCGAGGTGCGCGGCAGCCAAATCAAAAATACCATCTCTAATTTATCGGAATAGACACTAGCTGCAGGCCGCTGGCACCTGAACATATTTGTTAGCTGTCGCGTCCCAGCGCCATGCGGTGCAGTTGAAGTTCTGTCCCGTCGGCGGCGGCGGACCTTGCTCGCTATCCTGCGGCGGAGGGCCGCCTGCGGGAGGTGGAGGCGCTCCGTATCCCGGAACCGGCTCGTAGTCATAGACAGGTTCATCAACGACTACGCTCGGGCCCCAGTACCACGGCCAAGCCCACCAGCCAGGGCCCCAACCCCAGCCCCAACCCGCGCCGCGCCAGCCGCCGCGCCAGCCGCCATGCCATCCACCCCAGCCGCCGTGCCAGCCACCATGCCAGCCGCCTGTGCCGCCGTGCCAGCCGCCTTGGCCACCATGCCATCCGCCAGGGCCGCCATGGCGATCGCCAGTGGGCGCGACCCCGCCGGTGTGACCAACGGGTCCAGCGTGGCCGCCACCACCGTGCCCGCCACCAGAATGCTGCGCAAGCGCTGGCGAGGTTACTAGAGCGCACGAACCGACAAGCGCGGCCGCCGCCGTGGATAGTTTGGTTGAGTTTCGCATGTGAGTCTCAGCGCCAATGATTGAAAGTCGAATTACTGTAGCATTCTTGTTACATAGGGAACCTGAACCGCGAGTGAATGGCAGCGTCAGGTTCAATGGTATTTGGGTTCAGGTGATCAAGTGCCACAATTAGATTTTCTCGTGCGAGGGGGGCGTCGGCTGGGGGTAATTCACACTTGTCATTCTTCATTGAGGGGTCGCAACGGCCATGTCTACAGATGTCCTTTTCCAGCCGTTCAGCTTCAAGTCGCTCCATCTGCCCAATCGTGTGGTGATGGCCCCCATGACGCGTTCGTTTTCTCCTGGAGGGACGCCAACCGAGGATGTCGCGGCCTACTATGCCCGGCGCGCGGCTGCCGAGGTCGGTCTAATCATAACCGAGGGCACCGGCGTTTCGCGTCCGGCATCCCTGAACGACCCAAATATCCCGCGCTTTTATGGCGAGAAGGAGCTTCAGGGGTGGAAACAGGTCGTTGATGCGGTGCACGCCGTGGGCGGCCTTATCGCGCCTCAGCTTTGGCATGTCGGCGCCGTCAAGGCGCAAGGCGACTGGACACCGCCTGGACCCTACGACAGCCCCTCTGGACTTTCCGGTCCGGGGCACCGGCTTGGCGAACCAATGAGTGATGAGGAGGTCGCGGACACCATCGCTGCCTTCGGTCGCGCAGCCGGTGATGCGAAGCAGATTGGCTTCGACGCTGTCGAACTGCACGGGGCGCATGGGTACCTTATCGATCAGTTTTTCTGGGATGGAACCAATGTTCGCGAGGACGCGTTTGGCGGTCCGGATGTGAATGGCAGGGCGCGATTCGCTGCTGAAATTCTCAAGAGCGTAAGGGCGGAAGTGGGCCCGGACTTTCCTGTCATCATCAGGCTCTCGCAATGGAAGCAGCAGGATTTCACAGTGAAGCTTGCCCATACGCCAGATGCAATGGAAGCGTGGCTTCGCCCGTTGCTTGATGCTGGCGCCGACATATTCCATTGTTCCCAACGCAGGTTCTGGGAACCTGAGTTCGACGGATCGGATCTAAACTTTGCCGGCTGGGCCAAGAAGTTGATGGGCGTGCCGACAATCACAGTTGGTTCGGTCGGGCTGAGTGGCGATTTCTTTGGTGCGTTCGCCGGAGAACCATCAAAGCCCGCGTCGCTGGACGAGCTTGTCCGACGCCTGGAACGCGAGGAGTTCGACCTCGTCGCGGTCGGCCGGGCTCTCATTACAGATCCAGAATGGACTGTGAAGATTCATCAGCAAAGGGTTGATGAGTTGAAGGATTTCGATCGATCAGATCTGGTTGCCCTCGTTTAGGCGGGCGTCGACGCGAGCGGTTAGCCTCGCCGCACCAGAACGCGAAAGACGAACGGGTATTCGTCATCGGGGCTTGCCGAGTAAGACTCCCGATGGGTTTCCCGCCACACCGACTCGTCGAGTACCGGGAAAAAGACATCGCCGTCGGGGCGCGCAGCGACGTCCGTAAGGTAGATTCGTTGTGCGCGCGGCATTGCCATTTCGAATAGTGCCGCACCGCCTATGACGCAGACTTCATCCACATTGTCGTCCTCCGCCTGCTCGCGGCCGATCTGGACGGCTTCCGAGAAGTTTTCACAGGCAACAGCGCCTTTCGGCGCAAACCGGCCGTCTCGAGACAGCACAATGTTCGTTCGTCCCGGTAGTGGGCGGTTGGGCAAGGACTCCCAGGTGGCGCGACCCATGATCACGGGTTTGCCCAGTGTTAGTTCACGGAACTTTCGCAGATCGGACTTCAACCGCCAGGGCAGGGCGCCCGCTCTACCGATGACGCCGTTTTCCGCACGCGCGACCGGTCCCAAAGTGAGATGGACGGTCACGGCATCAGACCGCGATAGGCGCGCGTATGCTCGGATGAGCCTTGTAGCCTTCGATAACGACGTCCTCGGGTTCGAACTGGAACAGGTCGTTCCGAGGGAGCAACTTCAAGGACGGGAATGGATGGCGCGCGCGTGTCAGTTGGCGTTGCGCTTGTTCGATGTGATTGAGGTAAAGATGCGCGTCGCCGAGCGTATGCACGAATTCCCCGGGCCCAAGGTTGGTGACTTGCGCGATCATGTGCGTCAACAGTGCGTAGCTGGCAATGTTGAATGGCACGCCCAGAAACACATCGGCGGATCTTTGGTACAGCTGGCAGGAAAGTCGGCCATCCGCCACGTAGAACTGAAAGAGACAGTGACAAGGGGGTAGAGCCATGTCGTCGACATCGGCGGGGTTCCAAGCCGTTACGATATGGCGCCGGCTTTCCGGATTCTGCTTTATCGAGCGAACGACCTCGGCAAGTTGATCGATCGTCCTGCCGTCGGGCGCCGCCCACGATCGCCATTGCTTGCCATAGACGGGTCCCAATTCCCCATCCTCTGCCGCCCATTCATCCCAGATGGTGCAGCCACGTTCCTGCAACCAGTGCACATTGGTCAGGCCCCTAAGGAACCAGATCAACTCGACAACGATTGATCTGATGTGAAGCCGTTTGGTGGTGAGCAGGGGAAATCCGTCCGCGAGGTCAAATCGCATCTGGCGACCGAAGACACTAAGCGTGCCAGTTCCCGTACGGTCGCCGCGACGAGTTCCATTGTCGATGATATCGGTCAGCAGATCGAGGTACTGGCGCTCGCCGTAGCCTGCCGCGGTAATTTCTGCATGTGCGTTCATTGCGGCCGTCATGCTATCTCCGAATCGCCGTGTTTGCCGTCATCAGTTTTCGTCAGCCTTTAGTTCGCGAGCCAGGAACTCGGCGGTGGCGGCGTCCGCGCTCAGCCACGAGTGATAGCGTAGGAAACCGTGAATCTCGTCCGGCAGCACCAGTTCCTCGAACCTAACGCCCTGCGCCTCGAGGCGGCGCGCCAGGTCGACTGTCTGGGCGAAGTCGACATTGCGATCATCGTCACCCTGGATCAGCAGCACCGGTGAGCGCCAGGTAGCCACATCGGCGTCCGGCGAGGATTTGAATGCAGTTTCCATTCCCTCGGCACGGTCGCCCTGTTCGAAACGCAGATATGGGGCGGGCGTGTACTTGGTAACGTCCTGAGACCAGTCGTGGACGCCATGGAGATCGACGCCGGCCTTGAACGTTTCCGAATTTCTCGCCAACGCCAGACCGGTCAGGTAGCCTCCGTAGGACCCTCCCCAAACCCCAATCCGAGTCGGGTCCACGCCGCTGGTGGCCTGCAAGAAATGTGCGCCCGCCAGTACGTCCTGGTATTCTGAAGCACCCTGCGCACCCGCTTTTGCGGGATGCTGGAACACACGTCCATAACCAATTCCAAGCCGGTAGTTGACGGTTAGCACCGCAAATCCGTGGGCCGCAAGATACTGATTCATCGCGTAGGCATTGCTGTAGTAGTCCATGTAATGCCAGCCCAGCATCATTTGCCGGGGCGGCCCGCCGTGCAGAAAGATCACGCCGGGCTCGGGTTTCGCGTGGTTGGCGCTCTGAAAGAGCTGGCCGTGAATGAGCACACCGTCGGGAGCCGTAAAGCTCACTGCCTTTGGCGTCAGGAAATCGTTGGACGGGAATTCGGGAGGCGGACCGCCGTCATTGAGCAGGCGCCTTTTGCCGCCATCGAGCGATACCATGCCGACGCGCGGCGGCGCTGTCGCCGTGGCGCCTATGAACGCGACGTTTTGTCCGCCGACCACCGGGCGCCATTCCAGGGAAGCGCCCTCAGTGAGTATCGTTGGGGCCGAACGGTCGACAGGGGTAACGAACAGATGGCGGCGCTCCGTGTCGCCGGATGTCGTGCCCGAGTTGGCGCTGTAGACGACCCGAGCGTGATCCGGGGTGATGGTTACATCTTCGACCATGAATGTCCCCGGAGTGAGCAACAGCGGCGCCCCTCCGGCAATGGACACACTGTAAATGTGTTCCCAGCCGTCGAGCTCGGCCAGGAACACCAGACGGTCACCGGCCCCCCAGAACAAGCCATTGAAACCGGCAACCTCTGGACGAGAGCCCACGAGAGTATCCGGACTGCGCCAAATGCGCTGGCCCGCGCCCGTGGCGGCATCGGCAGTCCAGATCGAAAACGGCAGCGGAACGTCCTTCAACCATGGTTCCGGCGGGCCGCCGTCGCCCTGCTCGCGGATAAAGGCTATGCGTCGACCATCCGGGGACCAGCAGGGTGATGAATCAGAATTCGTCGATGGAGCCATCCATGCAATTGGCTCGCTCTTGCTCCGAAAGATGCCGATGAAAGCATGTCCACCGCGATCCGATACGAACGCCAGCGCGGAACCGTCCGGTGACCACGTCAGCGTCGAATCGCTGCCGCGATCGAAGAACAGACGCTCAGGCTTGCCTTTGCCATCCAGCGCCGCTGTCCAAACCTGATGATCCTTCACATACGCAAGGATACCGTTCGCCGAGAGCGCTGGGGCGTCGCCCTCGGTGATTCTGGTTACGCTACCGCCATTGGGAAGGGCTGACCAGATTGCCACTTCGGGGGCGGTAGGGGACGAGCCCGGATTGGGTGGGAGATCGCCCTTTGCAGGCCAATTGGCGTCGTGATCGCCGCCCTTGACGAAGACCAGGTTCCTTCCATCTGGCGAAAACGTTGGTTGCGTCAGCTCTTGGCCGTCATCGACGGAATTCGAAGTAAGCTGTCGCGGGGTAAAGTCTGGACCAATCGCGACCCAGACATTGCGTGCGCCCCGCAGATTTCGCACCCAGGCGATCCCTGGTGCGTTGGTTGCGGCGGTCAGTTCGCTTTCGAAAGGGTAGGACAGTGCCTGTGATAGGGTGAAAGAATGATCCCCGGCGATTGTCGGGGATGACATGCTAGCGATCGTTAGCAGGCCGATTGATCGTGCCAACAGGCTTCGAAATTCCATGAACACTCCTCGATCTGAATTGCCTAGGTTAATGCTTTGCTGCTCCCTAGGAAGTCGGGTCCGACGGTTTTCGGTGCATATCGCTGAATTCAGCCTTGGAAGCCGCCATTCTCAAGAAAAATCCGTTCTTCGTCGGTGGTCTCGCGACCCAGACACTTATTCCGATGGGGAAACCGACCGAACCGCGCAATAAGGTCATGATGCATCCGCGCCCACCTCGCGGTTTCGCCCCCATCATTCTCCAGCTTTTGCGCAAGGGACAGACACTCCCGCTGGTCCGCGAGATCCTCGGAGTGTTCGAGCGGCAGATAGAAAAATGTCCTCAGATCGAAAGGGATCAGTTGATCATGTCTGGAGGCGATTGCGCTACGGGCGATGATACGCGCCAACGGATCGGTCGCGAAGGCATGCGCCGATCCACGCCAGATGTTCCGTGGAACTTGATCCAGCAAAAGCAGAAGTGCAAGTGAACCTTCCGGTGTTGCCGACCATTCGCTCATCTCGCTTCGCGCTGCCTTGTGGTGTATTTCTTCGAAATGTCGGCGGATCGAAGCGTCGAACCCGGCGTTCTTTGAGAACCAGGCTTTCCGCCCCGCTTCGCGCCAGAAGTCGATGATTTCCGTGGGTGTGGGTTGCATCGGATTTATATAGGGTGAGCCTGCTTTCGATGGAGCCTACCGCTTCGCCTTGACGCGCCGGAAAAAAATCTATCGATAGCGGCCTTCACTCGGTTTGCCTGTGCTCGACCACGCCTAACTCGACGCCTTCGGAGACAAAATCATGCGCGTCTACTATGACCGCGACGCTGACATCGCCCGCCTGCTCGACAAAAACATCGCCATCGTGGGCTATGGGTCGCAGGGACACGCTCACGCCCTCAATCTGCGGGATTCAGGCGCAGAAAATGTTGCCGTAGCGCTTCGTCCAGGGTCCGCCACCGCGAAAAAGGCCCAGGCCGAGGGACTCTCGGTGATGACTGTTGCCGAGGCCGCTGCCTGGGCGGACTTGATTATGCTGCTTGCGCCGGACGAACTTCAGCGCGGGATTTATGTGAATGAAATTGAGCCGAACATCCGCGACGGTGCGGCACTGCTCTTTGCCCACGGGCTGAATATACATTTCAACCTGATCGAGGCACGTCCGTCGCTTGATGTACTGATGGTGGCGCCAAAGGGGCCCGGGCATACGGTGCGAAGTGAATATCAACGTGGTGGCGGCGTTCCCTGTCTGATTGCCGTGGCTCAAAACGCGACCGGCAATGCGCTTGATCTGGGCCTTGCCTACGCTTCCGCAATCGGAGGAGGTCGTTCCGGGGTTATCGAGACCACTTTCCGCGAGGAATGCGAGACGGACCTGTTCGGCGAGCAGGCTGTGCTCTGTGGTGGTCTTGTCGAGTTGATCCGGGCCGGTTTCGAAACGCTCGTTGAGGCCGGCTATGCCCCGGAGATGGCCTATTTTGAGTGCCTTCATGAAGTGAAGCTGATCGTCGATCTCATCTATGAGGGCGGCATAGCGAACATGAATTATTCGATATCCAACACGGCCGAGTATGGTGAGTACGTCTCAGGGCCGCGGGTGGTCACGCCTGAAACCAAGGTTGAGATGAAACGGATTTTGGACGATATCCAGTCAGGTCGGTTCGTACGGGACTGGATGCTTGAGTGCGCGGCGGGACAGCCCAGCTTCAAGGCGACGCGGCGCAGGTCTGCTGAGCATGAAATCGAAGACGTAGGTGCGCGTCTGCGGGCAATGATGCCGTGGATTGCGAAAAACAAACTGGTCGATCAAGCCCGCAACTAAAACGCCGGAAAGGGAGCGGCAAGATCAAGACGACAGGTCTATTGCCGCTCGTTCACAAATCTCGAATGGGAGTTCGGCGGCCGGCTTGGACCGTCGGGCCGCCGCCTCTTGTTGCCTGAGGGCGCTCAAGTCTCTGACGAAGCTGCAGAACCTGCTGTTGCTTTGCCTCCCATAGCCTGGCGATCAGTTGGATTGCCGCCTCCGGGACAACCTCGGTTACCTCGCCGGTGGGGACTGAAGAGCGCGGGGGTGTGAACAGCGGCGCGGGGCGGTCTGGAAAATACCGCCTTCGCACCCGCTCATTTCCATCGCTGACGACGAGATCAAGCGCTGCCATAATTTTAGCATCGCCTTCGTAAGGCGCAGGGTCGCTGAACTGTTCCACGAGATCGTGCAGATTTCCGCGAAGCGGATTCATTTGCCCGGCGATTGTGTAGGGAACGTGGCGGTTCAGCAGCCGCAGGAATTCGGTCGAAAACGCACTCAGGCCGACGTTCTTGTTCGGCTCGCGCACGATGGCCTCTGTTGCAAAACCAAGTCCAAGCCGCTCTATGAAATCCGTGACGACATCGCCGCCTATGAAGTCCTCCACATCGAACATGCGGACGTCGATATTTTGTTTCCCGAATACGGTTTCCCATCTATCCAATAGGGCATCATAGTCATAGCGACTTTCGACCAAATCGGCGCTCGGGTATTTAAATTTCTCCGTAGATCCTGTCTTTATCTGGGTTGAGTAAGCGCTTCTAAGCGATTCGCCTTGACTTCGCAAATATACGACAACAGTAATTGTTGTAAATAATATCTCCAATAATTTCTTCAATCTGGAAATTTCGGAAATGTTTATCAGTCGAGATGAGCAATGTTCGTTCGAAATGATCACTGTGTGTGGGGCGGTCGCGGAGATTTCACGCTCTAACTGCCCCTGCAGAGATCGCCGAAACTCCCCGATTCCGCTTAGCGCTACGAGTCCACACTGTACTTTTATTTCGTTCATTCCGTCCTCGGATGCGAATGCATAGAGTCTGACATGACTCCGCTCGCCGAGCGATTTGGGATAAAGAACCTGATGGGCTTTCAGGAGGTCGCGGTTCTTCCCCAGCGTGGCTTGGATGCTGGTTGATCCTGTCTTCTCCAAACCGATGTGCAATATGCAACGCATCAACTGTCGGTCCCATCAATTCGAATGCCGACACTCACTACTCCGACGAGGCGATGGATCAAATCCGGTGCTGGAAGAGGCCGGCGCAATTGGCCGACCTGCGCCCGATCAGGACATCACGACTGCGGTATGGTTGCGCAGACGTCAGGGCGTTCTTCGCGCAAGCGTGCTTCCCACACAGCGTTGAGGGAGTTGGCTTGCTTCTGTAGCGCCAGGGTTGGAGGTTTCTTGTTTGGAATCGGCTGCCCTGGCAATTCCAGGTACTCGGCCACCTGCGAGGCGATCTGAGTTGGGTCCTCGGCTAGAAGTTCATACGTAATCCGATAGGGCTCGACGCCGAGGTTGTTAAAAGTGTTGGCCCAGTTTGCATCCAATTTTTGGTGGGCGGCGATGAGAGAAACAAGTTTTTCTTGGTCATATTGGTCTTCGCTCACGGGCTTTCCTGCCTTGACAGATCTAAAAGTTCCGGAGAGTTGGGCTACTAAATGTGATATTGCCTGCTTTACTGTATCCGCGCGCCGAAGGTATACGAATTTCCACGATGATACACCGTGCGGAAATTCACCCGACAGATAAAGCGGGGCCAGAATCGTGAGGGACCCCTTAACCCCAAATACACCTGTTTTGCCATGAGTTCTTACAGCATATTCGCAATATTGTTCGATCGATCTGAAATCTTGCTCTTCGCAGACGGTACGCATCCGTCGCGGGTTGAACACTTCGCCAATTCTCGCGCCATGATCCTGCAGCCGTTCACATAGGAGATTACTGCCGGAGCGCGCGGAGGCGGCCAGCAGAACCTTGGTTTTTAGGTGGGTGAAAGGGTTACGTGTAAAGTTCGTGTCGCCAATATCAGAAAGAATTTTGATCGACTTTTCTACCCTCTGATTGTCAGTCAAGCCTGCTGAGGGGTCGGCGTCCCCGGCGAGCGGGTCGTCTTGTTCGGACCAGCTCATTTCATCCTCGCAAGACCTGAACGCTCTGCGGTACAAATACGCCGGATTGTCTCTCCTGGCAGAAGGCTTCGTTTTCTGCCCGGAAACGTTCGGCCCAGCGGTCATTAATCGATGTGGCTTGTTTTGTAAGCTTGGGTGCCTGAAACCGGGCTTCCTTAACCGGTGCGCCACTCAGGCCGAGATGTTCCGCAACTTGGGCCACCCGCGTCGGTGTGTCGGTGCAAAGCGATTCGTATGTCAATCGGTAGGGCTCGACACCATAGGTCTTGAAAGCACCTTCCCAGGCAGCATTCACTGTCAACGCGGCATCGATAAGGTTTCGGAGCCTGACGGGATTGTAGTCCTCGTCGGTAACGCGTCTCATCGGTGTTCTTGACGACTTATAGGCCCCGGTTTGCATGGCGATCAGCTCCGATACCGCGCGCGCTACAATGTCGTCCCGGGACAGGTGAACGAAGCCCCATCCGCTTACGAATTTTGGTATCTCGCCGGCCAGTGCAAGCGGGGCGAGAGCCTTCACGCCGCCACTCACGCCGAACACCCCGTTTACGGCTACCTGAGAAAGGCGCCACTCGCAGTATTGTTGCAAGGTTGTGAAGCCACGTTTGCGCGACGCGGCATGCATGAGTGGAACCTCGAAATATTCGTCTACCACGGCGCCGTGAGCAAGTAGCCCTTCGCACAACAGGTGGCTTCCTACTCGAGGGGCGTGCGCGACAACGAAGCGCCGGCGAAGGTTGCGAAACGGATTGCTCGAAAATCTGGTGTCGAGCTCCTTGGCAATTTGATCTCGTATTTTTGCCAAACGCTCGTTGTAAATCTGTTCCCAAGGAGGCAGATTTACATCTGGCGTGACACCTGAGAGTGCGTCGTTCAAGGAAACTCCCGTGTGGCGCGAGAAGCGACGGTTCGCCTAATAGGCGCCCCTGTCGGGACGGTCAAGCTGAGTGGGGACTGGTGAGCCGCCCCGACCTATCAGAATTGTCCGGCCAAATTTTGCTGCGTCAAGCCTCTGACAAAAATGCTGGCGGATTGCGTGGCGACCTGATGGCTATGGCGAACGCGGTCGCAGCTCGATTGGCACGCAATCTTGCCCGGCCCATCAAACCTGCCTAAGAATGTAACGAGGGCGGTAAGAGTGAGTCTGAGCGGGCATGAATTATCCGGTCTACGTCGCCATCCCGGTTTACAATGGCGCGCGAACAATCAAGAGAACTCTCGAAAATATATTTAAGCAGACCTTTTGTGATTTTACTATACTAGTTTATGATGATGGTTCTACCGACTGGACAGGGCAAATATTGAAAAAGGCGCGGGATTTCGATTCCCGGGTCAGAATATTGGAGGGCCTTCAGAATGAGGGGCGTGGGGCCGCTCGAAACCATCTGCTTGCGGCAGCCTCAGATGGCGTCATCGCTTGGCAGGACGCGGACGACCTGTGGAGTCCGTCCAAGCTGCAGGAACAACTTGCATTCTTTGAGGGGCTTCCCGATCGCGGCATAGATCCGCAAAGGTCGGTGATCATCTCTACGTTCGATCGCGCTTCAAAGCGTGAGGGACGCGAACTGATTGTCAGGAGTGTCCCGCCCGATCCTTTCGACGTTAAATACGTTCTCGGTGAAAACTATGGTCAATGTCCATTTCAGCTGCAGGCGACATTTGGACTTACCAGTGTATATCAAAATGCAGGAGGATTTGACCCTATATTAAACTGGGCAGAAGACGTTGATATCGCGTTGAATATTCTTGGAGCGGGAAGCCAAATCATTCCGCACCAAGCGACGACTGGTCTTGCCAGGTATCACCACGGCCTAGGTAGGGTGGATGGGGACGTTGTCGTTCAGGCGCAAACCAGGATCATACAAAAGCATAGAGTGTTGGCCGAGCGCTACGGGTTGGATATAGAATCCATATATTCGAGACGACGGCTAGGATATTTGTTTAACATATATTTGGAAAATCGAAATTTTCGAAAGGCCATATATACGGCTTTGGCTGAGGTGATTGATGCCGACGAGGAAAAGTTGATGGCGGTTTCGCGAAATCTTGCCGCGGTTTTTCGGGCAATGCAGCATGCGCCGGGCACGCGCGACGCTGCCGACTAGTGTCGCGTCGCCGTGATTTTGACTCTGTGAGCGACCGCTCCTGGCGTCACCACAATCTGCCATCCGCAGGGGAAGTCCAACCCGTCGAATTCACTGCGGCGGCACACCAGTTTGTCCAGCGCAAGATAGCTGGGGTTACGGATCGATGCATGAGATCGCGCCGGCGCCGCGCAACAATCGTTCTGTATTAAGGGGGGGGCTCACCACGATGACGCACCATTTTGTGTTGGGCTTGGCCTGGCGGTCGCGTTGATGGGTGCGTGCGTGGATCAGGGGAATCCGGCGAGTTAATCAGTTGGAGATTATGCTTACGAGGACGTCGTCGTTCCATGCGGCGACCTTTCGAGTTGCGCGCAGCGAGAACTTTAGCGGCCTTTGTCGGATCAGGTTGAAGGCGATGTATTTGAGCGGTGGCCGGGATTGTCTGGACAGGGATCGGCGTTTGATAGGTGGAATCTCTGCCGGTTGGTTTTCGCCGATGTTGGCTCTGAACGCAGGGAGGGCGTAGGCCGACCGGAGTGAAGAGCCAACATCGGCGGCGAAAGAATCATGGCGCTCGCGCCATGGGCAGGTGGTTGAAATAGGCTTGGTCTGGGGTGCGGGCTCCCAGGCTCTAGTGGGGTCGCTTGCCGTTTTAGAAATCCAGATACCGGCCCAGCGAGTCTCTGGCCTCGGCGACGGTGTCGTATGCCCTCAGATAGACCTCCTCGTATTTGACCGAGCGCCAGAGCCGCTCGACGAAGACGTTGTCGCGCCAAGCTCCCTTGCTGTCCATGCTGATCAGGATGTTGTTGTCGATCAACGGGCCGGTGAAGGGTTGCGAAGTGAACTGGCTGCCCTGATCGGTGTTGAAGATGTCCGGCTTGCCGTGGCGGGCCAGGGCCTCCTTCACCGCCTCGATGCAGAATTCCCCCTCCAGGGTGATCGACACTCTCCAGCTGAGAACTCGCCGGGTGAACCAGTCGACCACGGCGGCCAGGTAGACGAAGCCGCGCCTCACGGGGATGTAGGTAATGTCCATCACCCAGACCTGATTGGGCCGCTCGACCGGCAGGCCCCGGAGAAGATACGGATAGCTCTTGTGCCCTTGCGCCGCCTTGGAGGTGTTGGGCCGCCGGTAGATCGCCTCGATCGCCATGCGCCGCATCAGCGTGATCACGTGCGCACGGCCGATCTGAACCCCTTCGCCGCGCAGCAGGTCCCGCGGCATCCGGCTGCCCGCGAACGGGTAGTCCAGATGCAGTTCGTCGATCCGGCGCATGATCGCCCGGTCCGCTGCCGACACCGGGCGGGGCCGGTAATACAGACTGCCGCGGCTCAGCCTCAGAATCTTCGCCTGCCGCGTCAGGGGCGGGTCGTGCGAACGGTCGATCATCGCTTTGCGCTCAATATGCCGGCCTTGGTGAGCGCGCCGGCTAAAAAATCGTTCTCCAGCGTCAACTCGCCGATCTTGGCGTGCAGTGTCTTCACATCCACCGTCGGCGCCGGCGCCGGAGCGCTCGACGCGTCGCCGCCAAACACACCAGCCGCCCCTTCGAGCAGCCGACCCTTCCAGTCTATGATCTGGTTCGGATGCACATCAAAAGCTGCGCCAACTCGGACAGCGTCTTCTTGCCCTTGATCGCCGCCAGCGCCACCCCCGTTTTCACGGGGGCAGGCTCTTCGCCTTGAAGGCCGGCGTGTGGTTCCGTCTCGTTCGTCTCGTCATCGTCTCTCCTGTTCAACGGCATCATCGCCGCAGTCAGGCAGAAACGCTACTTATCACCCTGGCCAAATTCCCCGGGCCGGCTCT
>JANXTX010000016.1 GCA_025352165.1 Caulobacteraceae bacterium | reverse complement strand
CAGGCCCTCATGGGCGATCTACAGCGACAGCTCAAACACATCCGTCATCATGGCCTGCCAAGGGCGCTCTGCGAGCCACCCCGAAAGCGAAAGCTACAAGCCGAAATCTTCCCAATCCTCTTAACTTAGCGCCTATGGGCGGGACGCCCGCGTTACGAGTATAGGTCGGAGGGGCTTGGAGATTAGTTCAGGCCGCCGCCCAGGGATTTTTCGAGGCTGATGTAGGCGTTGATGGCGTCGGCCTGGGCGGCGATTTCGGACTGGTCGGCGGTGCGTTCGGCTGACTGGGCCTCTAGCAGGGCAAGCTTGTCGTCCTCGCCTTTCTGGAAGCGTTCCTCGGCGAGGCCGGCGAGGTGGTGGCTTTCCTGGTGTTGCTCGGAATAGCGGCCGAGCGCGTCGAGCGAGGCCGCATAGCGATTGATCGCCGTCTCGCTGTCGGACAGCGCCGAGAGGACGGTCCGTTCGTAGCGGGCGGCGGAGGCGTCGGCGCCGGCCTTGGCGGCGCGGATCTGGGCACGGATTTTACCCGCGGAGAAAACCGGCCAGCTGAATGAGGGGCCAATGGAAAAGCGCGTGCTGCCGGCCAGGGCCAGATCGGACACCGACTGTGACTGCTGGCCGACCGAGCCGGCGATGGCGAAGCGGGGGAACAGGTTGGCGGTCTGCACGCCGACGTCGGCGGTGAGGGCGGCGAGGTCGGACTCGGCGGCGCGAACGTCGGGGCGGCGCTCGAGGAACTCCGAGCGGATGGCGCCGGCCACAATCGGCGGGGTCGACGGCAGCGGTCCCTCGGCCGCGAGCAGGTCGGTGGTCGCCTCGGGTGGACGTCCGGTTAGCAGGGCCAGGGTATAGGCCGCCGCGCTCGCCTGCGACTGAAGGCCAGGCACGACCGCCCGCGCGGCCGCCAGCCGCTGGGCCGCGGTATCGGTGTCACTTTGCGTTGCCTCACCCGCCGCGAGACGCTGGCCGGTCAGATCGACAATCCCGGAGCGGAGCGCGACATCGGCACGGGCGCTGGCCAGCCGGGCTTGGGCGGCGCGCAGATCGGACCAGGCGCGGACCACTTCGGCAACCACGCGCAGCCGGGTGTCGGCCAGCGTGGCGGCGGACTGATCGCCCCGCGCCCGCGCCTCCTGCACCGAGCGGCGCACGGCGCCCCACAGGTCCAGTTCCCAGGAGGCGTCGAAGCCGCCGTCGAACAGGGAGAATTCCCGCGAGAAGCCGGGCAGGCGATTTACCGGCAGTTCGCCGTTGGCGCTGACCTGGGTTTTCTGAGCAGAGACGCTGGCAGTGACCTGCGGCGCGAGCGCACTGGCGGCAACCTCGCGATTGGCGCGGGCCTGACGCAGGTTGGCTTCGGCCTCTGCGATATCGAGATTGTGGGCGACCGCGGCGTCGACCAGGGCGTCCAGCGCCGGATCGCGCAGCGTCCGCCACCAGTGATCGTCGACCTGGCCGGGCGCGATGGGGCCGACCCACGGCGCTTTCACGCCGGCCACGTCCGGGCGGTGGTAGTCGGGCCCGACGGTGCATCCGGCAAGGGCGCACGAGGTGAGCATGAGAAGGGTGAGGCGTCGCATCGGTCTACTCCACGCGCGCCCGGAACATCAGGGCGGCCAGGGTCATGGTCACCGCGGCGATCAGCACCAGCGGACCGCAGTTGCGTAGCACGTCGGCATCGCTCGTACCCTTGAGGAAGAGGCCTTCCATGATCACGGTGAAATGGTTTTGCGGATTGGCCTGGGCGATGACCTGCAGCCAGCCCGGCATGTTGTCGATCGGCGCGGTAAAGCCGGACAGCAGCGACATCGGCACCGTCACCAGGAACATGCCCAGGAACGCCTGCTGCTGGGTCTGCACCACCGACGAGACGACCATGCCGATGCCGATGATCGCGATCAGGAAGATCACCAGCGAGAGGTAGAACATCACCAGCGAGCCGGTCAGCGGCTCATGAAAGATCTGGGTGATGATCAACAGATAGAGGGTGGCGTTGACGACGCCGATCAGCAGCGGCGGGGTCATCTTGCCGATGAGGATCTCATGCACGCGCAGGGGCGAGACCATCAATTGATCGAACGAGCCCAGCTCGCGCTCTCGGGCCACAGACTGGGCGGTGACCGACAGGGCGGAGATGCCGCCGACGATGACCACCAGCGACGGCAGGATGAACAGCAGATAGTCGAGGTTTGGATTGAACATATGCCGCACGACCGAGCTGCCGCCCGGGGACGGAACAGGATTGATGGCGGCCCCGACTTTGGCGGCGATCTGGTTGATATAGCCGCCAACGATCTGCGCGGCGTTGGAGCGCCTGCCGTCGAGAATCGCCTCGACCGTCGCCGGCCGATGAGCGCTGACGTCGCGGCTGAAACTGTCATTGAAGACCAGCGCGGCAACCACTTTCTGGTTGTCGATCGCATGTCGGACCGCGTCCATCGAGCGCAGCACGACGATGTGTCGCACATTGGGACTGCCGGCGAGCTGGCTGACGAACTCGATCGAGGCGGCGGCGCCATCCCTGTTGTAGACGCCGATGTCGACGTTCTTGACCTCCAGCGTCGCGGCGGCGCTGAACAGCAGCAGCTGGATAATCGGCGGAACGATGAGGATGATCCGGCCGCGCGGATCACGCAGCACCGCCCAGAGTTCCTTGACGATCATCGCCCACAGGCGGGGCCCCAGAAGTCTGGCGCCGATCATGCGATCCTCCGGCGGGTCGCCCGCATGGTGAGGAAGAAGAAAACCGCGCCGAAGCCGGCCATCACCGCGATGTTCGGCCAGAACAGGCTCCAGTTGTCGCCCGCCAGGAACACTGTCTGTAGCGACTGCACCAGATAGCGCGCGGGCACAAACACGGTGACCCACTGCACCCAGTTCGGGGTCGAGGATATCTCGTAGATGAATCCCGACAGCAGCAGCGACGGCAGGAAGGCGGTCAGCAGGGCGATCTGGCTGGCGATGAACTGGTTTTTGGTCGCCGCCGAGATCAGCAGGCCCTGCCCCAGCGCCGAGAACAGGAAGGCCGAGGCGATGGCGAACAGGGCCAGCGGCGAGCCGCGGAATGGCACGCCGAAGATGAAAATGCCGGCGAGCGTGCAGACCGTCATCGCCGCCATGCCCAGCAGATAGTAGGGCGCGACCTTGGTGGCGACGAACTCACCCATGCCGAGCGAGGTCGCCATGATCGCCTCCATGGTGCCCCGCTCCCACTCACGGGCGATGACCAGGGCGGTGAGCAGGGTGCCGATCATGGTCATGACGATGGCGATGGAGCCGGGCACCAGAAAGAAGCGGCTGGTCAGCTCGGGATTGAACCAGAAGCGCTGATCGACCGAGATCGGCGGCGCGGCGGCGATGCCCTGCCCCGCCGCGCGAGCCGCCGCCCAGGTGGCGCGGACGCCCTCGGCATAGGCGGCGATGAAGCTGGCGCTGTTGGGCATCGAGCCGTCGGTGATCACCTGAATGTCGCCGCCGCCGTTCGCCGCGAGACGGCTGAACCGCGCGGGAATGACGACGATACCGCGGATCCGGCCTCCGACCATGTCGGTCTTCAGGCTGTCAACCGCGCCGGTCTCGACCACCTCGAACCAGCGGGACGACTGGAAGTCGCGCGCCAGGGTCTGGGCGGCCTCGCCATCGTCGGCGATGGAGAGGCCAATGCGGGTGCGCGCGGTATCCAGATTGATCGCATAGCCGAACAGCAGCAGCAGTATGAGCGGCAGGATGAAGGCGATGACGATCGTCGACGGGTCGCGGATAATCTGCAGGGTTTCCTTGCGGATCATCGCCAGCAGTCGGCGCGGATCGAAGGACGCGCTCATGCGGCTTCCTTGCGGTCGGCAGCCTCGATCAGCGCGGCGAAGGCGTCCTCCATGGTCGCTCCGGCCTTGCCCGTGCTGGCCTTCAGCTCATCGGGCGTACCGGTGGCGATCTGCGTGGCC
>JANXTX010000361.1 GCA_025352165.1 Caulobacteraceae bacterium | reverse complement strand
AAACTCGGCATTGCCGAAAATCATGATTCCCACGGGGTGTATTTTAGATAGGGTGAAAACTTTATTTACCGTGTCATAGGTTTTCTCGGTAGAACTTCCCCCAATTGTGACCTTGCTGTCGGCGGCAAGAGCAATAGCGCTCTTATTCGCTATCGCTATTTCAGCTGTCATTTTTGGACCATCTTGCAGCGGCGGCGCGGCGAGCGATCTCAACGCGACGTTCAGGGCTCATGGAGTCAGCGCGAGCGCGGCCACCCTTAAGGCCACCAAGGCGCCCTAGAGCAACCGCCGCCGCATCTCGCCCGTCCTCGGTGCGAACGCGATCCTCCTCGCCGGTCGCTATGTCGACGACGAACTTAGCGAGTTGGTTCGCGTCACGCGGACGACGAGAGGATTTCGACTCAGCCATAGCCATGGCTATAATACGCAGAGACGGGGTTGTAAATGCTTGAGCGGACAGGCTTGCGCGAACCGTCCCCGTCCGCTTTAAGCCGCGCCTGCTCGCTTTAGGCCGCGCTCAGCGAATTTCAAAATAGCCCACTACCTCTTGACCGGGGCGTCTTGCTTGATCCGCGCAAAGACGCGCGATTCGTCATCCAACCGGTCATCGGGCAAGAGACGCTGGATGGTTTGACCGATCATCTCGTTGCGCATGTAGCCAAAGATGGATTCGGCGCCCCGACTCCAGCCGGTGATGACGCCGTCCATAGACTTCCGGATAATGGCTTCGTTGGTGGAATTCATAATGGCGTTGTAGTGATCCACGATCGCTCGTAGCGGCTCGTGCGCCATCTGCTCCGTTTCGGACGGCTCCTTCACGGGTGCGCGTCCGGAAGTCCCCGGACATTCAACTCCGGTCGCGCGTCACGCCGGAACCAGACAATTCGCAGGAGAGTCAAGGGCACGACGCCTTCATTCAAGGGCAGCTTTGGATCCATGGTGATGTCATCGATTACGTTATGTCCCCGGCGCGAAAGATTCGCGCGATATCGATATAATGCGGCGAGGTTCGCGACAGCTGGCGCGGAGCAGTGGGGCACGGACAAGTCCTGTCGGTGCTCCAACGGGAGGTTGCAGTAGATTGCTTGCCAGTAGTGAAGCCAAAACCACACCCCTTAAAAACCAGCACATGTCTCGCAATTTAGCCTTATCCGCGCATCTTGGAAACCGGCATCGGCGGAATTTCCAGTCGCTCGTGTGAAGCGTTTTCAACCACGCGGTATGGGGGACTCAGGAGATGACATTGCGCATGGGGTGGGAACGGCCTCGACCCGACCACGCTGAAGCGCCATTGGCTGCACCAGGCCAACCTGAACATGAACGAACTGATCGCGCGCAGGGTCCTCGGCCGCGATCCGACACCGGAAGAAAGCGCGATCATCGTCGACGAGTTCGCCAACACCATCTCCGCCGGCTCGATCATTGCCTTACACCGGGCGAACGCGAATTTCGCGGTGGGGGAAACGGGCCTGATCTGCTCGTTCGGAGTGGGGTACTCGGCGGGGACGGTGTTTGTGCGGAAGGGGTGAAAGCGGCGGCGATCAATCGGAAGGCCGCGGCCCTCAATAAGAATTAAGCAGCTTTAGTTTTGGCGCTCTAAAAAGCGGAAGGCTTCAACAGTGGACTTGGATTGTAAACGAGACGCCACGCCGAAGCGGTGCTAGATATCCCTATCACAGCCGATGGGTGAATGCGCCTTGCAATTCTGAGTGTAGTTATTTTCGGGCCGGCAATCATCGCTGTGTCGGCCAGCACAGTAAGTCCCGAATCAATTTGGAGCAAATGGATTCAGATTTTTCCGAAAGGAGTCGGCATAGTTACTGATTTCACACAGACTTCCATTTCATCTTATACTGTCGACAGTGCCGGAAAACCACGCAAGACCGCCTCAACACAAAATATGACATATAGAGATCTCGGCGAAAACATAGTTGGGATCGACTTTTCCCGAGGGAGCGGCATTTTGGTATTGAAGTCTGGTGTTGGCACTCTAACGGTGGATTTTCCCGGCTCGGCCGCCTTTACGCTTGTCAAATTGAAACCGATCCGACCCTAATAGAAACAAAGGTCACAATACTCATATCGTTCAAATCTACGTGTCAGAAACACGCCTTGATTGATATAAATATTGCGCCCCTTCTATAGAGATTGCCTAAGTCGCGGTCTGACTTTTCTTTCGCGCCTGGTTGGAGGCGTCATTAGCGGAAGCCGAGTAACCATAGGCTTCGGCGGCATGGCGAATGGCGGTGGCGTGATCCCCGTCGACGTGGTGCTTGGCTGCCTCGCGATGCGATTGGGCCGCCCTTTCGTGGATTTCCGCAGCCAGATTGTGGAACTGCTCGGGCGGCTCCTGGTCTTCCTTTTCTTTCTTTGGCATGGTCTTCCTTTCGGGTGCGTGTCGCCGTCATGCTGACGGATAAAAGCCGGTGCGGGTTGAAGGACGCCGGAGTTCCTATCGCCGATTGGGCTTCGCGGGAAGAGGTCGCCAGATATCCCAAGTCGGCGCGTGGACTGTTTTGTCCGACCCGAGCAAAGTGAGATTGGCTCGGAACCCACAAATAGGTGTTCATACCTCGACCTCGACTGCCAGATTTCGGTTCCGGACTGTTAAATATTACCCAAATCCGGCAAATTTGAGATCATTGCGGTGCGCCGGACGCCAAAATACCCAAAGGGCACGGACATGGGCGCGACAGAAACTTCCAACCCAGAGGCGACAGAACCGCAAAGACTCAACATTCAATCTCTGCGACCCCTGTCCTCATTCAGCTACAGCGGCGGTCGCAACGAATTCCGCCGCTTGTGCCAGACCATCTTCGCCGGCGGCGCGCCGCGCTTTCTGAGAACGGACGACAATCGGCTGGTGGTCTTCCGGCATGCGGATCTGCGCGCCATGGCGGTGATCCCCGAACTCGGAAACGTGCCGTCGGGGGTGCTTGCGGCGCGCGCGAAGGCCGGCGCGGACGCGGGAGAGAGTTTCGTCGGCGCGGCCATGGTCGATGTCTTCGCCAACCAGTTCTTCTTCACCAACGAGCCGATCCACACGCCCTTGCGGCGCATGACGCTCAGCCAGATTGGGCCGAAGCGAATGCCGGAGCTGGAAGGCATCGCGCGTTCGTGCATCCGCCGGATACTAGACGAAACGCCACGGGACGCCCGCATCGATTTCGTCCAGGATGTAGCCGTAAAACTTACCGTAAGTTTCTGGGGTGAGCTGGTTGGCCTCACGGCCGACGAAATGGCCGCCATGGTCACCGTAGTGCGGGCGATGTCCCCGGCGTTCAGCGCCACGCTTGACGTTGAGGAGCTGCGCGCCGCCGACAAGGCCTTCTCGACATACAGGGCGCGCATCGAGGGCGCCGCCATGAGAAGCCTGACGGCCGGCGGCCATCCTTTTGTCGAAGGTCTCGCGGCTGAGTTGGCGCGGATCGATCTGGCGGATGACCCTGACTGTGCGGGGATCGTGCCCGCCAATGTCGGCGCCATGCTCGCGGGTGTGCTGACCGACGGCTTCCACACCACGGCGGTCGCCGCCGTCAATGCTATCTGGGTGCTGGCCCGGGAGCCGGACACACTCGCCGAAATCAGGGCAAATCCGGAGCTTCTGACCGCCGCGATCGCCGAAGCATGGCGTCTTGAACCGCCGGCGCTGATGTTCAACAGCTATGCGATTGGCGACATCGCCTACAATGGCTTCCTGATCCCGAAGGGGACCGGAGTCCTGATGATGTGGGGCGCAGGCAACCACGACCCGCGGGCCTTCCCGAATCCCGCGCGTTTCGACCTTTCGCGCGGCGGCCAGGGCCTGACTACGTTCGGCGGGGGCGCGCAGATCTGCCCGGGCCGGCACGTCGCGATGATGCTGACGCGCGCACTGATCGAGGGCCTGGAAGCTGCGGACCTGACAGTTGAGCCGACCGACGAAGCCGACGCGTGGGTTGAGGGTCATATCCTGAGCGAGCTGCGGACGTTTCCGGTGCGACTTGGGCCGACTCCGCGTTAGAAACCCATAGACTTGGATACGCGGACGCCCGATTTGGGGCGCAGCAAATGAAGGGGCGAGAAAAGTGTCAGGCATTCAACAAATCGATGGGCCGCGCATGCCGCCTTCGGCGGGTGAAGCAGCAACCTCGCTGGTCATTCTGCTACATGGCTATGGCTCCAACGGCGATGACCTGATCGGGCTGGCGCCTCACTGGCGAAGCGCCCTGCCCCGGACCGCGTTCGTCGCGCCGAACGCGCCGGAGCTCTGCCCCGGCGCGCCGGATGGATATCAGTGGTGGGGTATCGCCAGCTTCGAGCGGACAGCGATGATCCGCGGGGCCGAGCGGGCGGCGCCGATCCTGGACGCCTTCATCGATGCGGAATTGCAGCGGCATGGCCTGAGCGAGGATCGCCTGGCGCTGGTGGGGTTCAGCCAGGGGACGATGATGGCGCTGCAGGTAGGGCCGAAGCGGGAACGCGCGCTCGCCGGCATCGTCGGTTATTCGGGTATGGCGGCGAACCCGGAAGGCCTTGCCGACCCGGCGCTGACCAAGCCGTCGGTGCTGCTGGTGCACGGAGACGCTGATCCGATGGTGCCGATCGCGGCCTTTCACAACACCCTGGCGGCACTGACGGCGAACGGCTTTCCGGTGGAGAATCACGTGTCGCGTGGCCTGGGACACAGCATCGACATGCCGGGGCTGCAGCTTGGCGGAGCGTTTCTCGCCAAGGTATTGGCGCAGGAAAGAGCCGGCTGGAAGCCGGCGGTACAAATCTTGTAACGCTGGCTTCCAGCCGGCTCTTTCTTTGGCGAACTACATGTACGCCCAGATCGACAGGCCGAGGCCGGCGGCGGCCAGGGCGAGGGAGGTGAGCCAGGGCCATCGGCGGTGGAGGATGATGGCCAGGGTGGCGATGGCGATGGCCATGTGCAGCAGGGTCGAGGCGATGGTCAGACGGCCGTGGCGCTTTTCGTGGACCTCGGCGACCTCGCTGGCGGCCTTGCTCTGTTCCTCGAAGGACTTGGCCTTTTCACCGACCTTCTCCTGATCGGCCGCGTTCTTGGCGGCTTCCTTCTTGTAGGCGTCGGCCTTGGGTCCGGGTTGGTCGGCGGCGATCTGGTAGAGGTTCTTCTTGACGCTCTTGGCTTCGAACTCATCCCACTGGTCGGTGGCCTGATCCTGTTTGAGGACGGCGTCGTTCTTGGCGACGATGGTCTTGTCGCCCTCTGTGGTTTCAAGGCTGCCGCCGATGGCGGCGACCACGGCCATAACCGCAATGGTCAGGGTGACCTGAGAAAGCAGGCTATCTTTCGCATGAGCCGCATGTTCGGCATGCTCCGCGTGTTCGTGGATTTCCATCTCTTCGAGCGGTGAGGCCGACATGTTTGCTACCTTTTGTTGCTCAATGCGGCCTGGGCCGCCGCAAGTCTGGCGATCGGCACCCGGTAGGCCGAGCAGCTGACATAGTTGAGTCCCACGGACTCGCAAAAGGCGATCGACGCCGGATCGCCGCCGTGTTCACCGCAAATGCCGAGCTTGATGTCGGGCTGTACCGCGCGCGCGCGCTCCGCCGCGATCCGGATCAGTTCACCGACGCCATCGATATCGATCGAAATGAAAGGGTCCTTGGCCAGGATTCCCCGATCCAGGTAGGCATTGAGGAAGCGCGACGAGTCATCGCGGCTGATACCGAAGGTCGTCTGGGTGAGGTCGTTGGTGCCAAACGAGAAGAACTCCGCGCCACGCGCAAGGTCGGCCGCCCGCAAGGCGGCGCGCGGCAGCTCGATCATGGCCCCCACGCGATACTCGATCGTGCGCCCCTGCTCGCGCATCACCTCCTGGGCGATGCGGTCCGTCAGTGCTCGGAGGAAATCCATCTCCTCGCCAGAAGCGACCAGCGGCTGCATGATCTCCGGGCACGGGGAAGCCTTGCCCGACGCCGCGACCTCACAGGCCGCCTCGATAATCGCGCGCACCTGCATCTCGTAGATCTCGGGATAGGCGACGCCGAGACGGCAGCCTCGGTGACCAAGCATGGGGTTGGTCTCACGTAGTTCGCGGGCCCGCTGCAGAAGCTTGGCCGCATCAAGGCCCGTCGCCCTGGCGACCGCGGCGACATCTTCCTCCGTGTGCGGCAGGAATTCATGCAAGGGTGGGTCGAGCAGCCGGAAGGTGACCGGATAGCCGTCCATAATGTTCAGCAGCGCGACGAAATCGCCCTTCTGCATCGGGTGGATCTTGGCCAGGGCGGCGCGGCGACCGCGTTCATCGTCCGCCAGGATCATCTCGCGTACGGCAGCGATACGGGCCTCGTCGAAGAACATGTGCTCGGTGCGGACAAGACCGATGCCCTCGGCGCCGAATTGCCGGGCCAGCGCCGCGTCCGTCGCCGTCTCGGCATTGGCGCGGACCCGCAGTCGTCGCGCGCCATCGGCCCAGGTCATCAGGGTCGCGAAGTCTCCGGACAGCTCCGGTTCAACCATCGCCACTTCACCGGCGAGGACTTCCCCCCTGGCGCCGTCGATGGTGATGATGTCGCCGGCGCGGAACACGCGACCTCGCGCTCGCATTTCGCCGGCGCGGGCGTCGATATGCAGCTCACCGGCGCCGGAGACGCAGGGCCGCCCCATGCCGCGGGCGACGACAGCTGCGTGGCTGGTCATGCCCCCTCTGGCCGTGACGATGCCGCGCGCCGCGTCCATACCACGGATGTCCTCGGGCGAGGTTTCCTCACGAACCAGGATCACCTTCTCGCCACTGGCCCACTGGCGCTCCGCGGCGTCGGCGGTGAAGACGATCCTGCCGGTGGCCGCGCCGGGCGAGGCAGGCAGGCCGGCGGCGATGATGTCGCGCGGTGCATTCGGGTCGATCGTCGGATGCAGCAACTGGTCGAGAGAAGCCGGGTCCACACGGCCGATGGCTTCCTCGCGGCTGATAACACCCTCGCTTGCCAGATCGACAGCGATCTTCAGCGCCGCCCTGGCGGTCCGTTTGCCGTTGCGAGTTTGCAGAATGTAGAGTTTTCCGCGCTCCACGGTGAACTCGACGTCCTGCATGTCGCGGTAGTGGCGCTCGAGCTTGCCGACCGCGACCTGGAACTCGGCAAAGACTTCCGGCATCGCCTCCTCCATGGAAGGCGCCTTGTCTCCCATGGCTTCGCGGGCAGCGATGGTCAGTGGCTGGGGCGTGCGAATGCCGGCGACGACGTCCTCTCCCTGAGCATTGATCAGAAACTCACCATACAGACGGCCGTCGCCATTCGACGGGTCCCGGGTGAAGGCGACGCCAGTGGCGCTGGTCTCGCCCATGTTGCCGAAGACCATCGACTGGATATTGACCGCGGTGCCCCAGGCGTCGGGGATGTCATGCATGCGACGGTAGAACTTGGCGCGGTCGTTGTTCCAACTGGCAAACACGGCGCCAATCGCGCCCCAGAGCTGATCCTCGGGCGTCTGCGGAAACGGCGCGCCGCGTTCCCGCTGGACCAGCGCCTTGTATTCGACGACCAGCGATCGCCAGTCGTCAGCGCCGAGGGAAGTATCGACGGTGACACCGAGCATGTCCTTGCGGTCGTCGAGGATCTCTTCGAACATATGATGGTCGAGACCGAGCACCACGTTCGAATACATCTGGATGAAGCGGCGGTAGCAGTCGAAGGCGAACCGGGGATCGCCCGCCAGCGCCGCCAGTCCCTCAACCGTGCTGTCGTTGAGGCCAAGGTTCAGCACCGTATCCATCATTCCGGGCATCGAGGCCCGGGCGCCCGAACGGACAGACACCAGCAACGGATTGGCTGGGTCGCCGAAACGCTTGCCGGTCAGGCGTTCGACATCAGCCATACCAGCCGACACCTGCCCAGCGAGGCCCCGCGGATAGGCGCCGCCCTGCGCATAGTAGTGATTACAGGCATCGGTGGTCACGGTGAAGCCCGGCGGCACCGGCAATCCAAGAGACGACATTTCCGCCAGATTGGCGCCCTTGCCGCCTAGCAGATTCTTCATCGTCGCGTCGCCGGCGGCGGAACCGCCGCCGAAGAAATAGACCCAACGCGGCTGTCCGCCCGTGTCCGTGGTCATATGTCCACCTCAGCCCATTATCAGTGAGAAGTCCGCCACTCGCTCCATCAAAGAACATACGCTCGTCAACAGCCGCAAGCGATTGTCACGCTCCGCCGGGTTGAGGGAATTGACCAGGACAGCGACGAAGAAATCATCGACAGGAGTCCGCAATGCCGCCAGCGAGGTGAGCGCCGACGCAAAATCCGCCGTCGCCAGGGCGGCAGTGACCTGCGGGGTCGTCGAAATGACCGCCTCGATCAGCCGCAACTCCTCGGCCGGAGCGCCCAAAACGGCTTCCGGTCCGCCCGTCGGCAGCGGGCCTTTTTTGGTCTCGGCATCGAGAATGCTGCGCGCCCGCCTATAGCCGGCGAGCAGGTTTGCTCCGTCTTCCAAATCAAGGAAGCCGCGCAGCGCGTGCACGCGGGCGACCGTTCTCACCAGGTCATCGTCACCAAGCGCAAAGGCAGCCTCGCAGACGTCGTGAGCAACACCCTGTTCGCGAAGTAGCACTTTCAGGCGCTCGACTATGAAACCGAACACCTCCTCGATCCAGGTCACATCGTCGATCCCACGCCAGAAAGCCATAGCGTCGGCCGGTTGGCGCTCGCCGACCGAGCGGAACATTTGCTCGAGTTGACCGGCAGCGGCAAATTCCGCGGCGGGATCCGCGAAGGCCGCGACAAGCTGGCGATAATTGAGGGAATTGAGCCGCGAATCCGCGACCGATCCCACGACTGAGGCGGCGACGCCGACGCCGGCATAGGCGATCAAAGGACGCAAAGGAGCGGAAACTCCGGCATCAAGCAGAATGCGGATGATGCCAAGCGCCGTCCGTCGCAAGGCAAAACGATCGCCCGAGCCGGTCGGCCGTTCTCCGGCCTCGAAGAAGCCGACCAGCGTATCAAGTTTGTCGGCGAGCGCGACACACAACGACACCGGGCCACGGGGGAGCCCATCGCTTGGCCCCTGCGGCTTGTACTGATCGCGAACGGCGTCAACAACGGCGGGGTCGTGTCCCTCGGCCGCGGCATAGTAGGCGCCCATGATCCCCTGCAGTTCCGGGAATTCACCGACCATGGCGGTCGCCAGGTCGGTCTTGGCGAGGCGCGCCGCCTCGCCCGCAAGAACCGTGTCGGCGCCAAGCAACGGAGCCAGTCTCGCGGTCAAGGCCTCGATACGCCGCACGCGTTCATGCATCGATCCGAGCTTGGCGTGGAAGACGACGCCCTTGAGTCCCTCGAGTCGACTCTCAAGCGGCGCCTTACGGTCTTCCTGCCAGAAGAAGCGCGCGTCGGAGAGTCGGGCGGAAAGCACGCGAGCCGCGCCGGCGGAAACCAAAGCCCCGCCGTCCGCTGCATCAATATTAGCCACAACGATAAAGAAGGGGGCCAATCCGGCCTCCCCTGCCCGCCGGACAGCGAAGTACCGCTGATGGGTGCGCATGGAGGTGCGAACCACCTCCCCGGGCAACTCCAGGAAGGCGGAATCCATCCGGCCCAGCAGCGGGACCGGCCATTCGACCATGCCGGCAACTTCTTCCAGCAGCCCGATATCCTCGACCATCTCCAGGCCCTGAGCAGCACAAAGGGCATGCGCGCCATCGAGGATGCGATCCTTGCGGGCCTGGGTTTCGAGGACCACGCAGTTCTCCTCAAGGGCGCGCCGATAGTCCGCGAAATCCTTCACCGAAAAAGGTTGCCGCGATCCCATCGCCCGATGGCCTTCGGTTACGTCACCGCCGCGAATGCCTTCGATCACTAATGGCACGACCCCGCCATCGAAGAGGCAGATGATACGGTGTAGCGGGCGCACCCAACGCAGCCGCCCATCCCCCCAGACCATCGACTTGGGCCACGGAAACGATCGGACCAGTCCTTCGACGATTTCGGGAATGATGGTCGCTGTCTCACGGCCTCCCCGTGAAAGGGTAGCGAAATAGATGCCGTCTCGTTCGACGAGAGCCTCGCGGGTGAGCCCGGTCGAACGCAGGAAGCCCTCGATAGCGGCCGGCGGCGCTGTAACGCGCGGCCCCTTGCGCTCTTCGACGCGCGCCTCCTGCAACCTGGCGAGACCGTCGACCACCAGTGTCAGGCGTCGCGATCCGGCAAAGGCGTGAATAGCATCGAACGTGAGTTCAGCCTGCGTCAACCGATCGCGAACCATACGCTCCAGATCGCGCGCCGCGCCCGGCTGCATCCGCGCGGGAATTTCCTCGGAAAAAAGTTCAATGAGAAGTTCGGGCATGGCGGTCAGCTATTCGCGCCCTCGGCCGCGACCCAGGCCAGGGCGCAGGCTTTGCACAACTCGCGAATTCGGCTGATGTAGCCTTGTCGCTCCGCCACCGAAATCGCCCCTCTGGCATCGAGCAGGTTGAACAGATGCGATGCTTTCAACACGTGATCATAGGCGGGCAGCACCAGCGTACGCCCCTTGCGACCGGTCTCCGCCAACAGCTTCGGCACGGTCGCTTCCATGTCCCTGAAGTGGGACCTCAACACATCGACGTCCGCCACCTCAAGTTCGAACGACGAAAACTCCCGCTCGTTTTCCAGAAAGACATCGCCGTAGGTTTGGAACGCCGGGCTGTCCGGGTCGTTGAAAGCCAGGTCGTAGACATTGTCGACGCCTTGTACATAGAGAGCGAGGCGCTCAAGACCGTAGGTGATCTCGCCGGCGACCGGTGAGACGTCCAGGCCGCCGACCTGCTGGAAATAGGTATATTGGCTGACCTCCATTCCGTCGCACCAGACCTCCCAGCCCAATCCCCAGGCGCCGACGGTCGGGTTCTCCCAGTCATCCTCGACAAATCGAATGTCGTGCAGAGTGGGATCGATGCCGACCGCCTCCAGCGACTCGAGATAGAGCGCCTGCATGTCCGGTGGATTCGGCTTCAGGATCACCTGGTACTGGTGAAACTGACGCAGCCGGTTGGGATTGTCGCCATAGCGTCCATCGGACGGGCGCCGCGAGGGTTGCACATAGGCCGCCCTCCAAGGCTTGGGACCCAGGGCGCGCAGCACGGTTGCGGGATGCAGGGTGCCCGCTCCAACTTCGACATCATAGGGCTGGAGAATGACACACCCACGCTCGCTCCAGAAAGCGTGCAGGCGCAGGATAAGATCCTGAAAGGAACGGGCGGGGGAAACAGTCATGTCGGCGGACCTCTTAGGGCCCGCCGATAGACGCTTCAAGCCGGCGCGGCGCTGATCAGCCGTTCGCCGGTGCCGACGCGGCCGCGGAGGCGGTCGGAAGGGTAACGTCGCCCGGCACCAGAACCTTGTCGATCACATGGATCAGGCCGTTGGTTGTCTTGATATCGGCCTGAATGATGTCGGCGTTATTGACCTTGAGCACATCAGCGCTGCCGTCGATTACGATCGTTCCGGCTTCGACGGTCGGGATCGGGCCCTTGGCGCCCTTGATTTTGCTGGAATCAACCAGGGCGTTGACGAGGTGATAGATCAGCACCTTCTGCAGTAGCGGCGCATTCTTGGCCGCCAGAAGCTGACTCAGCTGGCTCGGAGGCAGGGCCTGAAACGCCTCGTCAGTCGGCGCGAACAGGGTAAGATTGGGAGCGGACTTCAAAGTCTCGGAAAGCTGCGCGACGTCCAGCGCCTTCAGCAGAATTGAAAAGTGACCGGACCCCTGCAGGGTCGAAATCAGATTTCCGTTCGCTACGACATTCGGCGAAGCGGGAAGAATGGGCGCGGGCGGCGCGGCCGGCGCTGCGGCGGCAGGAGCGGCCGGATCCGCTGTGTTGACTTGGGCGCCGGCGACCAGGGGAGATGTCGCAAATGCCACAGCGATCGCGACGGTAAGCAGTCGTGTACAGTTCATAGATATCCTCACATTGAGAGCTCCCCCAGGGGCGCATCGATAATGCCTAAATATGGCCGTGCGACGTTCGTCAATCGGCGATCGAAAGTGACGTAAGGGAGCCCGGCTAACGCTCGGCCGAGAACGTCGCCAAGCACTTGGTGGTCAAAATTTGGGCGCCTAAAAAAACCACTGACTACTGAATTGGCGCCGGTGCATGCGTTGCCTCATCAACGACCATCCGGACGCGACGCTCGTCACCGGTCTGGATAGCGTCCTGATGCGGACGGATAACCGTTCGACGCGGCGCACGGATCGAAAATGGTTTCGACCGGGGGCGGGAGCAAGAAATGAAACTTATTATCGCGGTGGTTAAGCCGTTCAAACTTGATGAGGTGCGCGAAGCCCTGGTGGCGGCGGGCGTCGAGGGTCTGACGGTCTCGGAGGTCAAGGGCTACGGTCGGCAGAAAGGTCAAACCGAAATTTACCGGGGGGCGGAGTACCAGGTGAATTTCGTGCCCAAGGTTAAGCTGGAAGCGGTGGTGGACGACGCACTCGCAGCCGGCGCGGTGGAGGCCATCCGGAAGGCGGCGGGCACCGGCAAGATCGGGGACGGAAAAATCTTCGTCGTCGACGTCGAGAGCGCGATGCGCATTCGCACCGGTGAAACCGGCTCGGCGGCGCTCTGAAATCCAATCAGCCGACTAAGGAAAGCAGTCACAATGAAAACAAAGGTATTCCAACGGCTGGCCGGGTTCGCCCTAGCCGCCATGATCGCCGGGGCGCCTCTGGCGGCCCTGGCTCAAAACGCGCCAGCTACGGCGAACGCCCCGGCCGCAACTAACGCGCCGGACGCTTCGAACGCTCCGGCGGCTGCCTCGGCCGCGGCGGCAGCGCCCGCAGCAGCCGCTCCGGCGGCGACCCCCAAGCTCGATTCCGGCGACACCGCTTGGATGCTGACGTCATCGGTTCTCGTTCTGATGATGACCATTCCGGGCCTGGCCCTCTTCTACGCGGGCATGGTGCGGAAGAAAAACATACTGGCCACACTGGCGCAGAGCTTCGGCGCAACCTGCGTCATCACAGTCCTCTGGATGCTGATAGGCTACTCGATAGCCTTCACTGATGGTGGGGCGAACAACGCTTACATAGGCGGGTTCAAATACTGGCTTCTGACGCCACTGAACACGAACATAAATCTGGCGAGCGCCCTGGCGCCGACGATCCCAGAAACCGTCTATATGTTCTTCCAGATGACATTTGCGATCATCACCCCGGCACTCATCGCCGGAGCGCTCGCGGACCGCATGAAGTACTCGGCTTTCCTCCTGTTCATGGCTGCCTGGCTGCTGCTGGTCTACTGCCCGGTCGCTCACTGGGTCTGGGGTAACGGTTTCCTGATGAAGGCTGGCGCGCTCGACTTCGCCGGCGGCACCGTCGTTCACCTGAATGCGGGTACCGCAGGCCTCGTTGCGGCTCTGATGCTCGGCAAGCGCAAAGGTCTCGGCACCGAAAATTTCGCGCCACACAACCTCGCCTACAGTGTCATTGGCGCCTCGCTGTTGTGGGTCGGCTGGTTCGGCTTCAACGCCGGTTCCGCCGTAGCCTCCAACGGTCAAGCGGGTATGGCCGCTGTCGCCACCCAGATCGCCACGGCTGCTGCCGCGATGGCCTGGATGTTCGCCGAGTGGATCATCGCCAAGAAACCCTCCGTACTGGGCATGGTCTCCGGCGCCGTTGCAGGCCTGGTCGCCATCACCCCGGCATCCGGTTTCGTGAACCCGACCGGCGCACTGATTATCGGCCTCGCCGCCGGCATTGTCTGCTACCTCTCAGCCGTCCACATGAAGAAGATCTTCGGTTACGACGACGCTCTCGATTGCTTCGGCGTACACGGGGTCGGCGGAGCGCTCGGCGCGATCATGACCGGGATGTTCGCTTCGAACGCGATCAACTCTGCCTGCAAGGGCTGGTTCATCGACGGCAATGTCGGCCAGATGTGGCTCCAGTTCGAGGATGTCGGAGTGACCTTCCTCTACTGCGGCATCGTCACCTTCGCCATCCTGTTCGTCCTGAAGTATACGATCGGCATTCGGGTCAGCGAAGAAGTCGAAGTCGAAGGCCTCGACATCAACCTCCACGGAGAGATTGTCCACGGCTAGCACGCCTCCACCCGATCAACGGGAGACACGGAGCGGGAGCCCTCGGATCGAGGGCTCCCGTTTTCGTTTGTGAGCGCCGAGTCGACTCAGCTTCCCCGAAGGGTGCAGGGCCGCACCCACCAGTCGGGCCTGGTCGCGGCGAGACGGCCAGCCAGATTAACCGCATCCACCGGCGTTCCACACAGTGCGAAGCAGGTCGCGCCAGAACCCGACATGCGGGCGAATACAACCTCGTCACAGGCGTTGAGTTCCGCCAGCACACCCTCGATCGCCGGCTGGAGCGCGACGGCGGGAGGTTGCAGGTCGTTCCGGCAGGTAGCCAGGAAGCCTGCAACCGCCTCGCCCGTACCAAGGACTTCAGGCCAGTCCGGCTCGCGCTCGCCGTCGACCAGAGCGGCCCGATCGTATGCCCGATAAACGGCCCCGGTCGGCGACGGCAGATTGGGATTTACAAGCACTGCGGCCAGATCCGGCAGCACCGGCGCCGGACGCAGCTTTTCACCACGTCCGGTCGCGATCACCGGGCGCGCCGCCAGGCAGGCCGGGACATCCGATCCGAGATTGCTCGCCAGCTCGTAGAGCGCTTCATCGGTAAGTTCGACCGGCAGCGCGTCACGAAGCAGCCGCAGTGTCGCCGCCGCATCCGCCGATCCCCCGCCGACCCCCGACGCAATCGGCAACTGCTTGTTGAGCGTCAGGTGGTAGGAGCGACCGCAAATCACCCGTCCCTCCACCAGCCTGTCGCGCGCCCGCAGGATGAGATTGTCGGGTTCCAGGTTCAGGGTCTCGGCATAGGGGCCATTGATATGCAGCGCCGGGCCCTCGCCCCACTCCAGGGACACCTCGTCGCCGATATCGGCGAACACCATCAGGCTGCTGATCGGATGATAGCCGTCGAGGGCGGGGGCGCCGACGTGCAGGAACAGGTTTATCTTTGCGGGCGCCAGGCGTGTGAGCATATTGGGGCCACCCTAGGAGCCGGCGATATTGGCGCCCGTAACGGCGTCCAGGCCCGATTTCAGCTTGGCTTCGACGCTCGCCCTCAACTTTTCAGTTGGTTCAAGCGTCAATACCCGGCGCCATTGAAACTGCGCCTCGATACGTCGCCCGGCACGCCAGTAGGCGTCGCCGAGATGATCGTTGATCTCCGGATCGCCGGCTTCCAGGACCACGGCGCCTTCGAGTTGCTCAACGGCGTTCTTGTAGTCACCCATGCGATAGTAGGCCCAGCCGAGGGAGTCGATCGTCGCCCCCGATTGGGGATTCAGGCTGACCGCCTTCTTGACCATGGCCAGGGCCTCAGGGAGCTTCTTTCCACGGTCAATCCACGAATAGCCAAGGAAATTCAGCAGTTCTGGTTCATCCGGCGCCTCCGCCATGGCGCGGGTCAGGTCTCGTTCGGCGTCAGGCCAGTTTCCGTTCTCCTGCAGGTCCACAGCCCGCATGTATAGCAGTTGCCAGTCCGCATGTTCGCCCTGGCTATCGATCAACGGCCCAAGCACCTTGACCGAGTCGTCGTATTTTTCATCCGCGCGCAGCAGGTCCGCATAGGTCGTCGCCGCCTCCTGGTCGGCGGGCGCGTGTTCATGGGCGGCCTTTGCGATCCTGATCGCAGCGTCCTTGTCCCCCTGGGCCTGGTAACTCCAGGCAAGCTTGCCCCGCGCGACAAGATACTCGTGTGAACCGGGCTTTGGCATCATGTAGGCGTCTCTCGCGCCGCTTTGGTCACCCATGTCGGAGAGGATGTCACCCACCAGCACCCATGCCTCGTTGTTGCCAGGGTCAAGGCGCAGCGCGAGACGCAGATACGCCAGCGCGACCTCCTCCTGCTTCTGGATGATCAATACGGTCGCCGGCCCCACTAACGCTTCCGCTGCTGACTGGCGCACCGTCGGAAGCGCGGGCGCGGAACCCTGGGCCAGCGCTCTGGCGCGGGCCGCATTGAGAGACGAGTCCCGCGGACTGTGCACCAGAGCCTGTGCATAGATTGCCGCCGCGTCCGCGTAACGACCGCGACGTTCAAGCAGTTGTCCGAGATTGAGGCTGGCGATCCCCCCTGGGTCCCCCGATGAAATCAATGCCCTGAAGGTGTTCTCCGCCTCGTCGTAGTGGCGAAACCGTTCGAAGATCTTTCCCTGGTCCAGTTTCGCATAGAACTGCGCGACCGGCTCGCCATCGATGACGGGCTGTACGGTCGCCGCGCGATAGTCGCCCGAATCGGCGGCGGCCCAGGGCGCCAGAAGCTGGGCGATACCGTTGTTTGCCGCGCCCACCTGCGCGCCAGTCAGTAGAAGATAAGCTCGTTTGGGAGCGTGGGCGGCTAGAGCCTCGACCGCCTGGGTCAGCGCTCCAAGCCGCGTCATCATCGGCTCATCCGTGGATTTGGTCGGCGCAACCGCCGCCGCTCTGGTTATGTCGCCGGACAACAGCAGCGCGGTAAAGGTGCGAGTCTCAAGCAGGCCGGACTGATCGCCACCGTCGAGGGCAGCCGCCCGGTTGAAATACGCGGCAGCGGTATCGCCGCGACCGGCGTTCGCCGCGGCCTGCCCCGCCAGAAACAATCCGTACGGCGAGTCGTCGGGGGAAATGTCCGGCGGCTCCGCGGATTTCGAGGCTGCCATCGACGGTCCGGAACCAACGGCTAACGCCCAGGCCAAGACCAGCGGCGCCGCAACCATCAACAAACGAATCTGGCGCATCAGGTATCCTTGTATCTCGGATGCCGCCAGGGACACCCGGGCGACGCCAAACCGGTAGCTGGCCTACATATTGGGATAGTTTGGTCCCCCGCCACCCTCGGGCGTCGTCCAACGAATGTTCTGCGAGGGATCCTTGATGTCGCACGTCTTGCAGTGAACGCAGTTCTGGGCGTTGATCTGAAAACGTGGATTGGCTCCCGCCTCATCGTAGAGCACTTCGTAGACGCCTGCCGGACAGTAAAGTCGCGCGGGCTCGCCATAACGCGGCAGATTCACCTCGATCGGCACGCTCGGATCGCCAAGCCGCAAGTGCGCCGGCTGATCTTCCTCGTGGTTGGTCGCCGAGAGAAACACGCTGGATAGCTTGTCGAAACTCAGCACGCCGTCGGGCTTGGGATAGACGATCGGCTTGTAATCCTTGGCCTGGCCGGTTGAGGCAGCATCGGTCTTGCCGTGCTTTAGCGTGCCGAAGAACGAGAAGCCTCCGGTCATGTTGCTGACGATCAGGTCGGCCATCACCACGGCCCCGCCAACCCAGGTTCCCAGGCGTGACCACAGAGGCTTGGCATTGCGGACGATATGCAGTTCCTTCCGCACCCAGGACGATTGATAGGCCGCTTCGTATTCGACCAGATCGTCGCCCCCGCGACCTGCCTGGATCGCGGCGAATGCGGCCTCGGCGGCAAGCATGCCGGTCTTCATGGCGTTGTGGCTGCCCTTGATTCGCGGAAGGTTCACGAAGCCGGCCGAACAGCCGATCAACACCCCGCCAGGGAACGAGAGCTTGGGAACCGACTGCAGCCCGCCTTCGGTGATGGCGCGTGCACCGTAGGCGATGCGCTTGCCGCCTTCCAGGTAGCGACGGATCGCGGGATGGTGCTTCAGGCGCTGAAACTCATCGAATGGCGACAGCCACGGATTGCGGTAGTTGAGGTGGACGACAAAGCCGATCGCCACATAGTTATCGCCGAAGTGGTACATGAAACTGCCGCCACCGGTATTGTCATCAAGCGGCCAGCCCACGGTGTGCTGCACCAGGCCGGATTCGAAGACCTCGTCCGGGACCTGCCAGACCTCCTTGAGGCCGATGCCGAACTTCTGCGGCTCCTTGCCTTTGGTAAGGTCGTATTTCGCCTGAATTTCCTTCGCCAGCGAGCCGCGGACGCCCTCGGCAATGAAGGTATATTTGGAGTGCAGTTCGAGGCCCGGTTGATAGTCGCCCTTGCGCTCACCGTCCTTGCCGATGCCAAATACACCGGCGACTATCCCCTTCACCGCGCCATCTTCGGTGTAGACGACTTCCGAGGCCGCCATTCCCGGATAGATCTCGACGCCGAGCGCCTCGGCCTCCGTGGCGAGCCATCGGCAGACATTGGCCAGCGAGGCAATGTAGTTGCCGTGGTTGTGCATGAACTTCGGCATCGGAAACATCGGGATGGTGATGTCGCCCTGCGGGCCGAGCGCCACGAATCGATCGTGCTTGACCGGCGTCTCCAGCGGCGCGCCTTTCTCCTTCCAGTCAGGAATCAGTTCGTTGAGCGCGCGCGGGTCGATCACCGCGCCAGAAAGAATATGGGCGCCGACCTCCGAACCCTTCTCGACCACGGCCACGGAAATCTCCACACCCGCTTCCGCCGCCAGCTGTTTCAGGCGAATCGCCGCGCTGAGCCCGGCAGGCCCGGCGCCGACCACGACGACATCGTAGTCCATTGCCTCGCGTTCGTTGTCGTCAGCCATGACCCTCTACGCCCTATGTGACACCCGTTACGCCTTAATCGAAGCGGGAAGCGGAGCGGTCAAGGATAAAGCGGTCTCACTGCTTCGACTGCTCCGCTTCGCGGGCCGCCTTGCGAGCGGCCCTCGCGGCCGTGCAGGCCTGTGAAAGCTGCGACTCGTGCTCCTTAAGGCAATGCCCCGGCTTGTCGGCGCCGGCGCAGAACTTCTTGATGTCATCGGCGCAGGCCTCCCTGATCGAGCCCGCCTTGCCTGCCGCGTCGGGTGCGGGTGTTGACGTCGGCATCGATGCGGCGGGTGCATTCAACGCGCCGGTGACCGGCGCGACCGGTGTCTGAGTGTCGGCGGCCTTCTTGCCGGACCTGTCGCAGGCCGCCAGCGCGAGCAGCGAAGCGGCGATGACGAGGGTCAGTCTTAACTTGTTCGATGACATTTCACGATCCTTGGCGGGCGGGCCGGGCTGGGCGGTACTCTTCGCACCCGTCTTACGGCGCGCGCGTCGAGGCGACGCGACAGGCCGGTCGGGTGAACCGGAAATATCTACCACAACCAGCGCCAACCGTACGCGCGAAAGTGCGCATGCAAGTCTCGATCAAGCCCGCACTGACTTCCCGGGTCACCGTTAAACCACCGTTAAACCACCGTTAAAACGGTGAAGTCGGCGCCGGGAAGGCCGGGCGGCAATCTGGAACGTGAGTGGGAGGACCAGAAAGTAGATGAATATGACACAGTTGCATATCGCAATATTCACAAAGCCTTGTCAATCAGAGGATTCGACATGAGATATCCGCGCGGCAAGCGCCTCCCCACCAGGAGTCGGCGGGATGCCGTCGATACGGTGACAGTGCACTTAACTCCCGCCAAATCCCCCTTTCTTCACCGCCGGCTTCGGCCCTGGTCGCGCCGGGGCCAGGCTTCGCCGCTTCTGTCGTTCAAGATCGGCAATGAAGGCCGAACTACCGACCGGCCGGCCGATCTTTTCGGCTCGGCGCAGACGCGCGCTCATCGCCTCTTCCTCGCCCGCCGCGATCCGCGCGGCAAGGTCAGGGAAACGCTCCATCACCGGCGCGGCCGTGGTCAATCCGTCGTCCGCCACTCGGCCCTGATGTGCATGCACCCCCGACCAGAGCCAATCCTCCGCCCTCTCAACCAGCCTCGCCCGCACCGGGTTCAGCGCCACATAGACGATCGCCGCCGCCAGATGCGCCTCGTCCATCGCCGCGCAGCCGAACCGCCCTTGCCAGAAGTGCCTGGTCCGCTTCTCGCGCGCGTGAATGTGGCCGGCGTAGCGGCGGTGGGTCGGCGCCAGCGCGCGCCTAAGCCCGTCCTCGTCCGAGGGCGTCAGGATCAGATGAACGTGATTGGGCATCAACACCCAACCCCAAACCTCCACGCCAGCCTCGGCGCAGTGCTCGGCCAGCAGGTCACGATAGAAGGCATAGTCCTCGTCGCTGAAAAACGTACGCGCCCGGCCATTGCCGCGCTGTGTCACGTGGTGGGGAATATTGGGAACGACGAGACGAGCCATCCGGGCCATGAATGCAACCCTGCGCCAACGGGGGCCCCACGTCAATTAAGTGCACTGTCACCGGAACCCCCAGCGCATCCATCGATCCAAAAAACGCCGTTGACTTAAGGGTATTCCAAACGAGTTGGGCGAAGGCGGACGCGAATCTCGGCACACTTAATGGAACGGTCAAAATAACCTTCGATTGGACTATTACGGCGCAAGGCTGGT
>JANXTX010000006.1 GCA_025352165.1 Caulobacteraceae bacterium | reverse complement strand
GTAGGCGCGCACGATGTCGGCCTTCTTGTTGATCACATGATCGAGGAAGCCGGGATCCTGGTGGGTGAAACCGTTGTGGTCCTGCTGCCAGACATGCGAGGCCAGCAGATAGTTCAGCGATGCGATGTCCCGCCGCCAGGGAATTTCCGCGGTGACCTTCAGCCATTTGGCGTGCTGGCTGAACATCGAATCGACGATCCGGATGAAGGCTTCGTAGCTGTTGAACAACCCGTGACGCCCGGTGAGCAGATAACCTTCGAGCCAGCCCTGGCATTGGTGCTCGCTCAGCATTGAATCTAGCACACCACCGGCCGGCGCGAGGAACTCGTCATGGGCATTCGTGGCGGCGTCCCATTGTCGCGCGGTCGCCTGGAACACAGCGCCCAACATATTGGACAGGGTCTCGTCGGGTCCGAAGAGGCGGAAGTTGCGGGGGGCATGGTTCAATTCAGTCACGTCCCGCAGGAACCCGCCCAACACGAGCGTATCCTGCGCCTGCACGGAGCCGGGCGAGAACACGCTCACCGCGCGCTTCCGGAAGTCCGGCATCCTCAGGTCGCGTAGCAGCGCCCCGCCGTTGGCGTGTGGATTGGCGCCCATTCTTCGATGCCCGGTGGGCGCCAGCAAAGCTAGCTCAGGCAGAAGCCGGCCGGCGTCATCGAACAGTTCCTCGGCCCCGTAGCTCTTCATCCACGTCTCAAGGATTGCGACATGTTCCGGATGATCGCCATCAACGATCAGAGGCACCTGATGCGACCTGAAGGTTCCTTCGATGGCGAGGCCATCGACAACCTTCGGGCCGGTCCAGCCCTTGGGTGAGCGCAGAACGATCATTGGCCAGCGAGGCCTGCAGGGCGTCGTGGTTCCGCGCGCCCGATCCTGAAAACGGCGAATGTCGTTTATGACGGCTTCAAGAGTGGTGGCCATCAGTTCATGCATCTGGCTGGGGTCATCACCCTCAACGAAGAATGGCGTCCAGCCACAGCCTCGCAGGAATGACTCCAGCTCCTCCGGCTCGATCCGCGCGAGGATGGTCGGGTTGCTGATCTTGTAGCCGTTCAAATGAAGGATCGGCAGCACCGCCCCATCCGTGATCGGGTCGAGCAGCTTGTTCGAATGCCAGGCAGTCGCCAGTGGACCGGTCTCGGCCTCGCCATCGCCGATAACGCAGGCGACGATCAGGTCGGGGTTGTCGAACACCGCGCCGAAGGCATGGCTGAGCGAATAGCCCAGCTCGCCGCCCTCATGGATCGACCCCGGGGTCGTCGGGGCGACATGGCTGGAAATGCCTCCTGGAAAGGAGAACTGCTTGAAGAGCTTCTTCAGACCCGCCTCGTCCTGGCTGACGTCCGGATAGACCTCGCTCCATGTGCCTTCGAGGTAGGTATTGCTGACCAGCGCCGCGCCACCGTGGCCCGGCCCCGCGACATAGAGCATGTTCAGGTCGAACTTCCTGATGACCCGGTTGAGGTGGACGTAGATGAAATTCTGGCCTGGCGTCGTGCCCCAGTGCCCCACAACCAGTGGTTTGACATGGGATAGCCGCAACGGCTCCCTGAGCAGAGGATTGTCATAAAGGTATAGCTGGCCAACCGACAGATAGTTGGCGGCGCGCCAGTAGCGGTCTGTCTTGGCCAGCTCGACCGGGTCCAGCACCGGCCCCGTTTTGAGCCGGGCATCCACGCCGGCGTGTCCGCTGGAAATTGGCGTCGACGTCATTGTGTTCACGGAACTGACCTTCTCGCGACAGGCTGAGACCCTTGTCGGATCAGTGCGAACCTATCCGCCCGCCTGCCTGACCGTCAGGTTCGGAAACTACCCAGTAGGGCGCTTGATGGGGCGATCATGGTACGAGCACCGCGGCGCCGTCGAACCGCCCTGCGCGCAAATCCGCCAATGCCTCATTGGCCTTCTGGAGAGGATAGGTCGTCGTCTTGACGACGAGGTTCGTCGAAGGGACCAGCCCGAGAAATTCGATCCCGTCCTGCCGGGTGAGGTTGGCGACCGACAACAGTTCCCGCTCTTCCCACAAGGTACTGTAGGGGAAACCGGGAATGTCGCTCATGTGGATCCCGGCGCAGACTACCCGGCCACCTTTGCGGACCGCCTTGAGCGCCTGCGGCACAAGGTCGCCGACAGTCGCATAGATGATGGCCGCGTCGAGGAGGTCAGGTGGCATTTCGTCGGAGCCGCCTGCCCAGACAACGCCCAGCCCTCGGGCAAAATCTTGCGTTTTGGTGTCTCCGGGCCGGGTAAAAGCAAAGACCTCCCTGCCCTGGGCCCTGGCGACCTGCGCGATGATGTGACCGGCGGCGCCGAACCCGTAAATTCCCACCCGTTTGCCATTGCCGGCGATCTTCAGGGAGCGCCAGCCGATCAGTCCCGCACAGAGCAACGGCGCCAGCGACACGTCGCTGCCCTTTTCACCAAGCGGAAAGGCGAAGCGCGCGTCGGCGATCACGGCGGTCGCAAAGCCGCCGTCGCGCGTGTAGCCCGTGAAGATTGGGGAATCGCAGAGGTTTTCCCTTTTCTCCTCACAGTAGGGACAAACG
>JANXTX010000107.1 GCA_025352165.1 Caulobacteraceae bacterium | reverse complement strand
CGACGAAGAAGTCAATGCCATCATCAACTGCGGTCAACCCTATTTTCTGGCCTGTCTTCAACGTGAAGGGGATAGTCAGCTCCTAGATCACTCTGATCTTAAGACTAACACCGCCTTCATGACCCACGTTATTTGGAATTTTGCTGCAAATGCCCCCTCCGGTCTGCGATTGGTATTCAAGAACCATCCACTGGACCCTGGTGTCGAGAATCTCAAATCCAGGTGCTTGGCGATTGCGCGCAGATTCCGGATCACGAGCCGCGTAACCTTTCTGGATGGCGGAGCCTTCGCTCAGTTGGCGCGAAAATCCCAAGGCGTCGTCTCTGTAAATTCAACCGCCGCCTATGCGGCTCTCGGATTTGGCGCGCCAGTCAAGCTGCTTGGGCGAGCTGTGTTCGACATCGAAGGGCTGACGGATCCCGCACCATTGGAAACGTTCTGGTCTACACCAACTCCCCCAAAACACGACCTATATCTGCGTTTCCGCAAACATCTTTCGACGACGACGCAGGTCTATGGAAGCTTCCATAATCCCAAACACTTGCTGGGGACCGCCAAACGCCTCGTTGAGCGCATAGTGTCACTGGGGCTGCGCGCCTCTACACCAGTTGACCAGCCAAGCGATCTCGCGAAGCAGGCGATCGCCTGGAGCGGCAATGTCGCGATTTTCGACCGAAATCGACGCGTTCGCAGCCAGAACAGCTGACGACATTCCGCATGAAGAGGCGTTTCGGAAGCCAAAGCTATGATCTGTTCGCTGCGGACCAAGCCTGAAACATCAGCAGCGTCCACACTTTGTGATTCAGGGAGGAGTCCCCCCCAAGGTACTGCTCCCAGGTTCGCGCAACCCGATCCGGCCGTAGTACCCCCTGTCGACGGATGAGCGAGGGGTTCAGCAGGTCTTCGGCCCAGTCGCGCAATGTGCCCGTCAGCCAGGCATGTTGCGGGACGGAAAAGCCCATTTTGGGCCTCTCCACCAATTCCTCGGGTACGTAGCGATAGAGAACCTGCCTCAATAGCCATTTACCCTTGCCATCGCGAAGCTTCATCTCAGGGGGCGTTTGCCAGGCAAACTCAGCGATTCTTGCGTCCAGCAGGGGCGCCCGTGATTCCAGGCTATTGGCCATCGTCGCACGATCAACCTTGCAGAGGATGTCGCCAGGGAGATAATCGACACTGTCCCGCCACGACATCTTCTCAAGCGGGTCGTCAAAATCAGGCATCTGTGGTCGCCATGGAGCTATCCGCGTTGGCGGGTCGATCAGAAGGCAGTCGGGATCAGCCCAAGCCGTCATGGTGAGTTCGTAGAGTTCATCCTGACTGGCGGCAGCCAACCAGTCGGCAACACGCCGCAGGCTTGGCGCCAGTTTTCCACGCGCGGAGTACTGGTTCGCTATCGGCCCAAGGAAACCCAGCAGGTTTTGGAGAAGTCCCAGCGGCGCCGCTCGCAGAAAGGCGCCAGCCGCGCGCCGGAACGGCCAACGGTGGATGGCATTCCACAGCCTAGGAACGCCCGGGTAGCGAACGTACCCGCCAAACATTTCGTCGCCGCCATCGCCAGTCAGGCAAACCGTGACATGGCGCCTCGCCATTTGACTGACCAGGTAGGTCGGAATCTGTGATGCATCCGCAAACGGTTCGTCGAACATCGCGCCAAGCTGCGGCACGATTGCCTGTGCGTCAGCCTCGGTCACGTAGTATTCTGTGTGATCGGTCCCAAGATGCTTGGCGACGGACAATGCGTGCTCGGCTTCGTTGAATTCAGCTGCCTGAAATCCCAGCGTAAAGGTCCGGACCGGCTGGTCGGAAAGCCGCTGCATGATGCCCGTCACCAGGGACGAATCTATGCCTCCCGAGAGAAATGCCCCCAACGGCACGTCCGCGACCATCTGTTCGCCGATCACCTCGCGCAATAGTTGGTCAAGCGCATCAACAGCCGCCGGCGAATCCGTGACTCGATCCCGTCGGCCCCGCTCAACCACGTCGTTCAGGTTCCAGAACGATCTGACGACGGGTTCGCTCCCGGCTCGCCAGGTCAAGATATGGCCAGGCGGCAGTTTATAGACATGCTGGTGGATACTGTGCGGCGCGGGGACGTATCCAAGACGGAAAAAGAGAGAAAGCGCCTCTTGCGACAAACCGTCCGGCATATCGGGCGCACGGCGCAAAGCGGACATGTCCGAAGCAAAAGTGAGCCCATCGGCATCCGCGTGGTAGCAGAGCGGCTTTTCACCCATCCGATCCCGCGCGAGCCAAGCTATCCGCCCGCGCCGATCCCATACCGCTAGGGCAAACATTCCTCTGCACAACTGCAGCGTAGTCTCGATGCCGAAGCGCGCGATAGCCTCCAGCACCACCTCCGTATCGGAGTGTCCTCGCCAATCCAGGGAGCCTGCAGCATCGATGAGGTTGCGAAGCTCCCGGTAGTTGTAGATCTCACCGTTCAGCGTGATCACATAACGACCATCGGCGGAAACCATCGGCTGATGGCCCGCGCTCGATAGATCGACGATCGACAGGCGTCGATGCCCAAGCCAGACTCCCTCCTCGGCCCAGATACCCTCATCATCGGGGCCACGGTGCCGAATGGCGTCCAGCATAGAACGTAGTGCATCCACGCTCATACAGCCGGGGAATTTCCTGAACGCCCCGGCTATCCCGCACATGCCATAATCCTACCGACCTGAACCGGTCACCTGCAGCGCTGCACCCAATGTTGGTGGACCATCACCTGCTGGCAAAGCGAGGCATGCCGCTTCTGGGTCTGCACCTTGTGCGACGTGGAGTGATGCGCCGTGGCAGTATGTTTGTGACGAGCAGCGGCATGGGCGCTATGCCGGTGGGGGGCGGAGGCGACCTTGGTGTGGTGATGCGCCACTGGATGGGAATGCTTGGTCGAATGATGGTGATGCCGGTGATGGTGACGGACGGTCGCCACCGTCTTGGATTGCGCGGTCGGCGACGTAGATGATCCGGTTGGCGAAGTCGCCGCAGTTGCGACTGACACCGCGGCAATGCCGGCGACTAGGAGGGTCTTGAAGAGGCTGGTCATGGTTTCTTCCCTTTGCCTGTTGTCGCGCCGCCCAGCGACTCACGATCTTAGCTGCTTCAACACCGTCGGGACCAGTCCCGGCAAGTCTTCGCTGATGAGTCCCGGCCCGAAGAGATCCGCGCAAGCCGCATGAATCCAGGCTCCGGCGCAGGCCGCCTCGAAGCTGTCCATGCCCTGCGCGATCAACCCGCCAATAAGTCCCGCGAGCACATCGCCAGAACCGGCGGTGGCGAGCCACGGTGAACCATTCAGGTTAACTGATGCACGCCCATCAGGCGCGGCGATCACAGTATCGGGCCCTTTAAGCAGCACGACGGCCTGTGCGCGAACAGCGGCCCGGCGCGTGGCGCTTATTCTTTCTGGCGCCGACCTGAGCACGTTTGGGAATATGCGTTCGAACTCTCCGGGATGGGGCGTCAGCACATCGTCCCGGTCGAGCACCTGAAACAGTTCGTCCGGCTCGTCACGAAATACACTCAGCGCATCGGCATCGACCACCAGTGCCGCACCGGTGCGAGTCAAGGCAAGCACATTTGACAAAGTCGCCTCGGTAACCCCCGCCGCCGGTCCGATAACCACTGCTTCCGCATCGGATGCGGCGGCTTGAAGCTCCGTATCCGTCTCGAAGGGGCGCAGCATTACCGCCTCAAGGTGAGCGGCATTCACCGCCAGGGCGTCAGGCGGCGACAACATCGTCACCAGCCCTGCCCCGACCCTCAACCCTGCGCGCGCGGCAAGACGCGCGGCGCCCGTGCTCCATGCATCACCGCTAACCACGATCAATCGCCCCCGCGTATGCTTGTGCGCGGCCACGCCAGGCCACGGATACCGATCCAGCCAAAGCCCGGGATCGTTCTCGAACATGTCCGACGTGACCTCACCAAGGCCGATGTCGGCGACCACGACCTCTCCACAGAGATCGCGACCGGGTTGCAGCACATGAGCAGGCTTGCGTCGGTGAAATGTGACAGTCAGGCAAGCATGAATGCATTCGCCGGCCAGTGGGCGACCAGTGTCCCCGGCTAGTCCGCTTGGCACATCGATAGCGACAATATTGTTTCGCAGCGGCTCGAGGCTTCGTACTAGCCTCGCCAGATCGCTACTGAGGGGTCTGTCCAGACCAGCGCCGAACAGCCCGTCTATGATCAACCCTGCAGACAGGACTTCACCAGAAAGTGGCGAAGTCACCCCGTGCCACCGCAATGCGGCGGTCTGCGCATCAGTCGTCTTCGGCGGGCCCAACGCAGCAACTCTTACATTCCAGCCACGGTCCTTAAGGAGTCTCGCGACAACGTAACCATCACCACCGTTATTGCCGGGCCCGACGAGCACCGTTGCATGCCTTGAAGCAAACCTCGCGACGACGGCATCCGCCACGGCCGCCCCCGCGCGCTCCATCAGATCAATTACCGGAGTGCCGTTCTCAATAGCGGCACGATCGGCGGCGGCCATGCCAGCCACCGTCAGAATGGCGCGTCCCGCCATCTAAAGCACGCCCGTGATCGCTTCTGAGCCTCGCGAAACCAGACGTAGGCCACGTTCGGCGACACTCAAAGTCGTGATTGATGTATGGTCAGGACGAAAGACGATAACTCTACTTTCCTGCGACAGGACTGAAACGACCGCATTAATCGCCACGAAATGGCTGAAAACCGCTGATCCTGCGCAGTCCGCGACCGCGTCGGTTACCGCTCTCCGCCATTCATCATAATCCAGGTCTCCGATAATTTCACCCCAGTCACCGGCCAGGGCCTGTTGCAGCCAGGGTGGGCGTTCCTCGGGTTGCAATCCAGCAGGCGTCGGCACCTCGCCAACCTCGGACCTGATTTCAATCTCCACTCCGAGAGCCTCGGCTAGCGGCCGCGCCGTTTCCCGACAGCGCCGCAATGGTGAACTCACCACACGCGTTGGTCTCTTGTCGGAGGGCAACGCCATCATGCGTTCCGCCGCCAGCACTGCCTGCGCCCGGCCGGCATCGTCCAGACCAGGATCGGGATCAGCGCTACCCCACCCCGAGGCAGGCCGCCCGTGTCGAACTAGGTAGACATACTCGCCCGCCAAATCGCCGGTCATTCTTGGTTCGCCCTCACTGCCACTGGTAGGACTCTACTTTCGCCTTCCGGCATAACAAGCACCAACCACTCAGCACAGAAATTGATCATCCGGCGCCCAATTTTTTGGCGCACTATCCGGCGCTGGCGATTGACAGCGGGCAGTCGCCGCGTCCTCTTGCGTCGCACAGTCTGCGAGTGCATCCCGCCGGCCAATCCGCAGACAGACACCACATAAAAATCCTCGATTATCCAGGTTATCGTGCATGAAAAAGATCGAAGCGGTCATCAAGCCGTTCAAGCTCGATGAGGTGAAAGAAGCGCTGCAGGCTCTTGGCATTCAGGGCATGACCGTGCTCGAAGCCAAGGGGTTCGGCCGACAGAAGGGTCAGACAGAACTCTACAGGGGAGCCGAATATGTCGTCGACTTCCTGCCAAAGATCAAAATCGAGGCAGTCGTAGGCGACGATCAGCTTGCGGCAGCGGTCGAGGCGATCAAGTCCGCGGCCCACACGGGTCGCATAGGCGACGGCAAGATTTTCGTTTCCGATATCATCGAAGTTGTCCGCATCCGCACCGGAGAAACCGGGCCGGCCGCGATTTAGCCAAAGGCCTTTCAGTCCAACAAGACGTCCAGAAAGAGGGATCTACCAAAAAATGACGACACCAAAGGACATCCTTGAACAGATCAAGGAAAAGGAAGTGAAATATGTCGACGTGCGATTCACCGACATTCGCGGCCAGATGCAGCACGTCACGTTCGACATCGACCTCGTTGATGATGACTTCTTGTCCGACGGCACCATGTTCGATGGATCATCGATCTCCGGTTGGAAGGCGATCAATGAATCCGACATGAAATTAAGGCCGGACCTCGAGACCGCTTACATCGACCCGTTTTATCAGCAGACGACGCTTTGCCTGTTTTGCGACGTGCTCAACCCCGACACCAACGAGCCATACAATCGCGACCCGCGTTCGATGGCGAAAAAGGCCCTGATGCATGTCCAGGCGTCAGGCGTCGGCGACACCGTGTACTTTGGCCCTGAAGCCGAATTCTTCATTTTTGACGATGTCCGCTGGACAACGTCGGGCCATGACACCGGCTACAGCTTCGACTCCGTTGAACTCCCGGTGAACACCGGCAAGGCCTATCCCGAAGGCAATATGGGCCATCGGCCGGGGCCCAAGGGCGGTTACTTCCCGGTCAATCCGGTCGACTCTTGCCAGGATCTGCGCGGCGAGATGCTGGAAGTGATGGGCGAACTCGGCATGCAGCCCGAAAAGCATCACCACGAGGTTGCGCCGGCCCAGCATGAACTGGGTTTGAAGTTTTCCGACCTGATCACCATGGCCGACCGGCTGCAGCTTTATAAGTATGTCGTCCAGAACGTTGCCGCCGCCTACGGGAAGACCGCGACCTTCATGGCCAAGCCGATGTTTGGCGACAACGGCTCGGGAATGCACGTACACCAGTCGATCTGGAACAAGGGCAAGCCCCTGTTCGCCGGCGACAAGTATGCCGGACTCTCCGACTTGTGCCTCTGGTACATCGGCGGCATCATCAAGCACGCCAAAGCGATCAACGCCTTCACCAACTCGACCACGAATTCCTACAAGCGATTAGTGCCAGGGTATGAGGCGCCGGTGAAGCTCGCCTATTCTGCGCGTAACCGCTCAGCCTCGATCCGTATCCCCCACGTCGACAGCCCCAAGGGGAAGCGAATCGAAGTGCGCTTCCCCGATCCGATGGGCAATCCGTACCTGGGCTTTACCGCGATGTTGATGGCGGGCCTGGATGGTATCGAGAACCGCATCGATCCAGGCGGTCCGGCCGACAAGAACCTCTACGATCTTCCTCCGCGCGAGCAGAAGAAAGTTCCCGAGGTATGTGGCTCTCTGAAGGAAGCCCTGGAAAACCTCGACAAGGATCGCGCGTTCCTGAAGCGAGGCGGTGTCATGGATGACGATTTCATCGACAGCTACATCGAGTTGAAGATGGAAGAAGTCATGCGCCTCCAGCTTCACCCGCACCCGGTCGAATTCGACATGTACTACAAGTGCTAGAACGACGTTCCTCCCTCCCCGCACGGGGAGGGAGGAATTCTATGGGAGTCGCTTTTGGCGGGCTCCAAGGCGTCACGCGTGAATCCTGACCGGCATGGACTCATAGCCCTTTACAAAACTGGAGAGCACGCGACGGGGCTCTTCGACGACCTCGACGTGACGCCAGCGTCGGAGGACTTCCTCCCAGACAATACGCAATTGCATCTCGGCCAGACGGTTGCCGACGCAACGGTGAATTCCAAAGCCGAACGACAGATGTTGCCGCGCGCGGGGACGATCGATGATGAAGGCGTTTGGGTTGTCGATCACGCTCTCGTCACGATTACCAGAAACGTACCACATCACGACCTTCTCGCCCTTGCGGATCGTTTTACCACCTAGCTCGACGTCTTGCGTGGCGATCCTGCGCATGTGGGCCAACGGGGTCTGCCATCGAATGATCTCGGGCACCATATTGGGGATCAGACCAGGATTTTCGCGAAGCTTCTGATACTGACCAGGGTTCTCATTCAGCGCCAGCAGGCCGCCGCTGATGGAGTTGCGTGTGGTGTCATTGCCTCCAACGATAAGCAGGACGAGGTTTCCCAGGAACTCCTGAGGCCCCATGTTCCGGGTGGACTCGTTGTGGGCCATCATTGAGATCAGGTCATTCCCACCAGGCCGGTTCACACGGTCGTTCCAGAGATTCATGAAATAGGCGGCGCATTCCATCAGCTCCGCTCGGCCGGCTTCCTCGGATTCCACAATCCCGGATTCCTCCGTGGCAGTCGCTACGTCCGACCAGCGGGTCAGCTTGCGCCGGTCTTCCCATGGAAAATCGAACAACGTCGCCAGCATCTGCGTCGTTAGCTCGATAGAGACCTTGTCGACCCAGTCAAAGGTTTCGCCAACGGGCAACTCGTCGAAAATCCTGCACACTCGCTCGCGAATGATCGGTTCAAAATTGGCAAGGTTGTGCGGCGCGACGATCGGGCTGACCGCCTTGCGCTGCGCGTCATGTATCGGCGGGTCCATCGCGATGAACATCGGCAATGGGAATTCTTCATCCTCGTTGAAGATGGTGATGCCGCCCTCTGACGAGAACACAGTGTGGTTGGTGTCAACGGCCATGATGTCGTTGTATTTTGTTACGGACCAATATGGACCGAACTCATGTTCCGCGGTGTAGTGCACCGGATCCTCGGCGCGGATCCGCTCGAAGAATGGCCACAGGGTATTGTTTCGGAACCTTTCAGCGACGCTCAGATCGATCTGATCGAGCGGCATCGCATAGGCCTCCGCACGTGCGTTATCGAGCAGTTTAGCGCCGTCAGCCATGTCATTTCCTTCGGTCTTCTATCGAGAAGGATAGGAGGCGGCGTCAGCATCGGCAACCGCCCGGACCTCGACGTCAAACATCAATTCATGGACACCGCCCGGAATCTTGTATCGATCAAGAGTGTCAGGGCCGCAGCTCGCCGTGCCCAGTCCGCGCTGGGCGACATCTAGGTTGACCAACACCTCGCGTCGTGGGTGAAGGTCGGTGGTATGGTATGCCGCAAACAGGTCGTCCGGCGAAAATCGCGTGGCCGAGCCTTCGCAAGGCGCCGCTGGGGTGAATCGTACCCGCAACGCCGGACTGGTGAGCTGCAGCCAGCGAAGTCCGGTCTTATTGCCGTGCTCTTGCGGTACGACGTAGGGCACATACTGTTCGCTTACGCTGCTATCGAAGCGTCCGACCCAGGCGGCGCGTTGACGGTCGACATAGTTGTCGAGCGGCCCCCTGCCGAACCATGCAAGTTGCTCGAACGGATCCGGTAGGGACATGGTGATACCCAGTCGAGGCAGGTCTGGCAGATCAGGATCGACCTCAAAACGGTTAGCGACGCTCAACCGGCCGTCTGGTCGGACCGTGTAGGTGTGAACGTGCACGACCGCCCGCGATGACGCCCTGCAGCCGACGGTCTGCACAACGCGAACCTCGACATCACCATCACTTTTCATGAGCTCCACCGCAGGCTGGTGAAACTCCAGGTCGTCCAGGCCCGCTTTGCGCCAGCGTCCTAGCGGCTTGCCGGACTGCCCCGACCACCCTTTGATACCGTCATTATCGGTTGCGCCCCGCCAAATCTGCAGCCGGAGCCCTGCTTTGATGACAGCGTGATTGTGCCAGACGAACTGATCCAGACGACCGGCGCTACGCGAAAATTGCAGCCGGAAACCATCGCCTGAAACAGTGATCGAGCCGCCGTCATCCAGCACGGTCAGCGGTTGAAGATCATTCCGCGTTTCACCTCCCCTGCACTCGACGGTCTTTGGAAGCTCGACGGGAAGCTGCGCCCAGGCAACTTCATGGCCGGCGGAAGCGTAGGCCGTCGGTCCGGTGAGCTGGAAGCGAACCATCAGGAAGGCTTCCTGGCCCTCCCTGATTGCGGGGCGCGGAACCGTTAGCACCACGACATCAGTATGGCCTGGAGCGGTTTTCAGTACGGGCAAAGCGCCTTGTGCAACCGCCTCCCCATCCACCTCCAGCGTCCAGACTCCGGTTAGATCAGCGAGCGTGGTGAAATCGCGCTTGTTGCGGATTTCCAGCTGACCGGCGGCGGCATCGACCCACGCTGCGGCCACGGGTTGCGCCAATGTCTTGAATTCCCAGAGCCCCGGGTGCGGAGCGCGGTCCGCGCCGACGATGCCGTCGCAACAGAAGTTCAGATCATTGGGCTTGTCACCGAAGTCCCCGCCATAGGCGAAATAATCCACCCCCTCTGGTGTCCGCCTGGCGATCCCGTGATCGCACCACTCCCAGATGAAGCCCCCCTGCAGTCCGTGATAGTTCTCGAAGGCGTCGAAATAGTCGCCCAGGCCGCCATTCGAATTGCCCATGGCGTGGGAGTATTCGCAGAGCACCATCGGACGTCGATCAGCCGGATCATTGGCCGTTGCCCAATTCACCAGAGTGTCGATCGGGGGGTACATCGGACAGATGAGGTCACTTGCGGGGGCGCCGGGCGCGCCCTTCCGTGGAGTGCCTCCCTTCCCGGGTTCAGCATAGGCCGGTGGTCCGATCACCGAATCCCAGCCCCACACAGCGCCTTCGTAGTGTAGCGGCCGCGATGGATCGAGGCGGCGGATCCAGCCGGCCATCGCGTCATGATTTGGCCCATAGCCGCTTTCGTTTCCGAGCGACCATACGATGACGCTTGGATGGTTCTTGTCCCGCTCGACCATTCGCAGCCCTCGTTCGAGGAACTGCCCGGCATAACGGGGGTCGCGGCAGGCATTGTGCAGAAAAGCATGCGACTCGATGTTAGCCTCGTCGATCAGATAGAGGCCGTACTCGTCGCAGAGATCGTACCAGGCCTCGGCGTTGGGATAGTGCGAGGTGCG
>JANXTX010000388.1 GCA_025352165.1 Caulobacteraceae bacterium | reverse complement strand
CAGTTGGCTGCATCATCTATTCCGACCCGGCCGACGATGGCTACGGCGCCGGCGACGCCTATCCCAAGGGCGCATTTCGCCCCGAGCACGGCCTGCAGCGCGGCTCGGTGATGGACATGCCGGTCCAGGCCGGCGACCCGCTGACGCCGGGCATCGGCGCCACCGAAGGCGCGCCACGCATCCCGCGCAGCGAGGCCAAGACCATCCTGAAGATTCCGACGATCCCGATCTCCTGGGGTGACGCACAGCATTTTCTTGGCGCGCTTGGCGGACCGGTCGCGCCGAAGAGTTTTCGCGGCGCCTTGCCGATTACCTATCATGTGGGCGGCGCGGCCGCGTCGGCGCATCTGGTGGTCCAGTCCAACTGGGATCAGAAGCCCCTCTACGACGTGATCGCGACGATCAAGGGCTCAACGTGGCCCGACCAGTGGGTGGTGCGCGGCAATCATCGCGACGGCTGGGTCTATGGCGCCGAGGATCCATTGTCGGGCCAGACCGCTCTCATGGAAGAGGCCAAGTCTATTGGAGCCTTGCTCAAGACCGGCTGGCGGCCAAAGCGCACCATCGTCTACGCCAGCTGGGATGGCGAGGAGCCGGCGTTGCTCGGCTCGACCGAATGGGCTGAAACCCACGCAAAGGAGCTGCAGGCAAAGGCGGTCGTCTACATCAACTCCGACGGCAACGGTCGGGGCATCCTGTCCGCCGACGCCAGCTATACGATGCAGGCATTGGTCAACCAGGTCGCGGCCGACGTGAAAGACCCGGAGACCGGGGCCAACGCCCGCGACAGGGCCACCGCGGCATTGCAGGTTGAAGCCCTCGCGTCGGGCGCGCGAGACGAGCTGAAGGCGCGAGCCAGGAAGGCTGCGACGAGCGGAAACCTCCCCATGGCGGATATGGGCTCGGGTTCCGACTATTCGCCGTTCGTGCAGCACCTCGGGATCGCCTCGATCGACATCGGCTATTCCGGCGAGGGCGAATCCGGTGGCGTCTATCATTCCGCCTACGACACATTCGAGCATTACGAGCGGTTCGGCGATCCTGGTTTCGCCTATGGCGTGGCTCTGGCGGAAACCAACGGTCGTCTGTCCCTTCGTGTCGCCGATGCGGACTTGGTCCCAATGCAGGCAGGCGACTTCGCCGATACCGTCGCCGACAAGGTGGAGGAGTTGAAGAAGCTTCTGAAGACCGAGCGGGAGCACGCCGAGACGCTCGATCGCCTCCTCGACGAGAAGGCCTTCGCCCTGGCGGCGGACCCCACCCAGTCCTGGGGACCTCCAGATCGGGAGATCCCAGTTCCGGACCTGGATTTTAGTCCGCTCGAAGCGGCAATCGCCAAGCTGAAGGCCAGTGCGGGCGCCTTTGACAAGGCGGCGGCAAGGGCGCCGGGTGAACCTGCTGATCGCCTCGCGACTGTGAATACCGTTCTGCAAGGCCTTGAACAGGCAATGACCGACGAGCGCGGCCTGCCGGGACGCCCCTGGTACAAGCATCTCATCTATGCGCCCGGGTTGTTGACCGGTTACGGCGCCAAGACCCTGCCGGGCGTTCGCGAGGCAATCGAAGGCCGGCGCTGGGAAGAGGCGACCGACTATATCGGACGCACGGCTAAGGTCCTTGATGCGGTCAGCGCCAAACTGGATGAGGCAAGCAAGGCCCTGATGATGTAGCCGTTACGCGAACGCGCGAACGACAACCATGATACCGAAAGTCTATCTGGCGGGCCCTACTGTCTTTCATCCTGAATTCGCAGCGATCTTCCGCGACAGAAAGAAGCTATGCGCGGAACTTGGCTTCGAAGGTGTGGCGCCGATCGATGGCGACGCGGAAATCGCCCCGACAACTGACGACGCCGCCGGCCTGAAGCTGCTCGCCGCGGCGATCCGTGGGGGAAACGTCGACAAAATTCGGACCTGCGACGCGATCATCGCCGACATCACACCGTTTCGAGGTCCAGGCGCGGATGACGGCACCGCCTGGGAGATGGGCTTTGGCGAAGCACTGGGCAAGGTGGTGCTCGCCTTCAGCGAGCAGGCGGGTGTGCCCTACGCCAACCAGGTCGAAAATCGGTCAGGCGTCCGGCCGACAACCTTGGAAAACCCTCAACCGCTCGACATCGACGGCTTGCTCGTCGAGAACTTTTTACTCCCCGCAAATCTTATGCTGGCCGCCGGCCCCGAGGGAGTCCTGCCATCCTTCGAGGCGGCATTGGTGAGGCTAAACGCGATTCTGAAGCCCGGCTGATCGTGGTCAGCCGAGTCTTACCCCCCCGGGGAGAAGTGAGGGGAATGCTTGCTCGCATCGATCCCGCAAAATAAGGGTTTCGCGGATAGCCCCAACAAATGGCGCCCAGGACAAGGATACCCACATGCCCCTCGACAACACCTACACGATGACCATTGGCGGCAAGCCCGTCAGCGGAGCCGGCAGCTTCCCGGTCCTCAACCCCGCCAATGAGCAGCCGATTGCGGATTGCCCGGATTGTTCGCCCGAACAACTCGACCAGGCCGTGGCCGCGGCCCGGGCCGCATTCCCGGCATGGAGCGCGACACCGATCGAGAAACGCCGCGAGGCCCTGCTGGCCATCGCCGGCGCGTTGGCCGCCAACGCCGACGAACTGCACCGCCTGCTGACCAGCGAACAGGGCAAGCCGCACGCGATGGCGATGGGCGATGTGATGGGTGGCGCCTACTGGCTGCAGGCGATCTCCGGCCTGGAAATCCCCACCCATGTCGTCGAGGACACCGAGGAGCGAAAGGGCGTCACCCGCCACGTGCCGATCGGCGTGGTCGGCGCCATCGCGCCGTGGAATTTCCCGGTCATTCTGGCGATGTTCAAGGTCGCGCCGGCCCTGCTCGCGGGTAACACCGTGGTGCTGAAGCCCTCGCCGTTCACGCCGCTGACCACTCTGAAGATCGGCGAACTGACCCGCGGACTGATCCCGGACGGCGTGCTCAACATCGTATCAGGCGGAGACTCGCTGGGCCCGTGGATGACCTCGCACCCGGGTATCGACAAGATCAGCTTCACCGGTTCGACCGCGACCGGACGCAAGGTGATGGCGAGCGCCTCGGACACCCTCAAGCGGGTCACACTGGAACTTGGCGGTAACGACGCGGCGATCGTGCTGCCCGACGTCGACGTCGAGAAGATTGCCGAGCAGCTGTTCTGGGCCGCCTTCGCCAACACCGGGCAGATCTGCATCGCCACCAAGCGGATGTACGTGCACAAGGATATCTACGAGCCGGTCAAGGAAGCGCTGGTCGCCTACGCCAGGACCGTAAAGATTGGCGACGGCGCCGAACAGGGCACGCAGATGGGCCCGATCCAGAACCACCAGCAGTACAAGCGAGTGCTGGATCTGATCGCCGACGCCAAGGCCAAGGGCTATGACTTCCTGATCGGCGGAGAGACATCGAGTGTTCCCGGCTACTTCGTGCCGGTGACTATCATCGACAACCCGCCCGAGGACTCCCGCATTGTGCAGGAAGAACAGTTCGGCCCGGTGCTGCCGCTGCTTAAATTCGATGACATCGACGAGGTCGTCGGCCGCGCCAACGCCAGCGACTACGGCCTGGGCGCCTCGGTCTGGTCGGCCGACACCGACAAGGCGCTCGAGATCGCCAGCCGACTGCAGGCCGGGACCGTCTGGGTCAATGAGACGCAATATCTGTCGCCGCTGGGCGCATTCGGCGGTCACAAGCAGTCGGGCGTCGGCGCGGAAGGGGCGCTCGATGGCCTGCTGGAATACACGATTACCCAGACCACCTACGTGAAGAAGACGGCGCCAGCCGCCGCCTGACCGGTACCCTTGCGGGCGATCTTGCTTTAAGGGTCGACCGCATGATCCGCCAGCGCCGCACCCGTATCGTCGCCACCCTCGGGCCCGCCAGCAACAGCCCCGAGATGGTGCAGGAACTGGCGCGTATCGGCGTTGACGTTTTCCGTCTGAATTTCAGCCATGGCGCCCACGCGGACCACGCGGGCGCATTGAAAGCGGTGCGCGACGCGGAGGCCGCGATTGGCCGACCGCTGGCCGCACTCGCCGATCTGCAGGGTCCCAAGTTCCGCCTGGGCAATTTCGCCAAGGGCCGCATCGCAATCGAAAAGGGACAGGCCCTCCGGCTCGACCTCGACCCGAAGCCAGGCGATGCGAAACGGGTCCAGCTTCCTCACCCGGAAGTCTTCAAGGTCCTGGCGCCCGGAATGAGCATCGTGCTCGACGACGGTCGTGTCCGACTGATTGTTCGGGCCAATGGCAAGGATTTCGCTGACGTTGAAGTCGTCAGCGGCGATGCACTTTCAGACCACAAGGGCGTGGCCGTCCCGGGCGCGATCATTCCGGTGCCGGCGATGACCGCCAAGGATCGCACGGACCTCGATTTCGCGCTGCGCATCGGCGTCGACTGGATTGCGCTCTCATTTGTCCAGCACGCCGCCGACATGGCCGACCTTCGCCGCATCGTGAACGGCCGCGCCGCTATCCTGGCCAAGATCGAGAAGCCCGCGGCGATGGACGATCTGGAAGCGATCCTCGATGTCAGCGACGGCCTGATGGTTGCACGCGGCGACCTCGGTGTCGAACTGGCGCCGGAGGACGTGCCGGTGGCGCAGAAGCGCATCGTTCGCGCCGCCAGGCGTCGCGGCGTGCCGGTGATCATCGCCACGCAGATGCTGGAGTCGATGACCAGCAGCCCCTCCCCCACCCGGGCGGAAGCCTCTGATGTCGCCAATGGCGTTTATGAGGGCGCGGACGCGCTGATGCTCTCGGCGGAGTCCGCAGTCGGGACCTATCCTCGCGAAGCGGTGAGCATCATGGACGCCATCATCCGCAAGGTCGAGGCGGACCCGCAATGGGCGGGACTGATGCGCGCCGAGCACGGACCGGATGCCGACGAGGATGTCGATGCATTGATCGCGGCGGCGTCACGCGCGGCGGAGGCGCGCTCGACGGCCTGCCTGGTCGCCTACACAACCACGGGGTCAACGGCCCGCAGGGTGGCGCGCGAGCGACCGCTGCTGCCGATCCTGGCGATCGCACCCAACCCTCGCGTCGCCCGACGTCTGTGCCTGGTCTGGGGACTTGAGCCGCGCGTGGCCTCTCAGCCCCGCGGGGTGGCGGCGATGACCGACGAAGCCGCACACCTGGCTGCCGACCTTGGCTTGGCGCCACCTGGATCGCGTGTCCTGATTATCGCCGGCCCCCCACTCGGCGCGCCGGGCGCGGCCAATCTGCTCCGCATCGCCCACGCCCCGCGCGCCAGGCCAGGCTAGCTGAAAGCGCCGCCACGCCCCTGACCAGAGGCGAACCGGGCGGCGTCTGCCGCGGTCTCACCCACGGCGATGGTCTGGCGCCCCAGGCGGCCGAGGCGCTGATCTATCGGCGGGTCGGGCCAGGGACGGAGGGCGTCGGCGAGCGGGCACGTTCGCGATCCGAGGCGCCGGGGCGCCACCATAGTTTGCTCCACCGCCCTTCGCGGGGGCCATCCAACCGAGGGCGTGGGGCCGATTTCACCGTAAATCACCGTTAATAACGGTGGGCGGGGGCTCATGGAGGCTATTGGCCGAACATTAACGCCTCGATCTGGATCAACGGATCGCGGGCGGCGCCGCCGATGGCGAAGATCTTGCGGACAGCGGCCATGGCCTCGTCCACTTCGGCGTCCAACCAGCCGCGCACGTCGGGCGCGCCGACCGACGGCTCGACCGGCAACAGCTTGACGATGGTGTTCAGATAGGCCGCCCCGTTGATGAACCGCGCGCTCTCGAGGGCGCTGTCCTTGTTGGCGATGAAATCGTCGAGGATGGCGTCCACGACATGGCTCCCCCGCCGGCCCCGCGCGCCGGACGGGCGCCCGGGATTGCCGGGGCCAAAGCGGCTACTTTCGCGACGGACCACGGCGGCGGGCG
>JANXTX010000349.1 GCA_025352165.1 Caulobacteraceae bacterium | reverse complement strand
CGCCAACCCGCGCGGCTCGACGTCCTACGGCCAGACGTTTGCCGACGGCATCGCCCACAACTATCCGGGTTTTGACTATGACGACCTGCTCAGTGTGGTCGACGCGGCCATCGCCAAGGGTAGCGTCGACGCCAACAATCTCAACGTCACCGGCGGCTCCGGCGGCGGTCTGCTAACCGCCTGGATCGTCGGGACAACCGCCCGCTTCCGCGCCGCGGCATCCCAGAAGCCGGTGATAAACTGGGCCAGCGAGGTACTGACCACCGATGGCTACAACTTCATGGGTCCTTACTGGCTGGGAGCCACGCCCTGGGACAATCCCGACATTTACTGGAAGCACTCGCCGCTTTCGCGAGTTGGCGCCGTCAAAACCCCGACCCTGGTCATGGTCGGCGAGGAAGATCACCGCACCCCGCCCGGCGAGGCTGAACAGTTCTACGCCGCCCTGCAACTGCGTTCGGTTCCGACAGCGTTGATCCGCATCCCCGGCGCATCACACGAAGCCTACGCCGAGCGCCCCTCTCAGAACACCGCCGAGGTCGCCGCCATCCTCGCCTGGTTCGACAGGTACAAGGCGAAGTAACCCTTGTACCGCCGGCATCCTGCCGGCTCTATCTTCGATCTTGCAAGGAGCCGGCCGGAAGCCGGCGATACAGGTCAGACGATCGACCGCACAACCCCGCCGTCGACCCGTAGCGCCGCGCCGTTGGTCCCGGCCGCCTGGACCGAGCACGCGTAGACAACCATGTTCGCCACCTCTTCGCAGGTCGTGAACCGGCCAAGCAGAGACGTCGGACGCATTGTGCGCAGGAATTCCTTCTCTGCTTCCAGCTGGGTCATCTTTCCATCGGCGGTCATGGCGTCGATCAGCCGCATCACCACTTCCGACCGCGTCGGCCCCGGCAGCACGGAGTTCACCGTCACCCCGGTTTCCGCCACCGTTTCCGCCAGCCCGCGCGAGATCGCCAGCTGCGAGGCTTTGCTCCAGCCGTAGTCGATCATGTCCTTGGGAATGTTCACACCGGACTCGCTGGAAATGAACACCACCCGGCCCCAGCCGCGCGCGACCATTCCCTGCAGATAGTGACGCGACATACGGATGCCGCTCATCACATTGGTCTGGAACATTAGCTGCCACTGCGCGTCGTCGATCTCACCGAATGGCTTCGGCGCGGCGATGCCCAGGTTGTTGACCAGGATGTCGGCGTCGCCAATGCGCGCTGTGAACGCTGCTATGCCCTCGGTGGTGGCCAGGTCCGCGACGACGCCCTGGAGCTTCGCGCCCGCGACCGCCGCGCTGATCGCCGCCATCGCGGCGCCGACCCGCGCCTCGCCGCGACCGTTGACGATCACCCGGGCGCCGGCCCGCGCTAGCCCCTCGGCGCTCGCCAGCCCGATACCCGCCGTCGAGGCGGTGACGACCGCGGTCTTGCCGCTCAGATCGATATTCATGGATTACCCTTATTGAAGACCGGCGCCCGCTTCTCACGATGAGAGGCGACGCCCTCGAGCACATCCGGCCCGCCAAACCCCAGGAACTCATACGCCAGCGACGCATCGAATGCCGGTCCCGCCGAGCGGTACCAGTGGTTCAGCGTGTGTTTGGTCCATTGCACAGCCGCCGCCGGCAGCGCCGCCAGCTTGACCGCGACCTCCATCGCCTTGTCCTGCACCTGATCGTCGTCGACGCATAGAGACACCAGCCCGATCCGCTCGGCTTCCTCGCCGGTCAGAGTCTCACAGGTCAGCAGATAGTATTTGGCCTTGGCCATGCCGCACAGCAGCGGCCAGCAGATCGCCGCGTGATCGCCCGCCGCCACACCCAGCCGCGTGTGCCCATCGATGATCCGCGCCGTCCGCCCGGCCACCGAGACATCCGCCAGCATCGCCGCCACCAGCCCCGCGCCCACCGCCGGCCCGTGGATCGCCGATACGATCGGCTTTGAGCAGGCGATGATGTTGGTCACCAGGTCGCGCGCCTCCTTCAGCACGCGCATACGATTCTCATAGCCACCGATCATCGATTCCAGCAGCTCGAACGATCCGCCCGACGAGAACCCCTTTCCGGCCCCGCGCAGCAGCACCACCCGCACTTCCGGATCCTTGTCCACCGCCGGCCACACCTCGGCGATCTCCCGGTGTGCATCCACCGACACCGAGTTCAGCCCCGGCGCGTCGAACGTCATCCGCAACAGCCCCTCGCCCGGCCGATCGAATTTGAAACTCGGAAACAGCCCCTCGTAGTCCGTCATCGTTCCTCCGGCTTTGTTCCAGCCCCTATACATCCTCCCTCCCCTTTATGGGGAGGGTGGCTTCAGGCGCTTGCGAGAAGACGGGTGGGGCGCCGCGCGACGCAACCCACCCCTCAACAGTGGCGCCGGCACTGCGCGATCTCCAGCTCCAGCTCCACCCCGCTCCACCCCGCTCCACCCCGCTCCAACCCGCCCTGCATCCGCCTCTGCGCCGTCATGCGCCGCCCCCGCGCCGTCCGCAAACGCCGCCAAAACCCCTCCCGCTCTCCCCGCCGAAAGGCGGGGCCCAGACCTTTTTTGTTTGTGCCCTTCTTCGTCCACCTCCCCGCCCGTCAACGAATCGACGCGCCCGGACCCTTCCATACTGCTCTCCCCTTTCGCCGCCCCTTCCATTGCATTCCCGCCCAACCCCGGCTTCCATACCCCCGCCACCCAATCCCGAGGACCCCATGGAAAGCTACGATCCGCTCATCCCTCCCGACCCCGCCGAATGGCAGGAGATGGACGAGGGCCTGCGCGTCATCCTGGCCAAAGACTACCATGAACAGGCAGGCATCGAGATCCCCGGCATGGACCTCCACGCCACAATGCATGTGGTCATCGAAAACCAGCTCGCCGACGCTGCCGACCGCGTGATCATGGCCAACTACGCCCGCCTGATCGCCGGCGGTCTCAACCGCCACGAGGTCATCCACGCCATGGCCTATGAGATGACGGCGACGCTCCATCTCGCCCAGAAACGCCCCGACTCGAATTTCGACATCACCGCCCGCTACCACGGCGGTCTCAAGCGCCTGAAACCCCGGGACTGGCGCGGCACGGCGTGAGGTTGGGACATTTTCGCGGGCCCGTAGGTGAGTGCGAACCACATTGTTCAATGGCGATAGTATGGAGTCACCACTACGCAGCGCTCGGTCACCTCGTCAGTCTACCGATCTGACAGCCTCAGACGGTGCATTCTCAAGCGGGTCCGATGGCCTTCCGTCAATCCGCTGATTTGTGGCGAGCGCTCCATTCCGAGGGCTGAGCTCGCCCCAGGTGTCAGGCGGGGTGAGGCAATAGCTCGGCCGTCATCATCAAAACTCACCAGCCCCGCGTCGAATGCCGCGTCCCATAGCGATGATAGTAGCAGTCCGTTGTCCACATCCAATCGCTCGGCATCGGTTTTGCATTCGGCCCACGGGATGATGTGGGAGGCTCGCAGGAGGGCGGAGTCGGTGATCCCTGTCAGGGGGCATCGGCTGGACCAGTAGAACATCAGGGCGTCGCGGAACTTGTCCTGGCCGATGCGTTGGACCACGAGCCTCTCCGCTTCGGTGGTCCTGGGAATTCCGGCGATTGCGGCCTCGAACGCCAGTAGGGGCGTTGGCGGCAGGCTCATGGCGAGTTTCCACGATCGATCGATCGCCTGAGTAAGCAGTTCGTCGTTGGCCAGCAGGACCGTCGATAGCCCGGGACCGGCGACGGGACATTTGGGAAATGTCGCTGAAAGGTAATTGGCGACCCCGAGGTGCGTTGCGGAAAGACCGAACGGGCCGTTGCCGGTGACGCCCGCAATCCACATCTCGCCCGGCGCCGTCGTGGACGCATATCCCAGCCAGGGGCCATTTGTACTTAGCTCGACGCGGAAGCCCCGGTCCCAGGCTGCCTTCTGAGCGAGGATAGCTACGGCGGCTCCGGGCGGGTTCTGGAACGCGATGGTCACTGCACCGTCTCAGACGCAACCGCCAGCAGACCGCATTCCCGGGCAAGGCTAAATGCGGTGTTGAGACGGTCGGGCGTCGGCACTGGGAACGGCCTTGTCGCGCCGGGCGCCAACGTCCAACCGCCCTCATCAAGCACAACCCGGAGCCGCAGAATGGTCTTCCCCCTTGCACGGGCGTCCGCGAGGCCGCGACCGAGCGACCAATAGACATGCTGGGCGAGCACCCAGCTCTCGATAATGTGGCCCAGGAATGCCTCGACCGACTGTTTGCTCCACGCTTCAACCTCGTGCCGCGCACGCCACAGCGGCAGTCGGTCGGCTCGCTCGGTGCTATCGCCTGCGGCCGACTCTTCGGCCAGGCAAAACGCGAAGGCCTCAACGATGGCTGATGCGAGATCATCCCCTGCCGCGTCTTGTAGCGCGGCCTGCAATCTATCCAGGATCTCGGTCGGCGCGGGGCGTTCCGGGCGATATTGAAGCACCCAGTCGCCCGCGTTAACGGGCGTGGGGGGGCGGGCCAATTCGGCCAGGAAATTCGCTACCAGTTGATGGGTGGATTTTGGGCCGGCATCCAGGGCGCCGACAATCCAGGAAAACATCGACTCGAGAGCGAGGCGAAAGGCCTGGCGAACCTGCACCCGACGCCACGCATCGGATGCCGGACCAAGATCGTTCGCCGGAACGAAGTTTGACGGACGCCCGGCCATCGCCGCGCGCACCGCGGTGGTTTCATCGGATACGCCATGCTGCACGGCGGCGATCATCAACGCGCCACCCTGCCGCCGATCATTCGGCGCGCTCTGCCCGAAAAGCATCTCGGCTAAAGTGCGCTTTTCGGCGGGGGTCACTGTATCGTTGGACCATGCGTCAGCCCAAATTCTGGCTTCCTCCGATGTGACCTCCACCTCGCCCAGCTGGCTGAACGCGGGGTGGTCCAGGCGATCGACGATCAAGCCCTCAAAAGCGTCGAGGGCTCCGGCGGCCTCGGTCCGTGGAATCAATAGCTTCCGATACTTTGGATGTGGCTCGACCCAGCCAAGCACCTTGAGCGCGGGGCCATAGTTCACGGGCGCGGTCAGGGCGGTGGAGAACTCTCTGGCGTCACGTCGTTTTCGCCACTCCACACCGCCAAACAGGTAGCTGTCCGAGGCAACCAGACGGGCAAGGACATCTCTGCCCGGCAGGTCCGCGTCCGGTGAACGGAGGAATTGCGACCAGGCGTAAATCACCTCTATCCGGTCGACGAAATCCCGTAGTTCGTCGACCTTGGCCTCCGTCAGTCCCGCGTCATTGGCCAGCTGAATCGCCCGTCGGCTGGCCCAGGTTACGATGACGAAGGGACGAACATGTCGGGCGACATTATTCAGTCCGGGCAGGACCTTGTCCATCAGGTCGAAGTTGATCTGGCGCAGTCCAAGGGGGTCGACGCCGCCGGTCTTGACCTTCCCCGGCGGTGGGAATGAGGGCCCATCCGCATTTCTGGCCGCGGCGAGCAACTCATCTATGGACGGCGTCGCCATATCAGGGCCTCCCCACCGCGAGGACACGGCCGCAGCAGTTTCGCGCCGTCGCGACGTAGTGTTGCCGTAGTTTGTAAATCTCCGCCACAGGAAGCGCTCTGCTGCATTTAGGACAGGACTCTCTGCCGGGCGCGACAATGAGGACATTTCGCCGGGCGCGTTCCGACATGAGCGCCTCGGCGAGCACTGGCCATTCCTCATGGCATGCGATGGCGATGTCCGGGTAGGTACGAGAGGCCAAGCCGTCGGCAAAGTCATCGAGATAGGACAGCACCTGTTCCCGAAGGGTCCTGACCGATTGCACCTCGCGCCACAGGTCCGTGTAGCTGGCGTCGGGACTTAGAATGGATCGTGGCCCGGGAATGGTATTCTCTGAAGGTGGATCGCTGCTCAGGTCGACCCCAAAATGGAGCATGCGGTTACGGGCCTGCCGAACGCCCTGGGGCGTGCCTTCGATGCTCATGACCAACAGCGCGACCGCGGCAATGTCATTTCGTAGATCGTCGGTCGTTGATGTCCGAGGAAGTTTGTCCAGCAGCCGATCGAACCATGCGCGGGCTTGGCCTGCCTCCGGACTCAACCGGTCGCACATGTAGATCGCCATGGCGAACAGGACCGCCCCCAACTGGGCGGCCAACTTCGGCGCGATCCACTCATCGAGGATCGCCTCAAAATTAGCGAACGAGCGTTGAATCGCCGGATCGGGCGGCCGAGCGTCCGGGGGAGGCGCGCCGTCATCATCATCGTCATCTGGCGTGCGAGATTCGGTTCCGGCCATCGGGCCTCGCGGTTCCCGGAACGCCGCGAGAATATGGCTCATGAAGCGTTTCCAGCTTGCACCGCCAACATCCCCATCCCCCGTTATCTCAGGTCGAAATGGCGATGAGCGACTCTCAAGCTCTGACAACGCCACCGTTGCATCCAATGATGGGCCCTGGCCTCTGGCGCTCGCCCCGCCCGACGTGACCGGCGCCGAAAGGCTGAGTCGACCCGGATCCTCTTGTAGCCACAGCATGATCGCTGCGACGTCAGCCGGCGTCTCCGTTCCCGCCAACATCGCCAGCAGCCGAGGCGCCATTGCGCCAGCGCGGCGTGTGACATGGGTAAAGGCGGCCAGTGAAACGAAGCCTTCGGCCAATCGCCCGTCAGCAACCTGAACCCGAATGATCAGGCGCCCGCTCCGCCACGAGTGGACCTCAAGATTGGGCGCATCGACAATGAAGCGACCTTCGCCATCAATGGCGGTCTCCGGTAGCGGGCCCGCTCCCTCGGGGCCTAGGAGCCAGGCCCTCGCCGGGCCGAACAGGCGTGGAGACAGGACGAGGCCGGTGATGCAATCGCCATCCAATGTGGCGCGAAGAATGCCGTTATTTTCGGTTGTATTCTCGGCTGTCTCATCGGCTAGGACGGCGTGCGCCAGTGGATTGCTAGCCGTGTACGTCCACCCGACCACCCGCTCTCGCTGGATTCGTACGACACAGGCTTCGACATTGTTCCCTGCACCCAGTGCAGCACTGGTGGCGTTGGCGCTGCCGGACATGACGACACGGCCCCGTCGGCAGACGATCTCGAAGACTTTCGCGTGAAGACGCCGATTGTCATCATCGTCGAAGGCGTCGATGCAAACTGCGTTGACCTTGTGTTTGGCGGCGAGGGGCCAATTGCTCCCCGCAGTTCCTTGAACGGCATCTCCAGAATGGGCATGCACAAATGCCTCATCAAGACCGAGTCCTGAACACAGACGATCCAGCGCGCTCCCGCCATCCCAGAATGGGGACGCCACCACGAGCCTGCTTGCGCCTCCGAGTTCTGCCGCGAACTCGATGAGTTGGTCGGAAATAGCACCGTCGAGACTATGAACGAGTCGGATGGCGCCAGTCCTTTGGCCTCGCGTGCCCGCCGCGCGCAGTCCTTCTGCTATCGATGCGCACTGGTCGGTCGCGGCGTGTCGAAGCGAGGCCGACGACGCAATATTCTCAAAGAAATCGGCGGCGTCATCGAAGGCGTCGGCGGCGAAGCTAGGATGCAAGTGCTCGACGACCTCAAAATTCGCTCCCCAGCCGCCAAACGTGAGGTTGCCTGATCCGACCAGAAGATGATCCTGGTCTTCACCGCTCAGCGCCGTGACTTTCGGGTGAAAGACACCGCGTTCAACCTTGATCGGTTCGACCTCATAGTCTCGGCCGGCGCCGCGAGCACCGTGCTCGCTCAGTGCGCCACGAACGCCCTCGACATCGGCCAGGATCAGCGCCTCGCGGCTGCCACCTCGAACCAGGGCGTCAAGAACGACAGCCTCGAAGAAGGCCAAGCTGAGTGCATAGGTCGTGAAGGCGGCGCGTCTCCACGGATGAGCCGTGATCAGCTCAAGCGGCGACATTACCGTCCAGACAGAGTTGCCTTCTCACACTCCGCGTTCCCGTTCATTCCTTGATGCAAGACGCGGGCATATAATGCAGCGATCGCCGCTGCGGGCAAACCGGATGCGATCATGCGCCTGATGAACACCCGCGGTGCGACGCATGAAAATTCTGCTGTCAGAAGATCGCCGTTACAGGCACGGCGAAGCTCGCCGCGCCACCCCAACGCCAACCGCCGCCACAGTGTGAACCTGCCCCAGGGCGCGCTCGCGCCGCGCGCGCACACGTTCCACCAACGCTCGGGGCAGGCTGGCTTCGGCGCGTTCGCGGATCAGGGTGTTGAGGCGGCCCATGTCGGAGCCGTCCGAGTCTTCCGCGAAAGCGCGATGTACGTACTCGGCGATCTCGCCATCGATGCGGGCGACTTCGGACAGAGGCGGAAGGTCCGGCGAAACGGCAGCCACTGCGATATCCCTTTTCCTTTTTGCCCAGCTACCGGCTCGGCACGACCAGATCGAGGACATGCTTGACGTCCACGCCGTGTCGGTGAAGCCCGTGTTCAAGTTTCCATGCGGCGACCGTTCGCGTGACACCGTATTTCCGTCCCAGGCGGTCCAGAAGTTCGGTTAGACCCTTCACGCCCGTGGGTTGGTCGGCAGCGAGCCAGAAGTCGGCCGCAACCCGACCGGGCAGAAGTAGTTCGCCGGCAAAGGCTTTGGCGCGTCTTTCGATGTCATTGGGCATACGTCCGCCAAGCACGTCGACCGCCGTGAACGCATGCTCGCCATCCAGCAACAGGTGACAAAGTTCATGCGCCAGAGTGACCCGGGCGCCGGTGTTTCGTTCCAGGATTCCGCGATTGGCTATCCGTCGGCTCGCCAGATTGATCAAGGCGCCGGGCCCATAATTTGGACCCCATACAGCCAACCCATCCAGCGTGGTCGGATCGGTGGACACCCCCCTGACATCCGCACCAAGCGACCTGACGAATTCAAAGATATCTATGAATTGTACCGAGGCGTAATTCGATGACTGGCGCACGAAGCTCGCCGCCGCTTCTCCCTGCACAAACGGCTTTTGCGAGGCGAAGCTCTCATGCAAATGCGCGCGAACCGCTCCCGCAAGTGCGTCCAAAGCGTGCGCGTCTACCTTCGGCAAATCACGCGCCAATGAAATGATCTGCCTGATCTGAGCTTCGGGGAGCGCCCCGGCCATTCGCGCGGCAATCCGCAATTCATCATCATCGTTGGCGGCGGCCGGAACATCAGCCGGCGCGGCGAGAAAATTATCCTCGATCAAGCGGCCGGCTACGCCGCCATCGAGGCTCGCCGACCATGAAAGAAGGGATATCGGATCGCCGTGGTCCCTGATACGCCATGCATCGATCAGATCAGACCAGCGGCCATCGGCCTTGCCGTATAGCTGCGCCGCGATCGCATCGCCGGTTGCTTCGAGTGCAGCGCGGACGGATTGGTAATCCAACAGCCAGACCCTTCCGGCGGACTCGCAGACGAACCGATCGCCGGAGCGCATCAACCAGAACGCGGGCAGACCGAAGAG
>JANXTX010000345.1 GCA_025352165.1 Caulobacteraceae bacterium | reverse complement strand
TGGCGGGGACGGCGATCGCTCAAACATCCGGGAGCAATGGCGCGACAATGACCTCCAAACCGCAAATGACCGGGGAGGCGGCGGCGATCTCGACGCTTGAGGCTCGGTGGACGGCCGCGCTCATCGCCAGGGACGAAGCCGCGCTCGAGGCGTTGCTGGCTCCGGAGTTTCAGTTGGTCGGCATCCGGTCGACCGGCGTGACGTCCGTGCATCGGGCCGAATGGCTCGCGACCGCCGGCACGATTGTCTTCCATGACTTCAAGACGCGAACAACATCCGTCGAAGTGTTCGGCGACACCGCCCTGGCGACCGTCGAAGGCTCATGGGACATCGTATTCGGCGGCCACGCCATCAAGGAAAATTTCTATGTAACCGACGTCTGGATCCGCCGCGACGGACGCTGGCGGGTCGTGCGTCGTCACTCCAGTCCCTATCAGGATACAGTGCGGTGACAGCGATTGCGATTGAGGTGACCAGGGCAATCGGGCGAACGGTCCCATGCAGGCTGGTCGAGGCGAAGGCAAGAAATGTCTTTCCGATTCCGGTGATGCCTTGCCATTTGCTGAATTGCCGGCGGCGCTGACGAGACATCTGCGCCTGGCCCAAGGCTCAACCGACGCGGCTCAGGCGGCCCGCCTCGCGCGGACCGTATAAATATATCCTGTCCCTATTTTCCCGGAACACCTCGCCCGTTTGGTAGAGGGAGGGGCCCGATCGCGGCTTGCCCGCCGAAGCGAAGCTCTTGCTTCGCGTAGGTGGGAGCGATTGGGAGGGTGAGGGTCTGTTGCGTTGAAAGAAAGACCCTCATCTTCCCACGCCAAGTGGCGCGGGCCCCTTCTTCTCCCAGACGGGAGAAGTGATTTGATGCGTGCTGCGCTACGCGGCTGAGGATCAGAACTCGGCGTCGTAGACGTAGTCGTCGTGGTTGCGGCGGCCGCGTTCGTCGACGGGGGTTTCGTAGAAGCCGTGGTCACACGGCGCCTCGTAGCGGCGCCAGTCGTGGACGCCAGTGCGCCTGATGATCTTCCAGACGCCGTCGCGGCGCTCGAAGCGGTCGATGTAACGGCCGCCGACCATGACGTCCTCGCCGGGCTTGGCGCCCGGAAAAGCCGGGGGCGGCGGATCGCCGAGGCGATGGTAGGCGGTGAAGTAGCAGTCGGTGTGGGCGAAATCGCCCCGCACGCGGATCGAGATGTTGCCGATCTGGTGGTGGGTGGCGACACAGCTCGACAGCACCTCGAAGGCGAAGTCGCAGAAGGTCGACGAGGGACCCTTGTAGGAGTGGTTGTGCTGCGAATCGGGATGGAAGCAACTCTCCAGCAGCGGGCGGTCGAGCCGGTCGAGGGCGCGGCAATAGCGGGCGAGGACTTCCTCGATCTCATGCCGGTCCATCACGCGCCGCAGATTTTCGTCCATTGGTATTTCGCTCCCGTTCAATTCGTTGCACTCGCGCCGATCAAGAAAGCATCCTAAAGGCTTCAGCGCCAGAACGTGTTCCAGAAAGACCCATGGAAGATGCAGGAAACCACCGACATCGTCATCATCGGCGCCGGCGCAAGCGGCATGGCGGCGGCGATTTCGGCGCATGACGCCGGCGCAAGTGTGCGGATCGTGGACAAGGGCCCAAGCGTCGGCGGCACGGCGGCGATCTCCGGCGGCGTGATCTGGGTTCCCAACAACGCCCACATGGCGCGGGCCGGCATCGAGGACAACCGCGAGGCGGCGCTGAACTATTTCCGCTCGCTTTCGAACGATCTGGACCCGGCCGTGCTGGAAGCCTTCATCGATGAGGGCCCGGCCGCCATCGAATTCCTTGAGACCGCGACGCCTCTGCGGCTGGCGATGCTCAGCGGCTATCCGGACTATTATCTCGACCGCCCAGGCGCGCGTCCCGGCGGCGGCCGCGCTCTGGACTGCGATCTGTTCGATTTCCGCAGCCTGGGCGACTGGCGGGAAAAGGTGCTTACCGGCGCCGATATCCAGCGCCTGATGCTACGCGAAACGCCGCTGGGCGGCGCCGCCAGCCTGCCTGATCCGGAGGTGTTTGGCGCGCGGATAGCCAATGATCAACGGGGCTTTGGCCAGGCGCTGGTCGGAGCCCTGCTATCCGCTTGTCTGGAGCGCGGCATCGAACCGATGCTGAATTCACCCGCCAAACGCCTGCTGATCGAGAACGACGCGGTGGTCGGGGTTGTCGTCGATACGGCCGCTGGACCGCGGACCCTGCGCGCGGGCAGCGCGGTGATCATCGCGACGGGCGGTTTTGAGTGGAACCGCGAGCTTGCGGCAACCTTCCTGCGCGGCCCGTTGACCCGGCCCGCGTCACCGCCGCTGGCGACCGGCGATGGTCTGAAGCTGGCGCAAAAGGCCGGCGCGGCGCTCGGCAACATGACCAGCGCATGGTGGGCGCCGACGATGACCGCCGGCGCGGACGCCTGGCCGGATGGATCGCCGCGCTCCTCGCCGGTGCTGATCGAGCGGACCATGCCGGGCTCGATCATGGTCAATCGCAAGGGGGAGCGGTTCTGCAACGAGGCGACCAACTATTCCGCCCTCGCCGGCGCCTTCCATGTCTTCGATCCCAATACCTACGACTGGGCGAACCTGCCGGCCTGGCTGGTGTTCGACGCAGGCTATCGCGCACGTTACCCGGTCGGGCCCTCCTGGCCGGGAACTCCGACGCCGGACTGGATGTTCGAGGCGCCGACACTGGGCGCCCTGGCCGAGACGATCGGCTGCGATGCGGCTGGTCTGGAATCGACGGTCGCGCGCTTCAATGGTCACGCGACCAAGGGGGAAGACCCCGATTTCGCACGGGGCGTCAGTCCCTATGACGTCTTCTATGGCGATCGCTCACGCGCCGGTTCGGCCGCGACGCTGGGTCCGCTGGAAGCCGCGCCGTATTTCGCCGTGCCGATCCATATGGGCGCGCTTGGCACCAATGGCGGGGTGAAGACCGACGCCAGCGGCCGCGCCCTTGATCCCGACGGCGCGGTGATTCCCGGCCTCTATGCGGTGGGCAATGTCATGGCCGCGCCGACAGGATCGGTCTATGCGGGAGCCGGGGGAACCCTCGGACCCGCCCTCACCTTTGGCGTGATCGCCGGGCGGCACGCCGCGCGCCGCTGGAACGCCTGAAATATTACGGGAGTATCGCCGCATGAGCGCGAACAAGAAAGTCATCGTCCTTGGCGCCACCGGCGATCAGGGGCTGCCGCTGCTGGATCGCCTGCGCGCCGCGGGCCATGCGGTGACCGCCGCCGCGCGGCGACCGGATGCTTTCAGGGACACCCGATTCGCCGACCTGCCGGTCACAAAGGCCGAGCTCGACGACGAGGACGGCATGGCGCGCGCCTTCGAAGGCCAGGACGCGCTGGCCATGCATTTGCCGTTCGAGTTCGACCGGGCCAGGGCATCGGCGTTCGGCGCGCGGATCGCCAACGCGGCGAAGCTGGCGGGAGTGGGCAAGATCGTCTTCCACACCAGTTGCTTCGTCGCCGACCATGATCTCGGCCTGTCGGCGCACGACGGCCGGCGCGATATCGAGGGCCACATCGAGGCCAGCGGCGTGCCGTTCGTGTTCATCCACTCGGTGGTGTTCATGGACAACATGATCCGCGTCTGGTCGAAGCCGGCGATCGTCGAGAAGGGCGTGTTCGCCTATCCGGCCGCCGAGACGCTGAAGATCTCCTGGCTCTGCCTGGACGACGTTGCCGCCTACATGGTCTCGGCCGTCGGAAACGATGACCTCAAGGCGGACCGTGTGCTGGTCGGCGGGCCGGAAGTGCTGACCGGGGCGGAAGTCGCCGAGCGCCTGTCGATCGCCGCCGGCAAGCCGGTGCGCTTCGAGAGCATGACGCCGGACGCCTACGCCTCGAAGATGAGCTTGCTGGTCAGCGGCTCGCCCGACGTGGCGCCGCACAGCATCTACGACCGCATGGCGCAGTTCTATCGCTGGTACAACGCCCAGCCGGTCTCGCCGCTGATCGTCGACTTGGCCCCGGCGCTGGCCAAGCTGCCAATCAGGCCGACCAGCCTGCTGGAATGGGCGAAAACCAAGGACTGGACGTCACCGGTCGATGACGGAGCGCTGCGGCCGGGGATTTAAGCAAAGGGCCGCCTGGAAGGCGGCGATACAAGACTTGTACCGCTGGCTTCCAGCCGGCTCTTTTTACGCCGCCTGGGGCGCCGGGACCACGCCTGGGGTAATCGTCACCGTATTGTCGATCACCAGTTTTTGCCCGTTCACGAACCGGGACTCGTCAGAGGCGAGATAGAGCACAGCCCAGGCGATGTCGTCGGCCGCGCCGATCACAGTCGCGCGCGGCGGAGGCGCGTCGGGCGCGGGCGCGGCGACCATGCCGGCGGCCTCCATCTTGCTGCTCATCCCGCGCACCATCGGCGTATCCATGGTGCCGGGGTGAATGGTGTTGCAACGAATGTTGAGGCCATTCTGGGTGCAATGGACCGCGATGGCGCGGGTCAGGGATTCGATCGCGCCCTTGGCGGCGCAATAGGCGGTCACCGCGCTGAATCCGCCGATCGAGCAGACCGAGGCCATGTTGATGATCGAGCCACCGCCCGATTGCTTCATCGCCGGGATGGCATGTTTGCAGCCGAAGAAGGTGCCGTCGGCGCTTACCGCCATGACGGAATGCCAGGCTTCGGCGGTGGTGTTCTCGATATGACCGGCCTCGACCACGCCGGCGTTGTTGACCAGAACATCCAGGCGTCCCTCGCGGGCCATGACATCGGCGATGAGGGCGATCCAGCCATCCTCATCGCGCACATCCTGGCGCACGAAACGCGCGGCGGGGCCAATCTCGCCCGCCACGCGCTCGCCGTTTTCAACATCGACGTCGGTGAGGACGAGCTTCGCCCCCTCCGCCGCCATCAGCCTCGCATCAGCCTCACCGAGGCCCTTGGCCGCGCCGGTGATGATCGCGACCTTGCCGTCAAGTCTTCCCATGAACACGGAACCTAGAGCTGGACGCGCTTGGTGTAGCCGCCGTCGACGATCAGGTTGACGCCGGTGATCCAGCTGGCCGCCGGGCTGGCGAGGAAGGTGACCGCGGTGGCCACTTCCTCAGGGGTGCCGAAACGGCCGTTGGGCTGGATCGCGAGGTGCGCCTTGTACATGTCGGGCGCGTGCTTCTCGATATTTTCCCACGCACCGCCGGCGAAGTAGATCGGGCCGGGGCAAACGACGTTGACGCGGATGTTTGCCGGGCCAAGCGCCTGCGAGAGTTGCTTGGAATAGGTCACCAGGCCGGCCTTCAGCGCATTGTAGGCCATGGGGGCCATGAAGGTTTCGACCGCGGCGGTGGTGCCGATGAAGATCACCGAGCCGACGCCGGATTCCTTGAGGAACGGCGTGGCCGCCTCGACGCCGCGCACAGCGCCCATCACGTCGGTTTCGAAGACGTTGTACCAGCTTTTCTCGCCTTCCATGCCGCCACCGCCGGAGACGTTGTGGACGAAGATGTCGATGCCGCCGAGCTGTTCCGCCGACTTGGCGATCCAGGCCTTATAGCTTTCGGCGTTGGCGACATCGAGCTCGGAGCCAACGACGGTTCCCTTCGACGACAGCTCGGCCAATGCCTTGTCGACGTCGGCCTGCTTGCGCGAGCCGATGGCGACGGCGCAGCCTTCGGCCAGCAGCGCTTCGGTGATGCGACGGCCGATGCCGCGGGTGGAGCCCGATACGAGCGCCTTCTTGCCCTTAAGTCCCAGATCCATGGTCTCTCTCTCTGATTAGGTTGATGCAGTTCGGACGTCCGATATCACCAAGGGTGAATATCGCCATTCCATTTGTAGAACTTGCCGGTGTCGGCGGCGCCGAGATTGGCGATGACGCCGCGGATGCCCGCGGCGCTTTCCTCCGCGGTGATGTCGGCGCCGGGTCCGCCCATATCGGTCTTCACCCAGCCGGGGTGGATCATCGAAACGGTTATGTTCTCACCCTTCAGATCCAGGGCCATGGTCTGCATGACCTTGTTCACGCCGGCCTTGGCGCTCGAATAGGCGTAGGTGCCGCCGAACGGCCAGGTCGAGGCGGCCAGCTGGCTGGTGACCGTCATGACCTTGGCGTTTGACGCGGCGCGCAGGTTCTTGAGGAAGGCCTGCACGACGCGGAACGGACCAATGGTCATCACCTTGAAGGCGTCGATCCAGGCGTCGAAGTCGATTTCGTCGAGCTTCTGCACGGCGCCGCCGAGAATGCCGGCGTTGTTGATCAGGACATCGACCGGCGCATCGCCGACCGCGGCGGCGCCCGCCGTGATCGAGGCGGCGTCACCAACGTCCATCGCGTGGGCGCTGAGTTTTCCGCCCGAAGCCGCGACGGCCTCGTTCAGCTTGTCGGCCGAGCCGGGCGAGCGGCAGAATGCATAGACGCGATCGCCGGCCGCCGCATATTGTTTGGCGAGTTCGAGCCCGATACCGCGATTGGCGCCGGTAATGACCACTGTGGCCATGATTTCCTCCTGACAGGTTCTGGGTCCCCTCCCAAAGAGAGAACCAGTTTCGTGTTTCGCGGCCATGTTGGGCGCCGCGAAAGGATTTGCAATCGCCAAGATTCACTCTGGCGATTTTCGACGCGGGATTGTCCCCGAGGGACGCTGTCGCTAGCGTGCAACAAAGACTGGAGGACGCAATGTCACGGATGCCGCTGGCCGAACCGGAAACCCTGCCGCCCTACCTTAAGGCGGTCCACGACGCGACGCCGGAGGAGAACTGGCTGGGACGCAACTTCGCCCGCGTGTTTGCTCCCCACCCCGACATGGTGAAGGCCTATCAGGGCTTCTACTACCCGTGGCACACCGGCGCGGAAGGCCTGCTGGAGCCGCGCCTGAAGGAACTGATCAGGCTGCGGATTGCCACCCTGAACGGCTGCGTGCTTTGCAAATCGGTGCGCATGGCCCCCGAAGTGGTCAGCGAGGATGAAGCCGCCTCCGGTGTCGACAAGGCCGACGAACATGGATTCAACGCCCGCGAACGCGCGGCAATCCACTTCGCGGAGAAGATGGCTGTCGACCACCACAACATCGGCGACGATGACGTCGCCAACATGCGCCGGCTGTTCAGCGACGCGGAATTTCTCGAACTGGCGATGATGGCCGGGCAGTACATCGGCTTTGGCCGGGTGCTGGCCATGCTGCAACTCGAAGTCGCCTCCTGCCCGATCTGATCCATCAACCAAGGACCCCTGACATGACTGCCATCAGTGAAATCCCCGTCAAGACCATCACCAATGAGGACGCCTCGCTCGGCGACTACGCCGGCAAGGTAGCGCTGGTGGTCAACGTCGCCTCGCAGTGTGGCCTTACCGGTCAGTACGAAGGCCTGGAAAAACTCTATGCCGACTATCGCGACAAGGGCCTTGTCGTGCTGGGCTTCCCGGCCAACGATTTCGCCGGCCAGGAGCCGGGCACCAACGAAGAGATCGCCGAGTTCTGCCAGACCAAGTTCGCGATCGACTTCCCGATGTTCGCCAAGATTGTCGTCAGCGGCGAAGGCAAGCACCCGCTCTACCAGGCCCTTACGGAAGCCATGCCGTCAGCCCAGAACGACAAGGAAGGCTTCCGCGAGCGGCTGCGTGGCTTCGGCATGACGCCGAACCCGGACCCGGAAGTGCTGTGGAACTTCGAGAAGTTCCTGGTCGGCAAGGATGGCTCGGTGATCGGCCGCTTCGCCCCGACCACCTCGCCTGATGACCCCGCCCTGGTCGGCGCGATCGAAACCGCGCTCGCCAGTTAATTTGAAGCCATGGGCAAGGTCGGACCGGGAGCGTCTCGCCCCCGCATCCGCCATTTCGCCACGGTGTCACCAGAAAAGGCGGGGGCGGGACGCCCCCGGTCCAAGCACCGGCTAGGCCGCCGCCCCCAGCGCCCGCGACAACGCCGTCATGGAGTCGCGGGCGAAGGTGCGCGTGACGTGGGCGTCGGGGACGAACATGAAGGCGTGCGGCGCGCCCGGATAGATGTGCAGCTCGGTGGACACGCCAGCGCGGATCAGGCGGCGTGCATATTCCATGTCCTCTTCCAGGAAGAGATCCAGGGCGCCGCAGATGATGAAGGTCGGCGGCAGCCCCGTCAGGTCCGTCGCGCGCGCCGGCGCGGCGTAGGGCGAGATATCCGGACTGCCTGGTTCGGCGCCCAGCAGCGAGGTCCAGCCGAAGCGATTGGCGTCGCGGGTCCACAGGAACTGGCCGTGCAGCGACGAGGGATCCTCGTGGGTGACCGTGCGGTCATCCAGCATCGGGAACACCAGATGCTGGAAGGCGACGGGGATCTGGCCGCGGTCACGCGCCAGCAGCACCAGCGCCGCCGCCAGACCACCACCGGCGCTCTCGCCGGTCACCACGATGCGCTTACGGTCAATCCCGATCGTATCCGCCTGGGCATGCAGCCATGCGAGGGCCGCATAGCAGTCCTCGACCGGACCCGGGTGCGGGGTCTCCGGCGCCAGGCGATAGTCGACCGAGACAACCACCGCGCCAAGCTTCTGCACATAGGCGGCGTCGGAATCGACGGTCATCTCGGCCGAGCCCATCACATAGCCTCCGCCATGAATGTGCAGGATGCCCGGATGACTGCCGCCACCCGCCTTGGGCGAGGAGACCAGTACGCGCACGTCAGGTGCGCCGGGAGGCCCGGGAACATGGTGCTCGCTGACCACGACATCCTCCGGTGCGGGCGGACGCTGCGCGGCGCCCATCGCCATCATCACGGCGCGGGTCTGGACCAGGGTCGCGGGGTCGAACTGAAAGGCCGGCAGTTGCTCGACAATGGGCAGGAGCTCGGGGTCGAGCAGATGGCGTGACGGCATGGGGGCTCCGGAAGGGTTTATGGCTGCTGGTCTGAAGATTGCTATCGAGGCGGTTCAATCCGCCATGTAGACGTCCAGCCAATCGTGAAAGTGCTGAACGCGGGATTCGTCCTGGTTGAGCCAGGCCTGCGAGAAACCCCGGGAAGCCATGCCGGCCTGCATGAACGGCAGGTAGAAAAGGTCCTGGTCGACGGTGATGTTCATCGAGGTGCGGCCCGCGAGGACATCGTCGCGGGTGAGAACCTCCCTCTCCGGGCGACCTTGGCTTGGCGGGGGTGCGGAGGGACTGAAGGTCGCCTTGAGCACGATCTTGTCAAAGAAGCAGCGGTTCGGATCGGTCGGATGCGGTCGGGGACGCATGACCCACAACTCTTCCGCCTGGATGGTCATGATGATGTTGGGGAACAGGTCGTACTGATAGACATCCGACAGCTGTTCGTCGGTGAAGGCGCTGAAATCGACGCCGCGTTCGGCGCTGATCTCCCGCTTGCGCAGCTGGATCGCACGGCGAACTTCGGTGACCCGGCCGCTGAAGTCGGCGGGGTTCAGGCCGATCGGCTGGATAACGGCCGCCAGCACCGGCGGCACTTCCGTCGGGATCGGGTAGCGCGGGTTGACGACTCCTCCCTCGACGATGACCCGACGGTGCCCGAACGGCCAGAGCTCGTTCTCGGCATTGCAGCAGTCGACGAAACTGGCATGCTGCGGGTGAATGAAATCGACGTGATACTGCTCGTTGAAGTTATCGATCACCGTTTTCCAATTGGCGTCGACGGTAACCGTCTGATCCTCCGCCAACACCATGGACTCGAAGTGATAGGGCGCGAGCTGCTCAGGTATCACACCGAGAAAGTCGGAAAGCGGGCCACATTCGGGGTCCATGTTGATCCAGACCAGGCCCGCCCAGGACTCAACCCTGACCGGTTTGAGCGACAATCGATCGCACGGCGTTCCCTGTTCGAAGCGGTCAGCGTCGGGAACCAGCAGCAGCCTGCCTTCGAGATCATAGCGCCAGCCATGATAGGGGCAGGTGAAGGCCGGCAGACTGCCGCGCTCACGCGTGAGGATGCGATTTCCCCGGTGCTGGCAGGCGTTGTACATTGCCGTAAGCGCGCCCTCGCGATTTCGTGTGACGATGATCGATTCCGGCCCCAGCTCGAAAACGAAAAAATCTCCGGGGTCCGCGACGTCCGCCTCGACACCCGCCAGTAGCCAGGTCCGCGTCCACATGCGGTCCCATTCGCGTTTCATGAATTCCGCGCTATTATAGCGGCCGGCGTTCAGCACGGCGTGCGCGGCCGGCTTCGCGGGCGGGCCACCGGCAAATTCCAGATAGGTGCTCTTCTGAGGCATGGCGTCCTCCCCATGTCATTTTCAGACCTTGATACACGATGTAAAAGGATAGGCTAGGTCATTGCCGCGAATGCAGGCCGAGGCCCCGTTGGCGAACGTCACGCTGGAGCCGCTTTGTTCGATCAACTATAGCGCGGATAAAGCCCGCCTACGGAAAGAACGCGAGGTCACGGGGTTGCGCAAACCACTATCGAAAGCCCTTCTGGGCAATGACCGACCCCGTCAGATCGGCGTCGTCCATGGTAGTGGAGCCTCCGTCCACAAGAACGCGAAACGCACCGAGGCTGATGAGAAGAATGCCGCGCTGAAAAAGAGCGTGCAAGCCCTGGACACGATCCTGGCCACTGGACTTGCGAGGGATGCGCATGTCGCCGTCGGCGATTGGCGCCGGGAGCCGACCGAGGCCGACCTGCCCGACCAACTGAAGGACCAGCCGCATCCGGAACATGCTGACTTCGATCCGCCGGCGCTTGGTCTGCTGGAACGGCTGATCCCCGGCGCGGCTGCCCGGCATGCCCAGGCCGCCAGTGAGGCCGAAGTCCTCTATGAGGCCGCGGTAGCGGAATGGGAGGAGCATAAGGCACGTCAGGCCGATGCAATCGCAGCCCTGGAAACCGAGGTCCGGCAGCACAACCTCCATCTTGAGGAGCTAGGCGCCCTGCTCAAGACCGGCGATCCCTCGACCGTGCAGTGGTACGCCCACAAGGTGCTGGGCCAGTCTCCCTATCCGCGCCTGGTCACGCGCAAGATAGATGTCTCGTTCGACCGACTGACGAAAACCATTTCAGTGCGGCTGGATTTGCCGGATCTGCCGGAAGTGGTCCCTTCCGTGCAGGCCTATCGATATAGCAAGCCAGAAGACGAAATCACCGAGGTGGAACGATCCGCGGAGGATCGGTCCGGTCTTTATAGACGCGTGGTCGCGCAAGTAGCCCTCCGCACGATGCACGAGTTGTTCAGCACCGATGTCGGCAACTGCATCGAAGCCATTGTCCTGTCGGTGAATGCGAGGGTCATCGATCCAAGCACCGGTCACGAGAGCCCATCGCCGCTCGGCGACCTGCGGGTCGCGCGGAGCGCGTTCGCGGACATCGACCTCAACAAAGTGGATCCGATCGCCTGCTTCGAACGACTCAGTCGATCGGGCTAGTCCGACAAATCATCGGACGGTGGTCAGGAGCCGACCATCGATAGCCTCGACAACCGCTAAGGCGCTGGCGCAGTGTGGCCGCAATCAGGATCGGCCTTCGCCGCCGGTAGCGCAGGATGACGGGGGCAGGGACTATGATCAGCACAGGCAGTGCGGCGTCCGCGCCAACAGAGCGACTTGCCAGGGGCGTGGTTACTTTGCTGGCG
>JANXTX010000319.1 GCA_025352165.1 Caulobacteraceae bacterium | reverse complement strand
GTCACCAACTGCCCATCCTCCGCGCAGCCCTGCAGCGCCATCACGAAAAGCACTCAGAACTTGAGGTGACATCAAAGGCCGCGTAACCATCAACCCACGCAACGCCGCCCCGCGTTTTTCAACATCGGGCGGGACATTCCCTTGCCATTTCGCCAGCGAACGTAGGCTAATTTGCGGCGAACAAGATAGGTAAAATGGACGCCGAGGCTCCCCAGATCGGCGTCCTTGAACTCTCCGGTTAGGCTCTCTTTTCTTCCACCAGCGCCTTTTGCTCAGCGCGAAGTGACTCCAACCGCATGGCTGCATACGCACGGCGCTCGCGCATTTTCTTCAGATCTGGAGTGAATTCGTTGGCCTTACCTTCAAGCGCCCTGGACAGTTCCTCGCGTTCCGCCGCGAAGGCCTTAATGCGATCCTGCAGTTCCGCGAGCCTCATCACCACAAAGATTCTACGCTTTGAAGTGGTGGCTTTGTCTTCATTCGTCGCTGTCGGCTCAGGGCCGTCGGCTTCGGGGTGATCAACTTTAACTTTAGTAGGGCGCGTCGGCATTAACCTCTCCAAGTGACGACTACATCAAACGTGATGATCCGTTGAGGATAGTTGGCGGGAAAAGGCGGGGCAAGGGACGAGATGCGTTCCAAGCCCCAACGCTGGCATTTTTATGCGCGCTGGTACAATTCGAGGCGGTCGATGCCGCCATTAAGACAATTTTGTGAAATTTAATGCTAACCACAACAAATCTGCTGCGCCGCTCTCTGCGGAATTTGGCGAGATTTTCCGACCCACCTATCCTTGTGCACGCATTGCTGTGACCGCCAACCATGCACCACTTTCCTTCCCCGGGCCAACAAGCCTTGGCGATCCGCTTGGCGACATTCTAGACAGGGCCCCCACTCGGACACTTGGTCGTAGCGATTGCTACCCCCACGGTCCCGAGGACGGCGAAGCACGTCTTTCGCACCTAACTTTGTCTGGTGGAACCAGGTAGGCAACCAGAACCTTCAAATACAGAGCCGTCGGCAGCCACCCGACCGGACTTTCCAATGGTAGCCAGATCGAACAAAAGGCGATGGCGATAGCGCTGAACAAAAGCGCCACGGCCCCACGCAGGCGGCTGGGGATCACAAGCATAAGACCGGCGCCCAACAGCAAAAGGCCATAAACGATCAATGCAGCCCGGATCGGCAAAGCCAGCGGAACCGTGACTGAAAGCAAGAGTGGGTGGAAATGCAGCGCAGCGAAAGTGTAGTGCGACCTCGGCCCCTGGCCAACGCGGTGATGCCATTGCTTGGCGGGTGCGAGACTATTTGCGGCCAGCCCCCCGAACAGGTCGCTGGCGAGAATCACCAGCACCAGCCATTGCCACCATGGCCAACCCGCGCCCGAGGCCCTTGCCCAGGCCACGGCCAAGCCGGGCCCGGCGACCATGGCGGCCACGATCAATCCGGTCTCTACCTGGTCAACGCCCGGACCTACGACCTGATCCCATATCCCCGGCAATCCGGGCCGACGCGCTCCAAGCATGTTCTCGTCACCCAAAATGAACGCAACCTCACTAACTGCCGCTCATACTAGCGGATCAGCCACGGCAGCGTGAACCTGTTTGGTCGCTCGCGCCGCCCTATAGCCATTCGGATATCTGTAGAGCCGCAAGCTGTGACCGGAGAACACCGAATAGACACATCCTGGAGGTGTGCTACAGGGACATTCCCCCATCTACGACAAGGTCCGTGCCAGTGGTAAAACTGGCCGCGGAGGAGGCGAGATAGAGTGCGGCCGCAGCGATCTCATCCACGTTTCCCAGGCGCCTAAGTGGCGTGCCCCTAACCAGGGCCTCCGCCATATTTGGCGGCGTGTCGTTCAGAATCGCTGTGTCGATGACGCCGGGAATGATCGCATTGACACGTATCCCATAGCGGGCCAGTTCCAGCGCGGCGGCCTTTGTCATGCCCCGCACGGCCCATTTGGTGGCCGCATAGGGGAACAGTGTCGAGGTACCCTTGGTTCCGGCCACCGACGACGTATTGATGATGCAGCCGCCGCCAACCGACTTCATGGCGTCCAGGACCGCGCGCATGCCGAGATAGACGCCGAATTGATTGACCCGATAGAGCCGATCGAAGACCTCCGGCTCGGTGTGTTCGAGTTTGAACGCCCCGGAGATGGCGGCGTTATTGATCAGGATATCAATGCGGCCGAAGATTGCAAGGGTCTCGGCGACGACGCGGGACCAGTCTGCCTCGCTAGAGACATCGTGGCGGATGAATCGCGCCGCTGGACCAATATCGGCGGCGACGACGGCCCCCTGTTCAACCAGGATATCGGTGAGCACCACCTGCGCCCCTTCGGAAGCGAAGAGTCTTGCCTCAGCCTCCCCCTGTCCTCTTGCGGCTCCGGTTATGATGGCGACTTTGCCCTGCAGCGTGTTCATAAGTCGGTTTGTTTCCTGATTGAGATTTCGGTCCGCTTTCCCGCTGTTTTGCGGATCGGCAATAGCTTTTCCGCCGACAAGCACGCAACGGTTTCCGGAATGACAAACGGCATTCCCTGCCCATAAGACGTCCGGCAGCGGATGAAGGAATCGGACGCCTCGCGCCGGTTGTAAAGGGGAGCCAGAATTTCGTTCGACCAGTCCATGGACGAGACTGCGTAGTTTCAATCGCTTATTGCTGAGCCGAGCGATGTTTTGTCACGCTCGTTCATCGATCGGGCAAGCTACAATGCGACAGACACCATGGTTGGCGTCAGGCTTTTTACGCGTCGTCCGGACCGCCCCATTTGTCTCCCAATGCTATTTGACCTGCCACCCAGCATAGAACACAATCCATCAAATCTAGATTAGAATAACCTAACGAGAAGGTGGCTGCGCCATGCGTCACGAACGCCAGGTCGAATTGTTGAGGAGGCTGAAGGGCATCGACCCATCGGTCCCCTCGCCGCTCGCCACCCGATCGATGCGCAATCCGGCAAGCCACTATGTCGACCCCGCTCGTTTTGAGCGGGAACGTCTCACGCTGTTTCGCCGGATGCCGCAGTTGGTCGGTCTCAGCTGCGAGATCGCGGGTACGGGGGCGAACCTTACCGCCAATCTCGGCGGCGTGCCGGTCGCCGTGGTAAGGCAGGCAGACGGGGGGCTGAGTGGTTTCGTGAACGCCTGTCGCCATCGCGGCGCTCCGGTAGTCGCGGCAGACGATGGCCCACGCCCGCGGCTCGCGTGCCCCTATCACGGCTGGGTCTACGACCTCGATGGAGAACTGTTGTCCCGGCCCTACGCGGAGGAGGCTTTCGCCGATGCGCCGAGATGCGGTCTCAGGCCGATAATGGTCGCGGAAAAGTACGGATTGGTCATGGCGCAACTGGAGGGCGAAGCGCTTGACGTGGACAAGGCTCTGCACGGCGCGGAGATCGAAATCGCGCCATACGGTCTCCAAAATTATAGCTTGGTCGAGGCGCGGGAAACCACCCTCTCCTTCAACTGGAAGCTGGTGCTCGACACGTTTTGCGAAAGCTACCACATCCGCGCGCTCCATAAGAATTCGATAGCGGCGAGTTATCTGTCGGAGGTCTCGATCTGTGACACCTTCGGGCCGCATCCACGAATGATCGGCCTGCTAAAAAGTGTACTTCGCGAAATAGAAAACCCAAACGAGGCTGAGTGGAGTTTCCTACCCCATACGACGGCGCAGCTTATTTTCATGCCATCAGGGCTGATTACATATCAGCGCGACCATATCGAACTCTGGCGGCTGACGCCGCTCGCGGTCGACCGCACATTGGTCCGCACCAGCCTCTATGCGCCGCTGGCCCCGACCACCGACAAAACCCGGGACTATTGGCGAAAGAATCTCGACCTGCTGCTTGATGTGACGGGCCGTGAGGACTTCCCGTTGATGGCGCAGATTCACCAGAGTCTGACCGCCGGAGCGATCGACGAACTTGTCTATGGTCGCAACGAGCCGGCGCTCATTCATCTGCACAGCTCCATCAACGAGGCTATCGACAGCCCGGCGTCAAGTTAGATGGCGCTGCTTGGGCCCGCTCGCACGCGGCTGCTGGACGATGGCGGGCGGAGTGAGACAACCTCAGGGCTGTTCAACGCTGATCAGATCGCTTTGTATTCGAGGATGAGATCGAGGCTGAGAGCGCCGTTCCAGAGGGCTTGAGCGATGTTTGCCACACGGTTGTGTCGGAGGATGTTGAGGGAAAAGCTTCTGGCGCGGGCC
>JANXTX010000302.1 GCA_025352165.1 Caulobacteraceae bacterium | reverse complement strand
GGCGACGAACTGCTCGAGATCGAGACCGACAAGGTCACCAACTTCTATGAGGCCGAATACGATGGCGTCCTGCGCCGCCGGATCGGAGAGGAGGGGACCATCTACCCTGTCGGCGCCCTGCTTGGCGTCGTCGCCGAGGCCGGGGTTTCCGACGAGGAGATCGACGGCTTCATCCGCGAATTCGCCGGCCCCGCTGAGGCTGCGGAAGATACGCCATCCCCAGCGCCGGCGCCGATGGCGGGCTACGCCCCGGCCCCCGCGCCGAACGTCGAGACACAACTCGCCGCTCTCAAGCACGAGATCAGCCCGATCGCCGCGCGCGTCGCCCTGGCCGAGGGCGTCGATCTCTCACGCGTGGTCGCCACGGGACGTCTGGGCCGTATTTCCCTGGCCGACGTTGAAAAGGCCGCGGGCCGCCCGCTTGGCGCCAAAGCGCGCCGCGCCAACGTTTCGCCACGCGCGCGCAAGCTTGCTCTCGAAAAGGGTGTCGACCTGAGCTCCGTGCACGGCAGTGGACACGCAGGCCGCATTCACGCGGCAGATGTGGTCGTCGCCGCCAACCGTCCTGCGATGGGCGTCCGCCCGCTCGCCGGCAATGTCCACGTCGGCGCCGCCGCCTCGCGCGCCGAAGCCAATTCGGCCATGCGCCGCACCATCGCCCGCCGCCTCGTACAGTCCAAGACCACCGCGCCGCATATCTATCTGCGCGCGAGCATCGCCATGGGCGAGGCCATGCGGCTGCGCGAGGGCCTCAACAAGCGCCTGTCGAGCAAGGTGTCGATCAACGACCTGCTGGTGCGCGCCGCCGGACTGGCCCTTGTCGAGACGCCGGAGGTCAACGTTCAGTACACGGATGATAGCACGTTGTACTTCGATCAGGCCGACATCTGCGTGGCCATCGCCCTGCCACAGGGCCTTGTCGCGCCCGTGCTGCGCGGCGTCGACAAAAAGCCCGTGACGCAGATCGCCGAGGAAATCCGCGCCCTCGCCGAACGCGCCCGGGCCGGCGGCCTGACCTCGGACGACCTGGCGGGCGGAACCTTCTCGGTTTCCAACCTCGGCATGTTCGGCATCGAAAGCTTCGACGCGGTCATCAACCCGCCGCAGGCCGCCATCCTCGCCGTCGGCGCCATCACCGACAAGGCGGTGCGCGTGGACGGCCGGATCGACCTGCAACCCAGCATGAGCGTAACCCTCTCCTGCGACCACCGCGCCATCGACGGCGCCGCCGGCGCCCGCTACCTGGCGTCCCTGAAAGCCCTGCTCGAAAACCCCGTGTCATTGATGATCTGAGTTCCCCCCACTGGACCGCCGGCTTCCAGCCGGCATCTTGTTCCGCAAAGACACCGGCTGCGCCGGTTGCCGGCTGGAAGCCGGCGAAAACCGCCGGCCGCCCCAAAGGCGCCCTCTACCCGCAACCCACCCCGTCTCCGAAGAATTCCGGGGACATGACCTCAATGCGCCCCCAACGTTTCCACTCCCAAAATCCCCCGCCGCATTGAGGATCGTGTCCCCGCAATTCGGTAACCACGGTTTTTCCGGGCCGCTTAATATTCGCTACATATGCGGAGATTGCGCTTGCCTCTTGCGGAGAATGCATGAGACAATCTCCGCAAGAGGTGCGGAGAATGACCACATATATTCACCAGCTAAAAGGCTGGCCGAAGTTCCGATGGAATGATCAACAACTGGCCGCGAAACTGGCCGCTGTTCGTCACCACCAGGGCCGACTCATCGGCCGGATGGAAGGGCTCGGCTTCAAGCTGCGCGCCGAGGCGATCCTCCCATCGCTCACGGAGGAAGTCATCAAATCCAGCGAGATTGAAGGCGAAGTCCTCGACCGCGATCAGGTCCGGTCCTCAATTGCCCGGCGCCTCGGCATGCAAGCTAGCGGGATCGCCACTGTCGATCGCAATGTCGAGGGTGTCGTCGAAATGATGCTCGACGCCACCCAAAAGTTCGACCTGCCCCTCACGGACAGGCGTCTGTGGACCTGGCATGCCGCACTGTTCCCGACGGGTCACGGCAACATGAAGAAGATCGTCGTCGGTGTCTGGCGAAACGACAAGGACGGCCCGATGCAAGTGACCTCGGGATACCTGGGTAGAGAACGTGTCCACTACGAAGCGCCTTCCGCCGGGATTCTTGAGAACGAGATGCGCACCTTCCTCGAGTGGTTCAACGGCCGCGGCACACTTGATCCCGTGATCGAGGCGGCGATTGCCCACCTTTGGTTCGTTACCATCCACCCATTTGATGACGGCAACGGCCGTATCGCCCGCGCCATCGCGGACATGGCCCTGGCGCGATCAGAAAGGACGCCCTGGCGCTTCTATAGCATGTCGACACAGATCCGAGCCGAGCGGAAGGCGTACTACGACATACTCGAAGCGACGCAGAAGGGCGATCTCGACATCACCGCCTGGCTGGACTGGTTCCTTTGCTGCCTCGACCGCGCATTCGACCGCGCCGAGATCACGCTCTCGTACGTCCTCGCCAAAGCGCGGTTCTGGGAGGACAACGCCGAAGCTAGGCTCAACGATCGGCAGAGGCTGATTGTGAACCGACTGCTCGACGGCTTCGCGGGAAAACTCACCTCATCAAAGTACGCGATCCTCACCAAATGCTCGCAGGACACGGCCTCGCGCGACATCGACGACCTCATAGGACAGGGCATCCTCGCGAAAGACCCCGGCGGCGGCCGGAGCACGAGCTACGCGTTGGTCGAGCCCGGACGGCGGCGCGGCCTCGCCTTCCCCGACAAGGAACACCGCACCGACGCGACGCGTGGCACGATTTTTTGGGGCGAAGATGCAGGGCGGCGCGTCCGCTGCATTATCAGCCGCGAAGCGATCAACGATCATTTCTCAGACGGAGACAGGCTCAGGCCGGACGCCGCATTCCTGAGGCGCCGGGCCGAAATAGAGGCATTCGCCAGCCGAAAATACGCTCGTGGGCAACTCGAACCCGACGGCGGCGTGATCATTCGGACCGAGGACCGGGGCAAAGCATGACGGTCAGACCCTCTCCGCCGGAGCGCCGGCCGCACCCAAGGCGCCCTCTACATGCAACCCACCCCCGTCTCCGAAGAATTGCGGGGACATGACCTCAATGCGCCCGCAACTTCTCCACCCCAAAACCGGCCGCCGCATTGAGGATCGTGTCCCCGGAATTCGATCTGGGATACCCTGGAGCCTGTGTGGGATGTCATTCAGGTTGGCGAAACCGGTTCGGACTATCTTGCGAGTCTCAAATCGATACCAAAAACTCGCACTTTTGCACGCCGCGCATTTCACGCGGTCAGAAGTTTGCAACGGCGGTTTTCACCAGTTTTTTTGCAACACCACCGGCGTCCTTGCTCCAGAAGCCATTGAAGGGTTCGCCGCGATAGGCCTGCCGCAAATTTCCGCGACGGTCGGGCGCGCGACAGAAATGCTCGGTTCGCCATATCCTCGCGACCGTCCCGAACGACAGGACCGTCTAGGCAAACTCCATAGAGACATCTTCGCCACTCTCGATGGAGAGCTCTATGATCTAATGACCTCGGAAGCTGGTGGCTTCCAGAGTGCGGCCAACCTCTATGTCGCGAGGATCGTGCGATCGTGATGACGGCGCGCGGAACCGTTCCTGGCTATCGTATCTCTCGCCAGAGCGCACTCCAAGCCACAACCGGGGAATCGATCAACTGGTCCGCGACATGTAGGTCGCTGGGTCAAAACGCGATCCGGTCAGACTTCTTCAAATTGCAGCTCTGGCAAAGGAGTTGGATGTTGTTTTCGCCGTTGCCTCCACCTTTGACGACGGGAATTATGTGGTCGAAGTGCATCTTCTCCTTTGACCCGCAGCGCGCACAGGCACCGCCATCGCGGCTCCAAACCACCAACTTGACGTCGTCTGAAATTGGCTCGCGTCGTGGGCCGGAACGCTCAAATTCAATCGCTGCCTCAATGTTCGCGACGGCGGATCGCAGGGCAACAAGTTCGGTATCTTCGTCGTAGGTGATCTTTTTGATACGCAAAATCACCTCTTCATGGTCCTGGTCGCTTACAATTTCCCTTTCCGTCACGAAAAAGCGATTCCTGAAAAAGAATATGTCTGTCTCTCGGTCGGGACTAGGGATGGAGAGGCGGTGTGGCTTAAAATTTGATATTTCGAATTCTTCAGCGCTAAAGAGCGGCGATAACTCGACGCTTATTCTTCTTCTTGAGACACCTTCTCCAATAGTTAATAGTAAATGCCAACTTGGAGCGGGACATAAATTTGATGAATATTCCTGGTGTGAAAGAAAAATAGCAAGATCACCTCCTTTGCACGGCTCCGCCTTCTACTCTGTACGGATCACCCCATTTTTCACTTCCCCTATTCTGAACACACGTACAACCATATCGCCCCTCTCAATAGCCGCCCGCGCCAGGGTTCCGGTGACAGTGCACTTAACTGCGAGTGCGCTTCATTCCTGAATTTCGCGGTCAATCAGTTAAGTGCACTGTCACCAGAATCCATGCTGCGGCGGATGGCCGACGTCGGTATCGAGCTGGTCGAGCGTCTGGGGCAGATTGCAATGTCCGGTGCTGATGCGGCGCCCGCGGAAGGGGCCCCGGCGACGATCGACAGCATTGCCGGCGCCTATGTGAAACTCACGCAATCGCTGCGCCGCACGCTGGCGATGGAAACCCGGCTTTCGGATGAGCTGAAGGCCCGCCGCCTGGGCTTCGTCGCCGCGCTCAACAATCAACACGCGGAGAAGATCAAGGTCGTCGAAGGCCTTATCAACCAGAACATCGATTACGCCCTGACCAAGGCGATCCGCCGCGAACGCCCCGATACCGACCGCGAGACCAACGAACGCCTGCTGGTCGATATGTTCGAACGCCTCAAGGACTCCGACGATTTCGAGGACTACCGCGAGCGCCCGCCCGGCGAGACCGTGGCCAAGCTCTGCGCCGCCTTCGGCCTCGACCCGGAATTCTGCATCCAGGCCGACGACGAAACCTGGATGATCCGCCACGGAGATCCTCCCTCCCGCTTGTGGGGAGGGACAGACGCTGAAAGCGTCATGGTGGGGCCGGTGACAGAGTCAGACGCCGGTGTCCTTCCCCACGAATCCCACCCTGACGGCTACGCCGTCTGTCCCTCGCCATAAAGGGGAGGGAGGCGTGATCTTTGAAATCGTTCAGCGATTCGTGGTCGATCAGGCCAGGAAAGACCTTACCTCATCCACGAAATCGTCGAGGCGGTCATGGTGCACCCAGTGGCCCGCGCGCTCGTATGCGGAGACGCGGGCGTTGCGGAAGTGCTGGATGCGGCCGTCTTCTTCCGGGTTCGAGGCCCAGCTTTCCTTGCCCAGCACCAGCAGGGTCGGGCAGGTGATGTTGGACCACAGCTTCCAGGTGTCCTCCGGCATCAGGTCGACCGGCGAGAACGAGCGGACATAGTTGTCGAACTTCCAGCTATAGGTGCCGTCCTCGTTCTGGCTGACGCCGTGTACGGTCAGATACCGCGCCTGCTCGGGCGTCAGATGGCTGTTCTCGGCCTGCATGCGGCTCAGCGCCTCGTCGATCGAGGCGTAGCGGCGCGGCAGACGGCCGGCCAGCGCGCGCTCTTCCTCGATCCAGCGCCGCATGCGTCCCTGCACGTCCAGTTCGCCGCGCTTGGCCAGCATGGCGGGCGAGGGGCCAAGGCCCTCGATCGCAACCGCCTTCAGCACGTTCTCCGGATAGATGCCGGCGTAACGCAGGGTGATCGCGCCACCCAGTGAATGGGCGACAATGCGCACGGGGGCCAGGTGCTGGCGGTGGATCAGCTGGGCCAGATCATAGACGAAGGCGCTCATCGAATAGTCGCCGCTCGGCGAATAGGCGCTGTCGCCGTGGCCGCGCAGGTCGGGGGCGATGATGTGGTAGTCGTTCCGCAGTCGCTGAGCCACCCAGTCCCAGTTGCGGCAATGGTCCCGCCCGCCATGAAGCAGGATCAGCGGCGGCGCCCCCTCGTTGCCCCAATCGACATAGTGCAGCCGCAGCCGCTGGGAGATGAAGCTGTGCGAGGTCGGTCCGTGGCTGGGGGCGTTCATGGGGGTATTTAGCCGGGCTTGGCGGCGGTGGCCAATCAAAGAGCGGTTAGTTGGACGGTATCGTTGCTCACGTGCCCCCTCCACCCCTTCGGGGTCCCCCTCCCCCGTAAAGAGACGGGGGAGGTTTTAAGAGATAAGCAA
>JANXTX010000285.1 GCA_025352165.1 Caulobacteraceae bacterium | reverse complement strand
CGGTCATCGCCTCCCAGACAGGCGCCATGTACGGATCGACCTTCTCATTGAGGTCTCCGGGCAGAAAGCCGAGCCGTTCACCGGCCTCGACCGCCGGCCGCGCGACGATCAGCCTTTCCACCTGGCCCGATCGCAGCAGGTCCGCGCCATGGGCGACCGCAAGGAAGGTCTTGCCGGTGCCGGCCGGTCCCAGGCCGAACACAAGGTCATGCGTCGCGAGCGCTTCGAGATATCGCGCCTGGCCCGCGGTCTTCGCCGCCACCGCGCCGCGCCGTACTTCAGCCGCCCCCGCCGGTGAGCCGGAACGCGCCTGGTCGATGGCGACGCGCACGTCGGCCGGTGTGATGTCGAGTTTCGAGGCCACGCGCCGCGCCAGTGTCTCGATGGCCTGCTTGGCGCCGCGTCGGGACTTTGCGTCACCGTTCAGCGACACGCCGCCGCCCGGCGTCTCGACCAGCACGTGGAAGGCGTCCTCGATCAGCGCGGCGTGACGCCCGCCCGGGCCGGCGACCGCGCGCACGGCCTCATCGGCCAGGGGCAGGAATTCGGAGGGGCCGCGGCTCAAGCGGTTTCCAGCGCCAGTTCGCCCGTCAGACTGTTGAGTGATGCCGCGCTGATCGCCACCGGCACGATCGCGCCGATCATCGCCTCGGGGGCCGAGCAATGCACGCCCTGCAAATAGGGGCTGCGTCCGATAAGCTGGCCCGGATGCCGACCATGCCGCTCCAGCAGCACCGGCACGGTCCGCCCGATCTGACTGGCGTTGAAGGCGGACTGCTGTTCGGAAAGCAGGGCCTGCAGTCTTTGCAGCCGCTCGTCCTTGACCGCCTCGTCGATCTGCCCGCCCATCGCCGCCGCCGGCGTTCCGGGCCGCCGCGAGTACTTGAACGAGAAGGCGCCGGCGTGCCTCACCTCACGGACCAGGTCCAGGGTCGCCTCGAAGTCGCTGTCGCGCTCTCCCGGAAATCCAACGATGAAATCGCCGGAGATCGCGATGTCCCGCCGCGCCGCGCGCACTTCTTCGATGATCCGCAGATAGCTTTCCGTCGTGTGCCCTCGGTTCATGGCCTTCAGCAGCCGGTCCGATCCCGATTGCACCGGCAGATGCAGGAACGGCATCAGCGCCTCGACCTCGCCGTGCGCGGAGATCAGTTCGGCGTTCATGTCGCGGGGGTGGCTGGTCGTGTAGCGGATGCGGTCGAGCCCAGGGATTTTGGCCAGCCGCCGGATCAGAACGGCCAGTCCGCCGCCGTCCTGGTCGACATAGGCGTTGACGTTCTGACCCAGCAGGGTGACCTCGCGCACGCCCCGCGCCGCCAGCGCGCGCGCCTCCGCCTCGATGGCTGTCGACGGGCGTGAATATTCCGCGCCCCGCGTATAGGGCACGACGCAGAACGTGCAGAACTTGTCGCAACCTTCCTGGACCGTCAGGAATGCGGTGACGCCGGTTCCATCATGAGACACGGGCAGGGCATCGAACTTGGCTTGTGGCTCGAAGTCGGCGGCGAGCGAATCGCCGCGCGCCCGATGGCCCTTGGCGATCAGCTCAGGCAGCCGGTGATAGCTCTGCGGGCCAACCACCAGATCCACCGCGGGCTGGCGGATCATGATTTCCTCGCCCTCGGCCTGAGCGACGCAGCCGGCCACGGCGATGATCATCTTGTCGCCTTCCTCGGCCCTGCGCGCCTTGATCGCCTTCAGCCGGCCGAGTTCCGAATAGACCTTTTCGGTCGCCTTCTCGCGGATATGACAGGTGTTGAGCACGATCATGTCCGCGCTCTCGACATCGTCGGTCAGTCGATAGCCCAGCGGCGCCAGCACGTCGGCGATCCGTTCGCTGTCGTAGACGTTCATCTGACAGCCGTGAGTCTTGATGAAGAGCCGCCGCGGCGGCGTGGATGTGGTCATCGGCGCCTATTCATCCGCCGGCACGCCGTAGAGCTCCAGCCGGTGGTCGACCAGCCGATAGCCAAGGCGCTTGGCGATCGCCGCCTGCAGGGCCTCGATCTCCTGATCCACGAACTCGATCACGGCGCCGGTCTTCATGTCAATCAAATGATCGTGGTGGGATTCGCCGGACTCCTCGTACCGCGAGCGACCGTCGCGAAAATCGTGCCGGGTCAGGATCCCGGATTCCTCGAAAAGACGCACCGTACGATAGACGGTTGCGATCGAGATATGCGGGTCGACGGCGTGTGCGCGGCGGTGCAACTCCTCGACGTCGGGGTGATCGCTGGCCAGCGACAGCACGCGCGCGATCACGCGGCGCTGCTCGGTCATGCGCATGCCCTTATCGATGCAGATCTTTTCCAGTCGTTCCAAGCCGGGCTCCAGGTCTCGCGGGTTTCCGCAGCATAGTCGCACCAGCGTCAACTGTTAAGATCGCGTCTCATGACGACCGCATCGACAGCCCCGCCCACCCGCGAATAATAGCCTGACCGTTTGCCGACGGGGCGGAATCCGGCGGTTTCATAGAGTGCGATCGCCGCCGGGTTGTCCGCGGCGACCTCCAGAAACATCCGCCCCGCGCTTCGCGCTCCGGCCAATGCGGTGGCATTTTCGAGCAGGCGGCTGCCGATGCCCCGCCTGCGGTAGGCCGGCGAAACGGCCAGCGTCAGCACCTCCGCCTCGTCGGCAATGCAACGACAGAGGATGAAGCCGGCGACGTCGTCGCCATCGCGGGCCTGCAGCAGGATCGCGTTGGCGCCTTGCGACAGTGAAGCGAGATCCGCCGCGTTCCACGGCGTGTCGAATGCGAGGGCATGGACAGCCGCAAGCGCCGCCGCGGAGGCCGGTGTCGTAAGCTCGAAGATCATGCCGCCTTGGGTTTCGCATCGGGCGCGCGAAGATAGAGCGGCCGGGGCGGTGTCAGCGCCGCGGTGGCGGCAATCCGCGCCACGACCGACGGTGAGGGAGCGGCCTGCTCGACAAGCCGCGCCGATCCGATCACGCCGGTCAACAATGAGGCGCCTGGACCGGTGAGGGTCAGCTCACCGGCGTGGGATAGTTCCGCCAGCCGCGCGGCCGCGGTTTCGATGTCCAGGCTGTCGGGCGCGCTGATCGACTCTTCTCCGTCAAACACCTGCAGAAAGACCCGACCGCGACCGGCGTCGATCACACTGGCGCGATGCCCGGGACCCGCAACACCGGCGGCCAGCGCCTCCAGGCATCCAACGCCGACACAGGGTCGATCCAACGCAAGAGCCAGCCCCTTGGCGAACGCCAGACCAACCCGCAGGCCGGTGAAAGAGCCTGGCCCGACCGTCACCGCGATCCTGTCCAGGGCGCTGAAGGGGAGTCCCGCCGCGCGCATCGCCTCGCCCGCTATCGGCGCAATGCGTTCCTGATGGCCGCGCGTCATGGGTTCTGAGAGGGTTGCAAGCTCGACCCCATCCGCGAGGACAGCGACCGAACAGGCGCCGAGGCAGGTATCGAGGGAGAGGACAATCATGGGATCAAGCCTGCCTCCGCTTTATGGGGCTACGCGATGCACACATCTCGAAGTTAATCCACAAAACACCTCGCCCGTTTGGGAGAGGGAGGGGCCCAGCGAAGCTGGGAGGGTGAGGGTCTGAAGCGCCGCAAGAAAGACCCTCATCTTCCCACGCCAAGAGGCGTGGGCCCCTTCTTCTCCCAGACGGGAGAAGTGATTTGTGGGCTGGCTTCGAGATGTGAGACTCTGGTCGCTTTCAAGGGGAGGGAGGACGGATGGAACAATCCGCCACCCCTCTACAGCGCCTGCTCGACGCGGGTGACTTCAGGGATGTAGTGGCGAAGCATGTTCTCCACGCCTGACTTCAGCGTCGCCGCCGAGGAGGGGCACCCCGCGCAGGCGCCGCGCATGTGCAGCCAGACGACGCCGGTGTCGGCTTCGAAGCGCGAGAACAGGATATCGCCGCCGTCCTGCGCCACGGCCGGGCGGACCTTGGAGTCGAGCAGGTCCTTGATCTCCGCCACGATCGCCGCCGTCTCGCCCTCATAGACGGTCTCGTTGACCGCTTCGGCCGTCGTATTGCTGAACAGCGCCACGCCGCTGGTGAAATGGTCCATGATCGCCGCGAGGATCGGCGCCTTCAGGTGGGGCCACTCAGAGTCGTCGTCCTTGGTGACGGTGACGAAGTCGGTTCCGTAGAACACCCGCGTGACGCCCGGAATGTCGAAAAGGTCGACCGCCAGGGGCGAGGCCATCGCGTCGCTCTCGTCGCGGAATTCCCGCGTGCCCGACGCCAGCACCTCGCGACCGGGCAGGAACTTCATGACGGACGGGTTGGGCGTGTCTTCGGTCTGGATGAACATGCGGATGCCTCTCAATGCTGATCGCTAGATGGGCCGCCGCGTGGCGGGACGCAACCGGTTATGCGGCCGGCCAGAAGCCGACGATCTCCTTGGTCGCCGCGAGAATAGGCGCCGCGAGGCTTCGCGCATGCTCCGCTCCGGCGGCGAGCACCCGGTCGATCTCGGCCGGATCGGCCATCAGCCGCCGCATTTCCGACGACACCGGCGCCAGACGCTCGACCACCAGGTCCGCAAGCGCCGGCTTGAAGACGCCGTAGCCCTGACCCGCGAACTGTTCGAGCACGGACGCCTTGGTTTGCCCGGACATCGCCGAATAGATGCCCACGAGGTTGTCTGCCTCCGGACGGGTCTTCAACTCGTCGAGCGTTTCTGGCAGCGGCAGGGGGTCGGTCTTGGCGCGCCGGATCTTCTTGCTGATGGCGTCGGCGTCATCGGTCAGGTTGATGCGCGACTGGTCCGACGGGTCGGACTTCGACATCTTCGCGGTCCCGTCGCGCAGAGACATCACCCGCGCGCCCGGTCCCTCGATCAGCGGCTCGGTGAGCGGAAAGAATCCCGGCGCATCGAAGTCGTGGTTGAACTTCGCCGCGATGTCGCGGGTCAGTTCCAGATGCTGCTTCTGGTCCTCGCCCACCGGTACGTGGGTCGCCTTGTAGAGCAGGATGTCGGCGGCCTGCAGCACCGGGTAGGTATACAGCCCGACGCTGGCGCCTTCCTTGTCCTTGCCGCACTTGTCCTTGAACTGCGTCATCCGGTCGAGCCAGCCGACGCGGGCCACGCAGTTGAAGATCCATGCCAGCTCGGCGTGTTCAGGAACGGCCGACTGCGGAAAGATCGTCGCCACCGACGGATCGACGCCGGCGGCGATATAGGCCGCCGCGATTTCCCGGGTCTGCGCCCTCAACAGCCTGGGATCCTGCCAGGCTGTGATCGCGTGCATATCGACGACGCAGTACAGGCACTCCATCTGCCGCTGCAGGGCGACGAATTTGACCAATGCGCCCAGGTAGTTGCCCAGGTGCAGTGCGCCGGACGGCTGAACGCCGGAAAAGACGCGGGTTGGGCCGGTATAGGGAGAGGCGGGTTGCTCGGTCATGGCGCGCTTTTAGCCCGCGAGCCAATCGCGCCGCTACCCCCTTGGCGAATGGCGGATATCGCGGGATGGCCGCATTCTGGCCTCATCCGGGAACTTGCTGGCCGCGGGGTGGCCGTATCCGGCCGCCCGCGGGCCGCGCATTGGCCACATGCTGGCCGCAAGTTGGCCACGTCGGGGCTGCGTCGGGGCCGCGGCACTCAGGCCGTCGCCTCATTATGTATCTGAAAACGTTCCTTGTTTCTGTAGGCCGTCAGCGCCGTGCGCAGGCGGTCGGCCTCCAGCAGGTTCAAGCGGGCCTCTTTGAGCCCGGCCGGCGTCTTCAGCACCTCGCTATCGCGGGCCATGCGGATCAGGGCGTCGATAATCGCCTGCGGCTCCGACTCCTCGACCTTCTCTCGCGCGGCGCGCAGCTCTGCGATCCGCGCCGAGACATCATCCCGCTTTGCCAGGCGGCAGGCATGCGAGCGGTCCGGCGAAAATCCGGCGTTTTCGAACGCATCCTCCAGGCTGACGCTCCTGGAGCGGGCCTGGGCGAAGGCCTCATGTTGGGGGTTCTGGAGAGTTGGCATGCTGGAGGGCCTTGTGAAATCGCAAAATGCAATATTACATATTGTAATTGTTCGTCCGCCGTCAAGCCCTCACAAGGGAACGATGTGGCGCCTGCCTGGTCTGCCGCTCGCGGTGGGCGATCGGCGGCGCATTTCAGTTCTGACAAAATCTGATCAAGAGTAACTGTCTAGGAGAGTTTGGAGCGACCGGTGGGGCGGGGACGTGGTCACCGAGGTCTCCGAAATCCCGTCACGGGCCTCGTCTATTGGGAATCAGTTTCAAGGGATTGTTTCGAGAGGTGGATTTCCGAGTCGGCTGGGTCGCACCGGCATTCTCCCGAAAACGAACGTTTCTGGGAGACCTAGGGGCAAAGGCTGTTTTGCGCTACTAACTTGATCCCATGGGGGAGGACGTCCGCTTTCCGAACCGATCCCAACGGGAAGGTTCGACTTCAGCGTGTCCATTCGGGTGACTTGCACTCAACGTGACCAAATGAAACTAATCGTTGCATCAGGGGAACCGGAACCATGGCAACGGCGGATTGGGTGGCGGCCAATGCATTTCGTATACTGGGGCTGCCAGCGAACGCAGGCCCAGCGCGAGTCCATGCCGCCGCCGCGTCGCTCAGGAGAGCCGCAAGTCTTGGCATAGAACAAGCGCTAGAGAACGACCCTCCCGAACTCGGCCCGGCTCGCCGTAGGGAAGCGGACATCCGGGCGGCAGTCGGTCGGCTAGAGAACCCAGCGCAGCGACTGCAGGATCGGCTACTTTGGTTCAATCAGACGACGAGCCTGGCAAGCGTTGAGCGTGGAAAGGCTCACGACGTTGCCGCTGCGCACGATAAAGCACTTAAGGGTCTCTTCGTCGCTTTGAAGGCAGGCGACGATGACGTTGCGCCCGGACTTTGGGCGAATGCCATAAGGGATTGGCACACTGCAGTTTCTGGCGACGACTACTGGGGTGCATTTCAGCAGGTGGAGCTTGAGGCAAATTTTGAACCCGCTGCGCTTCCTTCGGAGATTGATGCGTTGCGGGGCCGCGCAACCTCGATCGCGGCGGCGCCATTGGTCAGCCTCGGTCGAACGGCTCAAGACGCGGGAAATGTCAACTTAGCCGGCACCGTCGCTGCGTGCATTGATGGTCTCGCCGATACGGGTGGCTGGGCGAATGCCGCGCTAGACGAACTTGTCGAACCTGCGCTCGTTCCGTTTCTTGCCCGTTGCGAGGACGTCCAGTCGGAACTGGAAAAAGAACTGAAGCGTGAAAATGATGCGGCCATGCAAAACCGGGCGCCTTGTGCAGCGGCCATGGCGCGATTCCGGAACGAGATCAGCCATGGGTTGAAGCTGCTGCAGGCCTTCGTTCCCCCGGATAGTGACGGCTTGCTTCGAGCGCGCGACGCTGCGGCCCGGTGTTTATCAGCCATAGCTTCAGCGACGACGTGGACCGATGACTTCATCGCATCTGACCAACTTTACCGAGAAGCTTTGGTTCTGGCCGAGGGCACCGTTGCGGTGTTCAACATCGAGCATTCTCTCGAAGGCATCCAGGATGCTGTGCAGTTTCAACGCCTTAAGGACAAATCAAACCGTGACGGATTGTCGGGTGCGGGCGCAAAGGCCAAGGCCAAGGCCAAGGCCAAGGCCAAGGCGAAGGCCAGCACCCGTGAACGTGACGAGCCGGCTCTGGTATCGTTCCTAGACATTTGCGACAGTGTTCGAACAGAGCTGGACAGCAGGGTTCGCCGCGTGGCGGGTGCTGCTGCCGAAAACGTCGCCCCTTGCGCCAATGCGGACAGAAGGTTTCGAGGTGACGTCACTCCAGCCTTGGAACGATTACTGGCGGCAGTTCCTGAGAATAGTGACTTGCATCTGAGGGCGAGAGAGGCGGCCGCCCGCTGCCTAGCTAGTATCGCGTCGGCAACGACCTGGGCAGACAACTTTGTCTATGCAGAAAAGCTCTATTCGGACGCTCTGGCGCTTGCTCAGGGGACCATGGCGGCCGCCATGATAACGCATGCACTTCGGGAAATTTCAGAGAATGCGCGTCTACAGCGTCTTAGGGGTAAGCCAATCCAAGCCGCCCCGCCGCTATTCACTTTCAACGGCGTGGGCGTCACTCTTTACGGCCATGCGGATCCCGATCCGGAGACCGGATCATATGTGGCGACGCTCTATTTCGTCATATTGATGGTGCCAATATTCCCGTTGGCCCGGTATCGGGTGATTGCCCAACCAGGGCGGCGTTTTCAGTTCCTCGGGAAACAGCAGTTCCGTCTGTTGGATCGTTGGTGGCTCGGGCTGGTGTTGGGCGCGATTGCCATTCTGTTCCTTTGGCTGGTCGGCCGCTCACAGCTGGGGAATGACAGCACAAATACTTACCCAGGCAGCGCCCCAGCAGATGCTTCGGCTCCGGCGACGAACGATGCAGCCCCCCCAGGGGCGGTTCCGGGCGGCGCGCCGAATGAAGTCACGGCGCCAGCAGCATCACCAACTATTGCGAGTGCCCCACCGGGACCTGACGCGACTGGACTCAAGGAACGCATCGACGCCGGCCGTGAGCGGATTGAAGCGATCAAGAGTCAGCTTGCCAGCCTGGACGCCCAGATCGACCCCTTAACCAGCTCAATGGCTGCGCTCAAGTCCGAGCTTGATGAGCTGGACGCGCAACAACAAACTGGGCAGGCGGTCGACTCAAGCACATACAATGAAAAAGTCGATCGATACAACGATATATTGCGTTCGAGACGCAGTTTATCGGAACAGTACAATGAGCTAATCGCGGAGAACAACAAATTAATATCTGATGATAGAGGCATGGTAACAAGATATAACCTCGGTGAAAGATAATTTTGACTGCAAATAGAAATGATCTGTAGCCACCATATGAATGCGATTACTTACCAAGTTCGAAGGGAATGCCATCAGATGTCACAACTAATAGAGTACGGAATCGACCTTGGCACGACTAACAGTTGTATTGCAAGGTGGCAGGGCGGAAACCTAAGAATATTTCAGAACAACGCGCAAATGAACGTTACGCCCTCGGCTGTGCTTATCCGAAAGTCTGGACAGGTCGTCGTGGGGCCTAGGGCGATAGTAGCTTTAACCTCTGATCCTGACAATGTTGCAGTAGAATTCAAGCGGTGGATGGGTCAGAGCGAACGCAAGCGGTTTCCCACGTCAGAGAAGGACCTTTCGGCGGAAGAGCTGTCAGCCGAGGTTCTGAAATCCTTGATCAGCGATGTTCGGCGTCTCACGGGGGACGGTGTCCACGCTGCCGTGATAACGGTCCCCGCCGCCTTCGGTGCTCTGCAATGCGAGGCGACCGGCCGTGCCGCCCAGCTGGCCGGAATGGAGGAGGCGCCTCTACTTCAGGAGCCGATCGCAGCGGCGATCGGCTACGGCGCCAACCCGAGCGACGCCGCTCAGAAATGGTTGGTTTTTGACCTCGGGGGCGGCACGCTCGATGTAGCCGTGGTTTCAACGCGCGACGGACGTCTAAGCGTGCTCGATCACCGCGGCGATAACCTGATGGGTGGCAAGGACTTCGACCGCGCGATTATCGATGCGGTTCTGATGCCCGCGTTGGAATCTACCTACGATCTGCGACGCCCAGCCACGCGGAGCATGTTGATAGCGCGGTTGCGGGCCAAAGCTGAAGAGGCCAAGATCGACCTCTCCCGTGAAACTCGGGTGACCCTCTCCATTTGGGACATCGGCGAGGATGACGCGGGAACGCCGATCGAGTTGGATGTCTCGCTGAGCCGTGGCGAGCTTGGATCAATCAGCGAGCCTCTGCTGGAGCGTTGCTGCAACCTTGCTGACCAAGCACTAGCCGGCGCCAGGATCAGCGGCGCCGATCTCGATCGCATCCTTCTGGTCGGCGGCCCCACCCAATCGCCGATCGTGCGAGAGTACCTTGGGCAGCGTCTCGGAGCGCGGGTCGATATTTCGGCCGACCCAATGACAGTTGTTTGCCGTGGGGCCGCTCTCTACGCCGCGACGTTAGAACGGACCCCAAGCCTTGCCGCTGAAAAATCAATGGGACGGTTGGGTGTTGGCTCGGCAGCTGAAGCGCCTAGCAGGATTGACGTCCAGCTAAGACTGGCATTCGACCCTGTAAGCGCTGACCTGGAACCCCCAGTTACTGGTCGCGTGGTGGAGGGGCCGCCCGACGTCGAAATCAAGATCGACGCGGCAAGCGGAGAATGGAGTAGCGGTTGGATGCGGCCTGCAGAAGGGGTGTTCGAGACACTGGTGGCGCTGTCTGAAGGGGACGTTGGAACGTTTTGGGTCTATGCACGGGATGCAGCCGGAAGCGCCTTGGAAACCGATGTTGTCGAGTTCAAGATCCGCCACGGGCTGGTGCCAGCCTCTCCACCTCTGCCCCACACGATGTGGGTAGAGGTCGTAGATGCAACCGGACGAACTGAGCTGGACGAGATATTCGCTCGGAACACACCCTTACCGGCCGAAATAAAGAGAGTTTTCCGCGCGGATCATGCGGTATCGCCATTGGACCCCGCCTCAGGTTTGCGGATTAAGCTCTGGGAGGGGGAATTCGGGGAAGACCCCGAAGCTAATGATTGGGTGGGTCAGGTCCTCATAGGCCATGATGACATTTCCGCTGGGCTTCCGGCGGGCGCGGAGATCGAGTTGACCTTTCGGATTGACGCCTCACGCCTCATTCACGTGGATGGGCTTGCAGTCCGGTCGAAGGCTCGTTTCGAGAAACAGCTATACGCGGCGCAGCGCGATGAGCAGCAATTTACAATGCTCGCTGCAGACGTCGGCCGAGAAGCTGGCGATTATCGGGACCGTCTAGAGACACTCGAAGATTCTGCTGTGGCGAATGGAGACGAGGCGTCGGTTACGGCGCTAGAAATGCTTCGTCGCGATCTTGACGCCCTGGATGACAAGCTGAAAGCGAAAGGCGATCGAGCTGACGACCCAGACGATGCACGACGTGTCGTTGCCGAGGCCAAGGCAGTGCGGGGGCAGGGCTGTTCAACGCTGATCAGATTGCTTTGTAGTTGAGGATGAGGTCGAGGCTGAGTGCGCCGTTCCAGAGGGCCTGAGCGATGTTTGTTGCGCCGTTGTGGCGGAGGATGTTGAGGGCGAAACTTCTGGCGCGGGCC
>JANXTX010000273.1 GCA_025352165.1 Caulobacteraceae bacterium | reverse complement strand
GCACCTCATCGCCAGATAGGGATTTGTCCAATTCGGCCAGAATGTCCGCTCCGCCGGCAAATCCGTCGGCCTGGACGTTCGCGGCGCGAACACGGTCGAGAATGGCTTGCTGGGTCAGCTGTTCATGGCTGCCCGCGCCGTATCCAGGAGGCGGCAGCATCAGGACACGCGAAACGCCCTCGAACACGGTGTCGTACCAGGCGAGCGAGGCGGTGTTGCGCCAGCTGAAAGTGTGCGGCTCGAACACGACGATGGCCGGGCGGTCGGGAAAATGCAGGGTGATCGCTTCGATCGCCGAGCGCGCCTTTTCGTACGAGGAACCAAAGCCCTCATAGACCGGCACGCGTGAGACGCGGGTCTTCTTGTCCAGCCGCCGCGTCACGCCGCGAAACCGGCGAACCCCGCGTTGCAGGGCGCCCGCGTCGACCTCGCCCCGCTCCAGCAGCAAGGCCGCGGCGCCGACGATGTTCTCGATGTTGTGCAGGCCAAGGAGCTCGGTCTCCAGCGCGATCCGCTCTCCCGCCGGAGTGACAAGATTGAAACGGGTGATCTCGCCGATCCGCACGTCATCGGCATGGTAGCCCGGGCATGGCTCCAGCCCATACCAGACGACACGCCGTCCGTTCGTCAATCGATGCAGGGCTTCGAAGCCATGGGCGCAGACCAGCAGCCTGTCGGCCGGCAACAGAGCGATCAGTTCGGCGAAGGCGGCCTCGTACGACTCAATCGTCGGGAAGACGTTGAGATGGTCGTGGATCAGCGAGCTGATCAGCACGCAGTCGGGGTGATAGAGGACGAATTTCGAGCGGCGGTCTTCGTCGCTGATGATGTACTCGTCGCCCTCGATCAGGAAGTCACGGTCGGTTCCGGCATGGCCGGTGGTGGCCAAGTCGAGAGGCACCGCGCCGATGAAATAGCCCGGGTCGCGTCCGGCCTCGCGTAGCAGCACCGCCGCCATGGCTGTCAGGGTGGACTTGCCGAAACTGCCGGCTATGACGATGCTCTCGCGATCCCGGGTGAAGAGGCCGAGGTACTCGGCGAACGAATAGCGTGGGACGCCGCGCGCGATCAGCACCTTCAGCTCGGGGTTATGGTCGAGATCGAGTTTGGCGCTAGAGCCGATGATCGCCGCATCGACGTCCGTCGGGATCAGGTCGGCGTCGAATCCGACATGGTAGGGAATGCCCAGACCATCGAGATAAGTGGTGATCGGCGGAAACACGCCGTCGTCGGAGCCCGTCACGGTGTGGCCCTGCGAAACCAGAACCGAAGCCAGAGCGCTCATGCCCGCGCCGGCGATACCGAGGAAATAGATATTCATAGGTTCAGGTCACCCGGCCGGCCATACGGGCTGGTTCATCGCGCCAGGCGCCATCCCGCATCACTTCATGCAGGATTTCGACGGCCCGCCAGACATCCTCAAAACCGAGATAGAGTGGGGTCAGGCCAAAGCGCAGCACGTCGGGATCACGGAAATCGCCGATCACGCCGCGTGCGATCAGCGCCTGCATGATCCGGTAGCCCTCGGGGTGAGCATAGGAGATATGGCTGCCCCGCGCCCGTGCATCGCGCGGGCTGATCAGCTCAAAACCATACCCCTGCAGACGCGCCTCGACCTGCGTGGCGAACAGGTCCCAGAGCCGCGCGGATTTGGCCGCGGCTGTGCGAATGTCGGCCTCGAGCGCCAGATCGACCCCGACCTCCAGCGCCGTTATGCCAAGGACCGGCGGTGTTCCGCAAAGGAACCGCTCGATCCCGGGCGCCGGCTGGTATTCGTCGCTGAAGTCGAACGCCGCGCCGTGCCCCATCCACCCGGACAAGGGCGATCGCAGGTCACGCTGGAGCCGTCCCGCCACGAACATATAGGCCGGCGCCCCCGGTCCTCCGTTCAGGTACTTGTAGCCGCAGCCCACCGCAAGATCGGCGCCGCATCCCCCCAAATCGACCTCGATCGCGCCGGCGCTGTGGCTGAGGTCCCAGAGCGCCAAAGCCCCCGCCGCATGGATCCTTTCGGTCACGCCGGCCATGTCCCAACGGGCCGCGCTCTTATAGTGAACGTGAGTGAGCATCGCGACGGCGACCTCTTCATTGATCGCCTCCACGACGGCTTCGCGGGGCATTGCGCGCATTTCGACGCCGTCGGCGAAGGCCGCTATCCCCTGGGCGATATAGAGGTCGGTGGGAAAATTTCC
>JANXTX010000271.1 GCA_025352165.1 Caulobacteraceae bacterium | reverse complement strand
CGACCGGGTGACCTTCGACGACGGCGTTAAGGGGACCAAGAGCCAGGAAGCCAAGGATGTGGCCGCCTTCCTCGAATGGGCCGCCGACCCGAAGATGGAAGAGCGCAAGCAGTCCGGCGTCGCGGTGATGATCTTCCTGCTGATGCTGACTGGCATTCTGTACGCCAGCTACCGCAATGTCTGGCGCAAGGTCGGTCACTGATCCTGGGCGCCTGACCGTCAGGGGGCAGGCGTCAGCGTCAGCCAGCCTCTGGTCTGGTCGAGTCTAAGCCGGAAATGCGAAAGCACGGCGGCGCCAATGGCGCCATCGACGCCTGGGTCATCCTGAGTCATCAGGCCGGCGGGCGTCTGCTCGAACAGAGCTCCCGCGAGAGACAGCGCGCGCAGACGCGCCGGCGCGGCCACCGCCGGATCCCGCGGCGGACGCGAGAAGCCTGCGTTGGCGATCAGCGAACCGCGCGAGGCGGTGTCGATCAGGAACCATCCCGAACGACTGTCGACTCCGTCCGATATCGTGGCCGGCATGGCGGGGCGTCCGCCAAAAGTCCGTAACCTGATCGATGAACGAGCGGCCACTTCGCCTTTGGCGTCGCGACTCAGCCGCAGGCGGCAGGGCGCAAAATCAAGCTCGAAGACAAATCCGCGGAAGGCATCCGCCCCCAGAATCCCGGAGATGTTGGTGGTGAAGCCTGACGTGCGCGCGTCCAGGTCAGCTACTCCTGCCGTGAAGCCGTTCAGCCTTGCGCCGCCAACCCGCAGCGTGGCGACCATTGTATTGCCGGTGTACCCGCGCATCCGGGCGGATGTTTCGTGAATCTGCGAACCGGCCTGCGACAGGTCGATGATAAAATCCCCGGCCACGTCACCAAATGCCGCCGGCGCGACCACGGCGCCGTTCTCGAACCAGCAACGGGTTTCGCCGGCGCTCGCGGTGGTCGCCGCGAATGCCAGGGCGAACAGCAGGTTGGCGGCGCGTATCATCGGTTGGACCATAGCCAAGCTCGCTTCGCTCGGCGATAAGGCGCCGGAAACGGACGGAGGATACATGTCGGGTTGGGTGCTGGGCGTCATTGGCGGATCGGGAGTCTATGACATCGATGGACTGGAAGACGCGCGTTGGGAAACCATCGAAAGCACGTTTGGCGAACCGTCCGACCAGGTGCTGACAGGCAGGCTCGGGCACGTCCGGCTGGTATTTCTCCCCCGGCACGGCCGCGGCCATAAACTACCGCCCACGGATGTAAACGCGCGCGCAAACATCGACATCCTCAAGCGCGCGGGCTGCACGGACATCCTGTCCCTGTCGGCCGTCGGCTCGCTGCGTGAGGCGTTGGCTCCCGGCGATTTTGTCGTTGTCGATCAGTTCATCGACCGCACCTTTGCTCGTGAGAAGAGTTTCTTTGGGCCTGGCCTCACAGCCCACGTGTCGATGGCGCAACCGGTTTGTCCGAGGATATCGGCAATGGCCGCCGCAGCCGGTCGCGCCGCCGGCGCCCGGATGATCGAAGGCGGTTGTTATCTCGCCATGGAAGGCCCGCAGTTTTCCACCCAGGCTGAAAGCGCGCTTTATCGATCGTGGGGCTGTGATGTCATCGGCATGACCAATATGCCCGAGGCGAAACTGGCCCGCGAGGCCGAGCTGCCCTATGCGTCGGTAGCCATGGTTACCGACTACGATTGCTGGCACGAGGAGTTCGCCCACGTGGACGTCGCCTCGATCCTTGCGATCATGAGCGGAAACGCCGGCAAGGCGCGAGAGCTTGTCCGGCATCTGGCGCTATCGTTGCCCGCCACGCGAAGCCCTTCGCCGATCGATACCTGCCTCGATGGCGCTTTGATAACCGCGCCGTCGGCGCGTGACCCCGCGGCTGTCGCCAGGCTCTCGGCTATCGCCGGCCGGGCGCTGAAAGGAAATCCCGCTTGAACCTCGCCGATACCATCCGCACCATTCCGGACTATCCAAAGCCCGGCATCATGTTTCGCGACATCACCACGCTGCTCGGCAACGCTCGCGCCTTTCGCCAGGCAGTGGATGAACTTGTGCAGCCGCTGGCGGGGATGAAGATAGACAAGGTTGCCGGCATCGAGGCGCGCGGTTTCATTCTGGGCGGCGCCGTGGCTCATCAGCTCTCGGCCGGCTTCGTGCCGCTCCGCAAGAAGGGAAAACTCCCTCACCGCACTCGCGCCGTCGAGTACGCACTGGAGTATGGCCACGACACCATCGAGATGCACCTCGATGCCGTGCTCGAGGGTGAACAGGTCATGCTCGTCGACGACCTGATCGCCACGGGCGGCACGGCGCTGGCTGCGATCGAGCTACTCACCCAGGCCAAGGCCCGCATCGCCGCCGCCGCGTTCGTCGTGGATCTGCCGGAACTGGGCGGCGCACAGCGGTTGCGGGATGCCGGAATTCCTGTCTCGGCATTGATGTCCTTCGCCGGTCACTGAGCGGGCGCGGTTGTCCACAATGCAGGCAGGCGCCGACTGGTCGAAATTTCGGCGTATGCAGGACAGCCTGCTTTCCGTCGCCGCGCTTGGCTACGCGGCGGGTCTCTTTGAGGCGATGAGAGTGCTGCCCATTCTCAACACAGCCGGTTTGCAAAGGGTGTTGGCGCTACCTGCCCTACTGCTCGTCGCGAGCTTCGTCGCGGTCCGCTTTGCGCCTCCCTTGAGATCGGCCGTCTCGCGTCATCTGATGGCCAGTTATCGAACCGGCTTTGGCCAGAACGTCATTTCGGTCCTGGTCGGGCTTGGAGTGGTTATCGCGGCCGACGTATTTTTGTTCTGGCAAGTCGATGGCGCCGCGCACGGCGGACGCGATCCCGGTGGAGCGTTTGCCGCCTTTGGCGCCTGCATCGGCCTGTTCGCGGCGCAGTGCCTCCTGGTTCGGCGGCTAAATTCCGTCGAGGACTGACCCTGACGCCGGCTCAGATATCGCCGCGCCCACCGCCATTGCGAGCGAACACCTGCAGCGTGCGCAGTCTGGCGAGGCGGGCGGCATCGGGGTTGAAATCGGCGCCACGGTCGGAAACGAAACCATGGCCCGCGTCATAGACGTGCACGGGAATGTCGGGATGCGCCTGGGTGATGGCCTCAATCGTTTCGGGAGGGATACTGGCGTCCCGTCGACCGAAATGCAGGATGATCGGGCACTGTGGAGTCTCGGCTGCCAGTTCTGGAATTCTTCGCCCGTAAAAACTGGAGACCGCGGCGACACCGCTGTTGCGGCAGGCCGCCAGCCATGCGGCGGTCCCGCCCCAGCAATAGCCGACGACGAAGACCGGTGGGGCGAGCGCCGCGATCGCCGCGGACAGGTCGGCTTCGACCTGGTCCCATGGCGTGGCTTCGGAATACTCGCGACCGACCGCAAGGCCCGCGGGGTCGGCCGCTACCGAGAAGCCCGGTGAAAGGCGGTCGAACAGGGATGGCGCCAGCGTCTCATAGCCGTCCGCGGCGAATCCGTCGGCGATTTCCCGGATGTGCGCGGTGACGCCGAAGATTTCCTGGATCAACACAAGACCGCCGCGACGGACATCGTCGACGCCCGCGCGGTATGCGGTGAATGTGAACCCGTCCGACGGGCTGGTGAGCTGAACGCTCTCACCCACACTAGGCGCCGAACAGCTCTAGGGTGCGGCGGCGGGCCAGATCCGCGCTTTCCGCGCCATGCCGGGCGGGGTCCTCGTTGTTGAAGCCGTGTCCGGCGTCTTCGTAGATGTAGACCGGCACATCCGGATTGGCGGCCTGGACAGCCGCCTTGACCTC
>JANXTX010000268.1 GCA_025352165.1 Caulobacteraceae bacterium | reverse complement strand
GCCAGGTCCTCCACCTCCGGCATGTTGTCGCTCACCGCCAAATGCGCACCGGCGGCCAAGGGTGCAAAGGTATCGCAGGCGCGGTCCTTGTGCCCGAGGTCGATCATCAACTCGCGGAAGTGCTCGTTGAGCGCCTCCCACCGCGGCCACCAATCCAGGATCCTCCGCATCAGCTGTCGCCCCAGCTCATCAAGCACTGCACGATCCACGTCGAGGCGGCCTCCAGCCTGTTGGCGCTCTCGCAGGGTCAGGGCCGCCATGCGGCTGTCGTCCTGGGCGTCGGTGGCGGGTTTGGATATCGCGCTGCCGAAGAATGAGCTCGACAGGCTGTATTCGCGGGCTTGGCCGGATTTGCCGCCGCGCTGCATCTTGTCTCCGCTGTAGCAAATGCGGGCCAGCTCAAGGATCTTGTCGACCGTCCGCGTATCGTCCTTGGCCTCCATCTCGTCCACCAGGATAGCGATGCTGTCCTGTTGCAAACGCTGGTAAAGGCCGGCTTGGGTCGTGTTGGAAGTTGCTATCAGCGCGCCGTTCATCACGGTGCGACTCAGCGCCTGAAGGGTGCTCTTGCCGCTGCCTTCGCCGCCCGACACGAAGACGACGGGGCGCTGCCTCAGAGCCCCGCCAATTTTCGCCGTCACTAGCCAGCCGAGCATAAGTCTCGCGTCCAGCTCTCCGCGCTCCCAATTGAAAGTGCGCAGCAGATCCAGGAGGAAGTCACCGCACGACCCGTGACCAGCCGGATGAGGCTGGCGCGTCGGCCTGCCGATCTTCGGCCGCGCTGCGTAGATATATCCCTCGTGAACCCCGCACGGACGCCATTTGCCATTCATCAGAACTTCGTCGCCCGCATGAAAGATGAGCGATCCGTCGTGAGCGCGCCAAGCGCCCCTGCCACGCACCTGGTCCTCCCAATTGAAGAAGCCTTTGTAGGCGCAGGCATCCATAAGCGCTTGCCGGCAGTTATCGGCATCCCAGCCCGAGACTTGCGGTTTCCCACCCTTGGTTTCTCTTCCGAACCGTGGCCACGCCCATTCGAGATACCGGCTGCGGCCGGCGAACAGGGCTCCCAGCGGCCCCTTACCACTGGCGTCGGCTCTCAGTTCGGCAACGGCGCCCTGTGTGTCGAGGAAATAGAAGGTCTGTCCATCTTTGCCGAGCGGTGTCACCGGGCATCCCGGCGGCAGGCCGGTTTCTGGATCTCCAACTTGCAACCTCTCCCAGGCGCCGGGGTCGATGGGCCGCTTAGGTCCGCCGGGGTACGATTGGTAATCGATGGGACTTCCGGGGAGGGGATCCGACATTCCGCTTTGACGCAATCCAGCCTGCTGCTGCGTCTCAAAAACCGGTAGGGACTTGGCGATCAATTCGAGCGTATCGATGGGCCGGGTCGGACATTCATTGTCGGACGGAATCAAGTGTGGAGGTTTTGTCGGGTTTGCCATCAGGTTTTCACCCGACGAGCCACCGCGCAATCCGCCTGTGTGGTGCTGCCGAAGGTTCTGCCTTCAACGAAGGCGTCTAGTTCGGCGCGCCGGTACCGCACCGCCCGGCCGATACGCGTGAAGCGCGGCCCATTACCTACGCAGCGCCACTTCCGGAGCGTGCTCTGCGACAGGCCGTAAATCTTCGCTGCCTGCTCGGTCGTGAGGAGTTCGCCAGCGTTAATCGGGGGAAATTCGGTGTTCTGACAGGTACCCACTCGTGTTCTCCGGTTCGCGGAATGCGATGCCGGATACTCAGGCCTGACGCGCTGAAAGCGCTAACCGCAAAATACGCTGCACCCGCACCGCGGATTATGCGTGGCGGGCAGCAAGATTGATCGCGTCCCTCTGCGCTCGTTTGAGGGTGTCGTCAGCCGGAGCGCTATTTGAGCCGAAAGCGGCCTGCCAACGGGCCTCTATCAACCTCCAGAGTTGTTTGGCGGTCGCCGCCTCGAGCACGTCGAGCGGATGGTCGCCCAAGAGGCGCGCCACCTTTTGACGCTTCGTTAGCGGTCCTATGGCAACGCGCTCGACGCTTGCGAGCTCTGGTGCCGACGGGGTTTCTTCTCTCAGATGGACGCTGAAGATAACTTCGCCGTGCGGGCCCAACACAGTGCCATTCGTCCAGTCTTCTACCTTCAAGTTTGCCCACATATCGGGGGCAAGGACCTTTTTAGGCGCGATCGGGCTACCAGGCCGCCCAATCGCGGTCAGATGGCCAACGGAAATCTGCCTTCCGAGCTCGGACATCAGCAATTCAAAACGAAATTTCGCTCGATTGTGAATTGACCACCAATGAAAAAATTCGGGGTGCGACGGCGTTACCGGAAGCGGGATTTTCTCCGATGCTATGTCCCACAGAAAGGCAGTCCTCGTCCGAGTTGATCCGGATTTGCTGAAGGTCACAGCACCATCCAATCCGATTTCACCGCGCAGAACCAACTTTTCACCAGAAAGGTTCTCGCCGAAGCTCAGGTCCGAGCGCGAGCGGACGTTTGGCAGCCACGGTGTGCCAACGATTTTCTCCAAACCAACCAAGGCTCGCGCCAAGGTGCGACATTCGGGCCCAAATTGATCGACGCTTGGCACCTCGTCGCCTCCTAATCGGCCCGCATGGCGGTCCTCGCCCGCGGCAATCGTGCCGGCTCCTAGTGAAGCAAACGGAACGCGGGACGCGGCACAACGCTCGCTCCGAGACCTGAGGTGTTCATGATTCGCCCAGTCGGGTCGCCGCCGAGAGATCGCCAGTCGAATTTTCTTTGGTTTTGCGCCGTGGTGTCTATTTGGTGTCGGGCCGCTGGCGACCAATCTCAAAACCCGCGGGCCGGCCGCGTAACGACTTGACTTATAAGGGGAAAATGGTGGACGCGGCTGGGATCGAACCAGCGACCCCTACGATGTCAACGTAGTGCTCTCCCGCTGAGCTACGCGTCCGCCTTGTGTCGCTGTTGGCGACCGGGACGGGGGATATACCGGCGCCGCCGTTCGTGCGCAAGCGTT
>JANXTX010000225.1 GCA_025352165.1 Caulobacteraceae bacterium | reverse complement strand
CTCCCGACTGGGAGAAGAAGGGGCCCGCGCCTCTTGGCGTGGGAAGATGAGGGTCTTTCTTGCGGCGCCGAAGACCCTCACCCTCCCAATCGCTTCGCGATCGGGCCCCTCCCTCTCCCAGTCGGGCGAGGTGTTTCGTGGATCACCTTCGAGAAATGTGAATTCGGTAGCTCTGTATGTGGAACAACGTCGGCGTAGTCCGCTTAACCTAGCGCCTATGGGCAGGACGCCCGCGTTACGAGAAAGTGTCGCCCGCGGTCCAGGGGGTGTGGTGCCGACGGCGGATTGATGGGAGAGATCGAGCGGGCGGCTGACGCCGATGGCGGCGCGTGGTAGTCGTAATCATGGACAAGACGATCCGGCGGTTTTCGAGCCACGCGGCGATGAAGGCGGAAGAGTATCGGGCCTGGCAGTCCATGTCCGGGCTCGAGCGGTTGAACGCGGCCGCCAGTCTGTCGTGTGCCGCTTATCAGATGAAGGACGGCGCGCCGGATGTTCGACCGCGACTTCAAGGACCTGTTGTCCGTCTTCGACGCGCATAATGTCGAGTACCTGATCGTCGGCGGATACGCCGTGTCGCTCCATGCGCAGCCGCGCGGAAGGAAAACCGGGACATGATATATTTCCACCAGTGAAATCGCTCTAAGGCGTGTTGGCTACTCCTGGCGCGGATGCGCCCCAAACATCACCGCCCGAGGGCGCCATGGACGGGGCATGATCTTTCGCAAACTCACGATACGATAATAATGGTGTAATTATATCATGTCCCGGTTTTTACGACGGTTCAAGGTTTCGCGAATTCAAATGGTGGACGGGGAGAAAACGCCATGCGGCTTTCGATGATCGTCTCGCTCCTGACGCTGCTCTGCGCGGCCATCGCCGAACCTCGCCCGGCAAGCGCTGCCGGCTACCATGTCGAATACGCTTTCAGCTCCGCCAATAACTCCCGAAGCAGCACGGGCGGCCTGCTCGCTTTTGGCGACAAGCTCTATGGTGTGACTAGCGGGGGCAGCCTTTCCGACTGCAAGCGCAAGAGTAGCTGCGGAACAGTGTTCTCGTTCGACCCGCTGACCGGAGCCGAAGTCCAACTGTACGCCTTCACCGGGGGCAGCGACGGCTTCGGTCCGGCCGCCGGGCTGATCGAGTCTGGTGGGAAGCTGTACGGCACGACGCTCTTCGGAGGGTCTGCGAACTGCAAGCCGAACGGCTGCGGCACAGTCTTCTCAATCGACCTGAGCACCGAGGCGGAAACGGTGGTGCACACTTTCATGGGGGGACTCGACGGCAACGCTCCCGAGGCGGGACTCGTCCGATTCGGGTCCAAGCTGTACGGCACAACCACCTATGGCGGTACCGTGGGGCTGTGCGGCTGCGGCACAGTCTATTCGGTCGACCCGGTGTCGGGCGCTGAGAAGGTGGTCTACGCCTTCACCGGTGGCGAAGGCGCCTATCCGTTTTCCGGCCTCACCAAGGTCGGCGACCTGCTGTACGGGACCGTGGGCGTCGGCGGCTCCTCGTACTGCAACGGCAACGGCTGCGGCACGGTCTTTTCGCTCGATCCGACGACCAGTGCCATGGCCCTGGTCTATGCCTTCAAGGGCGGAGCCGATGGGGCCACACCCTATGGCGCCCTGCTCGAAGTCGGCAATGTCCTTTATGGAACGACCGGCGCGGGCGGCCAATCGTCGCGCCACGCTTGTGGCGCTGGTTGTGGTGTCGTGTTCTCCCTGCAACCCACGGCCGGTGCAGAGGCGGTTGTCTACGCGTTCCAAGGCGGCCTGGACGCCTTGTCGCCAAGGTCAGATCTGATCAGCGTCGATGGCGTGCTGTATGGGACGACTGAATTCGGCGGCGCCCGAAAACGCGGGAATGGCGCCGGAACGCTTTATTCCGTCGACCCCGCGACCGGCATCGAGGCGGTCGTCCACACATTCAAGGAAAGCGCGGAGGGATTGTATCCCAACGGAGGTCTCACCAGGATCAGCCATGCGCTTTATGGCACAACCATTGAGGGAGGGAGCGCAAAGTGCGGGTGCGGCATTCTGTACAGGCTGCGCCCGTGACGCGGTCGGCCGCCGTCAGCCGGTCCGGCCAGCATCGCCAACATCACCGGCCGGCCAGAGCTGATTTCATTGCGGCGGAAGTGCAATGACATGTCGTTGTTCTAAAAGCGGGGCAATCGAACCCGCACGACATTGCGCGCGAAACCGATGCAGGCATAGTTCCCTATCTGCGAGGCGGGGGAAGGCGAGTCGTATGCGTCAGCCAAACTGACTTGTTGGCCAGGATCGGACCGGGGGCGTCTCGCCCCCGTCTTCGTCAATTCGTCTCGGCGTCGCCAGGAAAGGCGGGGGCGAGACGCCCCCACAAGCGGAAAAGGGGGACATGATATATTTCAACTAAACAAATCCATTGGCGGCGCATCGGCGGACTGGGCCGGGCGGCCGCGCCCTGGCATCATGACGATCCGCCTCGGTGCGTCGCCCGTGTGCGGCGTCGTGATCAGATGAACATCGTTGGCCATTAGCCAGCAGGCCCATACGGCGACGTCCCGCCGCCGCGTCTCGCGCGCGAGGCGTTTCGATAGACCGTCTGGTCGCCCGGCTCGAAAAAGATCGGGGCGCGCCGATTGCCGCGCTGACTGACGTGGTGCGGTTGAACCGGAACGACGATGCGCGCCTGGCTGGGCATGGAACCTTGCAAGTCGCCCGTTGCGCGCGTGCAATTATATCATGTCCCGATTTTCCGTTTTTCCCTGTCGCGTCCCTAATCCCGAGCAGGGCGCCACATGGGACCAACGGCGAGCAGAAGCACAACCACATTGAAGGCCGCGTTCGAAGGATTGCCGGAAGCGATCGAGCCCGCGCTATCGAGGCAGAACCAGGCGAGCAGACTGGCCAGGACCGTGCGCCTGACTGGCTCCGGCGCCAGTGGGTAGAGCCACGCCGAGAGACACCAGATCATCACGCCCCAGCCAAGCAGGAAACCGCCGGTCACGGCTGACAGAAAACGCGTGTCGCCGGCGTCGAAATTCGACGGATGGTTCAGCCGCCACCCGAGCAGGTCGAGCGTCAGCCGCGCCGGCGCCGAAGTGGATTGCATTGCGCCAAAAGAGAAAACCGGTCCGAACGATCCGACGACGACCGCCGTGATCTTCAGCCAGAACTGGTGAAACGCCCTGTTCATGGGCAATCTACCGTCAAAGATCGAATGGTCATTGGGTCGACCCTATGCCGCGGGCAATTGGCCCAGAATGGTCGGAGCATCGAAGTAGTCACGCCAGTAGGTGATCAAGCCGTGATGCACTTCGTAGACGCCGGTCACCGGCAGCTCGACCCACTTGTCGCCAAAGAGGTGCCGATCAAGCCGTTCAAGAAACACAATGTCCCCTGAAGTGGCATCTCGAAGGATTCTAAACTCGTTCTCGCTGGTCGGCCCGAAGAAAGGCTCCAGCACGGCGCGTATGCCGGCGGGGCCCTTCACAGTGCCGATGGGGGGCGGGTTTGTGTATTCGCAGTCGTCGGAAACGAGCTTCAACGCGGCATCGTAGTTCAGCGGCTCCATGAGCTTCATGAACTGGTGAACGACTTCTGTTGGTGACAAGGTTGTTGTGGCCACTGGTATCTCCTGTTTGTACAGTCAGCCTATGTTTCGCACGCAGGAGTCCCGCGCAATTACGCGGGAGGTTATTGCTCCGCTGCCGCGGCCATGCCGCGAAACAAAGCCTCGGTCCGCGGATCGGCCGGAAAAAGTGTTTCGATGCGCAGTTCGTCGGCCGTGACATCCTGGGCGGTGCCGAGCGTCGCTATGATCGCGAACATCGAGATCGCCTGATCAACCACCAGCATGTTGAAGGGCAGCACCGGCAAAAGAGCTGTTTCGGCCACTGACCACAGTATGTGGGCGTCCTGATCGGGCGCGAGATCCGCGAGCACGGCCTTCATTTCCTGGCCGCCGAGCATCTCGGCTTCCCGTTGCGCGCGACGCCAGATCAATGGGCCCACGGCGGCCCAGTTGGTCACCAGGGGCCGGATGCCGCGCGGGTGGAAGAACAGCCGCATGAGGTTGCGTTCGCCGCCGCCCACCCTGTCCCAAACGTCATCGCCCAGCAGGTCGCTCAGACGGTCGAACGGCCGATTCGACATGCGAATGTTCCAGGCGCGGTCCAGGGCCACGGCCGGAAAGGGCTCATGGGCGGCCAGGATCATGCGAACCGCGCTCATCACCTGGACCATCTGCGGATCGTCGAGGGCGCGTGTGCGGAACTGCGGAGCGAATCCCGCCGCCGTCAGCCAATCATTGCGGTCGCGCAGCGGAACGTCCAACGTTTCGCTCAGCTGCAGGATCATATTGCGACTGGGATTGGCCCGCCCGGACTCCAGAAAGCTGACATGGCGCTGCGAGACTCCCGACGAAAGCGCGAGGTCCAGCTGCGACAGCCTGCGCTTCCGGCGCCAGTCCCGCAGCAGGCCCGGAAAGCTGCTGTCGATGGTTGCGCGACCGGAGTGGGTCGACAATGACAAGATGGTTCTCCCAGGTTCCGTCGATTAATCGCGCACCCGCGACGGCGCCACAATAACCAACGAGGTAATTGCATTGCGTCGGGGCGAGCCACATTCTGGCGGCGAACGATGAGGGAAGACGCCCATGAACCTGTTTCGGATACTGCTGATCGCGATGTTCACGGTCGTTGCGCTATACACCGGGGTGACGATCGCCGGCCACGGACCGAACCTGCTGCCGGTGTTCCTTGGCGACATCGGCAAGTTCGCCTGGCCAGGACAGTTCGACCTCGATTTCATGTGCATGCTGGCGCTGTCGGCGATCTGGGTGGCGTGGCGCCACCAGTTCTCGGCGGCGGGCCTTGGTCTTGGCGTCATCGCGTTCTTCTTCGGAACGCCGTTCCTCAGCGTCTATCTTCTCGTCGTCAGCCTTCGGGCCAAGGGCGGGATCAGCGAGATCCTGCTCGGCAAGGCACGCGCGGCGGCCGGCGACTAGAATGTCAGAGAAGCGGTCCGGCGAGCCTCAGCAGATTCTCGAGGAAGCGCTGTGATGCCGGCCGGGTTCCCCAACTCGCCTGGCTCAATGCGATACCGCGGGCGGCATAGGTGTCGATGACGGTGTCCAGCTCGGCGGTGACCCGCGCCTCGTAGATGATCAGGCTGAGCTCGAGGTTCAGATAGAAGCTGCGCAGGTCCATGTTGACGGTGCCGAAGATGGTGATGTCGTCGTCGATCAGCACCGCCTTGGTATGCAGCAGGCCGTCGGTGAATCGAATGATGGCGACACCGGCCGCAAGCAGTTCTTCATAGGACGACTGACTGGCGAACTGGCCTAACCGGCTGTCGAGTTTTTCCGGCACGATGATCTGCACGTCCACACCGCGCCTCGCGGCGGACTTCAGCGCCAGCAGAACCGCCTGATCGGGAATGAAATACGGCGTGACGATGCGAACGCGGCGAAGCGCGTTGAAGATTGCCGCGACGATGAATTCATAGATGGTCGCGCTGGCCATTTCAGGTCCGGATGGCAGAAGCTGCATCAGGACCTTGTCAGACGGCAGGGGCGATTTCGGCTTTTCGAGCGGAAGCGCGCGCAAGGCGGCATCACCGACCCGCGCGCCCGGTTCATCGAGCAGATAGTCCGCGTTGAAGACGCAGGCGAGGGCGTCCACGATCTGACCTTCGATGCGCATGACCATGTCGATCCATTCGCCGACATGGCGTCCCGCCTTGAAGAGATGCGGATCGACGAGGTTGAAGCTCCCCATGTAAACGACGGAGCGGTCGCAGATCAGCAACTTGCGATGGTTTCGCAGGTCGGACCGTCGCGAAAAGGATTTGATCGCCGATACGGGAAGCGAGCGGACAACCGATACGCCGGCGGCCCGCAGCCGCGCCGGCCATGGCGAGCGGAAGAAGGCCTTGCCGCCGAAATCATCCGCCAGAATTTTGCAAGCGACGCCGCGCTCGGCCGCATCGAGAACCGCCTCCAGCACCGCTTCGACACGACCGGCCGGATCAATGATGTAGAACTCGAGGCAGCAGTCGTTCAGCGCCGCATCGATGTCCTGGCGAATGCGGGTGAGGATTTCCCCGGCATCGGTGAGAATCTGATAGCGATTGCGCGCCAGGACGGGAAAGCCGCACTCCCGGGTGATCGAACCGGCCAGCGCGGCAAAAGGCGCGGCAATCGACCCGGTGTCGGCGCCGTTGTCGCCCGCCACCGCATAGGCGTCCTGATAGAACGCGCGGATGCGCCGGCCGAGCTTCAGCCGGCGCTCGCCCAGTGTGTGCGCGCCGAAAAGAAGATACAGCACCGGTCCGGCGATCGGCATTGCGATGAGCATCACGATCCAGGCGAGGGCGGTGTTGACCTCAAGCTTTCGGTAGAGAATGCGTAGCGTGAACCCACCCGCCAGGCCGATATGAATGAGGAGCGGGACTGAAATCGGTGAGATCGCTTCGGCTCCTTTGGCCCGCCCGAACGTTTACCTGCCTGAGCGTTTACGGGTCCAAACGATTATTGGGCGCGCGGGTTCCGAAACGATGAAAGCTGACAGCCTGTGAACGTTCTGACGTGGAATATCCAGGCGTGTATCGGGACCAGCCGCTACAGGGACTACCTCCTGCATGCTCACCGTCAGATTATCCACACATCCGCGAAGGCGGCCACGCTGCGCGAGATCGCCAGGGAAATTGCGCCCTACGACGTGGTCTGCCTGCAGGAGGTCGATCTTGGCGGCCGGCGGGCGGGCTTCACTTCCCAGGTCGAGGCTATCGCCCTGCGGTCCGGACACGCCCATACCGCCGTACAGCACAACCGGACCATTCCTGGCGTTTCCCGGCATGGCAACGCCATCCTCAGCCGCTGGCCGCTCACCGGGGTCAGGGACATGAAACTCCCCGGCCGTATGCCTGGCAGAGGCGCCTTGTTCGCCGACGTCGCGGGTCCCGCCCCGCTGAGGGTGGCATGCCTGCACCTCAGCCTTGGCGAGGCGGACCAGATGGCCCAGTTGCGGGCGGTGGCCGATGAACTGCACGAGGCGCGGGCCTGGCTGGCGATGGGAGATTTCAATTGTGGGGCCCGAGCCGCGCCGCTCGAAG
>JANXTX010000187.1 GCA_025352165.1 Caulobacteraceae bacterium | reverse complement strand
CGCGCCTGATCCCACGCCCCGTGCAGGGCGGTGCCGTCCGAGAGTGTCAGCACACCTTTCAGACCAGCGGCGTCTACGGCATCCGACACGACGCCCATCAGCCCGAAGATTTCGCCACCATGGGTCCAGTCGACGCCGACGGTGAGGGCGCGGAAGGATGCGGTTTCGTAGCGGCACGTGTCCCCCGTCGCACTCGGCTCTACGCCGCTGGCGCGGTAGGGCGGCCCGGCTAGAGGCTCGGCCAAGACTGCTTCCACCTCAGCAGCGGTAATCAGGCTGCAGGGGTTGCCGGCCCCTGAGGCAGCCCGTGCAAAGGTGGTGGGACCCAGGAGCGCGAGCAGAACTGTCATCACCGCAACAGTCTGGTGAAAGCTGACTCGGAATTTGCTTCTGATCGCCATTGCGTGCTCCCCTGCCGTCGGCATCGTCTCATGAATTCGTATCGATAATTCTTCGCCCCATCTGCCAGACAGCCGACGCGGGCAACGCGGTCCGTGGTTCGTGGTTCGTTCGAAAGATGCCTTTATACTAGCACGTTGGCCCGGAGCGGTCATCGTCCGTTCCAACGATGGACTAGGGACGCGCCGCCAAGTAACTGCGTCTGGTTGCCGGTGGACGTCCGAACTTCTGTCCTGATCGCAACGTTCGATTGGCTTGGACCACGAGTGGCGGCAGCGACCAAAGCGGGGATCTTGGTCATTCGCGGTTCAGGTCAAGGAGCCTACTTTTGGGGAGACAGCAGGCGAGGGGTCTGCGTCAGGCGATCCGAAATGAGGAAGAGATCATGTCAATAAAGGTCAAAGCGATCATCCTGTCAGGGCTTGCCCTGATCCTGTCGACGGCCGGGGCGTCGGCATTCCAGGTCTACGGAGAAATCGGAATGAAGTGGCAAGCCCTTGGAGGACCCGGCGGTCCACTGGGTGATGCAACCAGCGACGAGGCGGACGCCACTCGCGGCGGCCGTTTCAACAACTTTCAGAACGGCTTCATCTACTGGCGCAAGGACCGTGGCGCGCATGCCGTCTACGGGCTGATCGGGGAGACGTGGAACAGCATGGGTCGAGAGCGCGGCAAGTGCGGCTACCCGATAAGCGACGAATATGGCTTTGGAAACGGGGGGCGTCGCAGCGACTTTGAGCACGGCAGGATTATCTGGAACCCGGGGGAAACCAAAGGCCTCACTATTTGCGGAAGCTATCAGGACGATGTCGTCCTCAATCCAGCTCCGAATTAGCAGCCCCCTTCCCTAGACGCCCAGATTGATGGGCGTGAGGGTGAAGCCCTTCGTGATCGTATTTGTCACACCTGTCGGGAGTGACACTGGGTAAGGTTGAAGGTAACGCCCAGCCGCCCAGCCCTTCTTCAACCACTGGAGGCGCACCAAGCGCCAGCGTGCCCGACACGTGATCCCGTGAACCCGTTCGGGATCATGGTCTAGCGGGGTTATCACGGCCCGGCCGAGCGATTGCCGGATGCATTTCGCCATATCCACGAAGGCACTGCGAAAACCTGCCCGACGGGCGGGTGTTGCCTTTCACCTTCCAAAGCCCGCGCTCAACCCTGATCGCTGCCCGGGCCGCTGGCGAGGCGCAAAACTGACGCCGCCAGTTGTCCCTCCCACCGATGGCTCTCCGGCGTGCTCCAGCGCGTCAGCAGGTCGACCTCGCCCCAGGCGACGAGCGCCTGAGCCTTGATGACAACCCCAAGCATGGTCACCTCAGGCTGTGCCATGATTTCGGCCACGAGGTCGCCCAAGGCCTGCCGGGCGGATGTCATTCGTCCGAGCGCCTTGATGTACCCGGATGCATCGAGCACAGCCGCTTTGTTGGTCTCATACCGCCCTGCGATGGCGAGAAGCCTCCCGCGCTCGGCCAGGCTCAATTCCCACTGATCGGGCACCTGCTTGATGCCGCGCCAATTGACCGGACCGAAGGCGTCGCGGCGTTTGCGGCGGAGAGCTTGCCGGATTTCGTCAATGTCGTGCTGGATCTCGGCCGCAGTGGTAACCGGTATCGGCCATTGCTGACCCTGCCGTGTCAGCCCTGCGCCCGTGATGGTGCGTTCCATGGCGTAATCGTCGCGGTAAGGCTTGATCAAAGCATCGGGAGCCAAGGGCCATCGCGCGCTCCATTGCGCGACAATACTGGCTTCGGACTCGGCGGCGACAAGGTATTCGGCTGTTGCCTCCGGCAGCGTGTCGCCCAGGCGCACCAGGGCGGGGTTTTCGGTCGAAGTGACCTTGGCCTCGGCCATGGCGATCGAGGGGAGCGCAGCGGCGCCAGAGGCGGCGGCAAGGCCCATCAGCAGCCGGCGACGGTCCAGGGCGGGGCTCGAGGAAATGGTGCCGCTCATGATTGGACCCGATCAGCGGCCCGCGCTGCCTTTTGCTCGGCCGTGAGGCGCCGCAGTCCGGCAGGGCTGAGTTTGAAGGTCTCACCGGCCAAACCCAGGATTTTATGTACCGCCATCAGCTGCGAGGTCTCGACGGCATAGGTTCGAGGCGGATTGAGCGTCTCGACCAAGATGGTGTTTGGGATCACGTCTGCACCGCGTCTGTTCTGAGATGCAAGCGCTTTGCGAGGAAGCGGCGTCCGAAGCCGCTTGATCATCGCCTGCATTTCGCCTTGCCGCACGACATCGGGGCGGCGCCAGAGCGCCACGAAAT
>JANXTX010000158.1 GCA_025352165.1 Caulobacteraceae bacterium | reverse complement strand
GCACCTGATCGAAAATTTCTTCGCCGATCTCAAACAGTTCAGAGCCATCGCCACACGCTATGAAAAAACCGCGCGAAACTTTCTCGCGGCGGTATATCTCGTGGCTGCGGTTATTTGGCTCAAATGACGACAGGCCCTAATATCCCGTGGGTCCTGCCCTAAGATCCGGCGCGGTTTATTTCGCCATCGTCTTCATCATCGCGTTCGTCCTGGGCGTCTTGCGCACACTCATTATCGCGCCACGGCTGGGCGAGACGCCGGCCGTGCTGTTTGAGGCGCCTATCGTCCTGGCGGTCAGCTGGTTCGTTGCCAAATGGTGCGTAAGACAGTTCAGAGTGCCGGCGGTGACGCACGTGCGTCTGACAATGGGCTGCGTGGCTTTCGTGATGCTTATGGTGGCTGAACTCGGAATCTCTTCGATTTTCTTTGATCGGTCGGTTCCTCAATACCTTGCGGGACTTCTTTCGGTCGCGGGGGCGCTGGGCCTGGGTTCGCAGGTCGCTTTCGCCTGGGTTCCGTTGGCGCTGACCTGGCGAAGCTGGAGCGCGTTGGACGCGGTGCGGGCCGTTCATACCGTCATCTACGTGGTGATGGCGACGTCGACATTCGTCGTTCTGTTTGCCGTGATCAGCGGCGCGACAGGGCCATGGCTTTGGCTCGCCGCAATCCTGGTCGGCATCGAGAGCGTTGTCTTTCTGGCGAACGGGCTCAAGTGCCCTCTGACCGCCGTGGCCGCGAAATTTGGCGCGGGCGACGGCGCCGATACCTTTCTGCCCGAGCGTATCACCCGCTATACATTTCGCGTCTTTGGCCCCCTGATCCTGATCGCCGCCGTGCTTGCCGCCGCGCGATGGGGCCCTTGGCGCATTCTCTGAGCACCGGGTATCGCGCGGACGGCGCGTGCCGTCGTCGGCCCAGACAGACAGATGACCTGTCCGCCTGGGCAAGCTCCGAACGGGTGACTGACTCGCGATCAGCTATGCTTGGGGGCGGGGTTCGCGGCGATCGCAAGGCCAACGACCACCAGGCCGGCAAGAGCGGCCGCGGCGGCGGCCACCGCGGCGGCGGCGGCCAGAGGATGAGCCCGGACATCGTGCTCGACTTCGTGCAGCGCCGCTTTCGACTGCCGCTGGACCTGGTCGGCGAGCGAAGCCGCGGCTTCGTTCAGCGACCTGGCCGCTTTTGAGACGAGGTCATCCGAATCCTTGTGGATGCGCTCCACGGCCGCCAGGAGGTCGCGAATGGCCTGGTCAATTGCGCTAGGAATGATGTGGGCTGCGTCTGGCATGGTGGAAATCCTGAATCCGATTGGGTGAAGGGGTACTATGAAACGGATCCTGAAAGCGCTGGAGGATCGGAAACTACTCAAAGGGCTATCCCGAGGAGGAGGCCGAAGTGTTGATTGACTTTACACTGCGACCTCCGTCGTCTCCTTGATCGCATCAAGGACCGCGCGTGTGTCCGAGGGTGTGGACATGGCGGTTGCTTCGGCGTCGATGCGGTCTTCGATCGCCGGATTGTCGCGCCGCCCCTCTTCCAACAACTCGATGACCTTTGAGATCTTCTGGTCGTTGGAAATCGATAGCTCGAGGATCAACTGCGCCCGATGGTCCGCGAGCTGATCTTCCCGCCGCTGGGTGGTCAGGATCAGGGCGGCTATCAATACCGCAGCCAGTGTCGCGATCGTCTGCAGTCCCACAAAAGGCGGGGGATCGATAGGCGCCAAACCGAGGTGTGTCGCAAACGTGTTGCCCACGATCCAGAGCGCCGCCGCGCCGACCAGGCAGGCAACAACACCGGGCCAAGCCAGGATCCCCGTGACCTGATCCACCATGCGCTGCAACCGGGAGGTTTCCTGGCGGTGAGCGGCGCGAATCTCGCTCGTCGCCTGAGCAATTTCGTTTGAGGATGTCGCAACCAGGCGCTCGCCTGTCGTTACGTTGGGGATGATCACCCCTTTGCGGCGTCGTGCGTCGTATCCGGCACGTCAGAGGGAGGCCGTTCGGGCAGCGGGACCGATTTGGCGGGCTGTGAAGACCAGCCGACTTTCCTCTCTCCCCTGCCGCCTCGCCAGCGCGCCGGCGCGGGTCTCGGTGAGGTAATCAACCTGGCCCCCCTTTGTGGTCCGGCCCATGATCGCCGTCCTGATCGCCTCCATGGCCTTCGCCATGAATGTGCTTGAATCCATCCGCCGGATCGCGCCGGAAGTGGTTGCCATCATCTCGTTGATAAGGGTGGCTATCGGTGTCGCGCCACCAGAAATGCCCGCCGCGCCAGTATCCATCATGGATCGCGCCATACCGACCATCATACCAGCCATCGTAGCCGATGACGGCCATGCCGGATCGCTGACCCATGTATCCCGGTCCGCTTGCGCAGCCGGTAAGCAGGGCGCCGATCGACGCTATCGACGCAATACATGTCAGTGTCTTCATCGCGGTTTTTCCATGAAGGCGCACGCTTCGCCGTGGCCTCAACAGCACCAACGCCGGGATGGCCCCATTCGTTCCTGTGCAATCTAGATGAGATCGAAAAATCCCAGGAACTCTCGGGCGGCGGAGCCGTTCCAGAGATCGGTGATCCGACGGAGCGTTGCATGAACCTGGAGAACCCGGTCGACCTTGCCGACGCGCCCGAGGTTGAATCGCAACCGGTTCAGCCGAAGCTTTGGCAGATTTTGGGCCCCGGTCTGATCACCGGCGCCTCGGACGACGACCCCAGCGGCATCGCCACCTATTCCCAGGCCGGCGCGCAGTTCGGCTATGGCCTGGGCTGGGTGTTGATCCTGGCCTGGCCCTTGATGTGCGCGATCCAGGAGATCAGCGCCCGCATCGGACGCGTCACCGGGCGCGGGCTCACCGGCGTGATCAAGCAGCACTATCCACCGATCGTACTGCATACCCTCGTCGCCCTTCTCGTGGTGGCGAACGTCATTAACCTCGGCGCGGACCTTGGCGCGATGGGCGCCGCGGTACAGCTTCTGATCGGCGGCCCTCTGCTGGTCTATGTCGCCGGTTTCGGCCTTCTTTCGCTTATTTTGCAGGTGTTCGTCCGCTTTGCGCGTTACATTGCCTGGCTGAAGTGGTTGACGCTGTCGCTGTTCGCTTACGTCGCCGTTGCCTTCGTGGTCCATATGCCATGGGCTACCGTCGGCTATCACCTGATCGTGCCGGACATCAGCCTGAAGGCCAGCTACCTGACCGTCGTGGTGGCGATCCTCGGCACGACGATTAGCCCATACCTTTTCTTCTGGCAGGCTCAGGAGGAGGTCGAGGAGGTCAGGGAGCGTGATCACGCCCGGCCGCTTGAACGGGCGCCCGGGCAATCAGGACCCGAGTTCCGCCGAATACGCATCGACACCTATGTCGGCATGTTCTTCTCCAACATCGTCGCTGTGTTCATCGTCATAACCACCGCCGCGACGCTGCATGCCCATGGCGTTACCGACATCCAGACCTCCTCACAGGCCGCGCAGGCGTTGCGACCGATAGCCGGGCCTTTCGTGTTCCTGGTGTTCGCGCTTGGCATCATCGGCACCGGGCTGCTCGCCGTGCCGGTGCTGGCCGGATCGGCGGCGTTCGCGGTGGGTGAGGCATTCGGATGGCACGTCGGCCTGGCGCGGAAGCTGGGCCGGGCGCCCACGTTCTATGCGGTTATCGCCCTCGCATTCATCGTCGGTGTTGGGCTCAATTTCACGCGGATCGACCCGATCAAGGCGCTGTTCTGGAGCGCGGTGATCAACGGCGTCGTGGCCGTGCCCGTCATGGTAATGATGATGCTGCTCTCCAGCCGAAAGGTGGTGATGGGACAATTCACTTTGCCCTGGCCGCTCAAGGCCGTCGGCTGGCTGGCGACGGCGGTCATGGCGCTGGCTGCTATGGGCATGTTCGCCACCTGGGGTGCATGACCTGAATTTGTGCGCGGATGCGCCGCGTGCTCGACTGCCGACCTGTCGGCCTACGATCACGATACGATCGAAAGCCCGGCCATAAATGTCGATCGTATGGACGCCGTCATTTTCAACCCAGGGCGCCCCGCTGCTGGTGGGAATTCTTCGAAGCAAGATGCAACCTTACGACACGACCGCGCGTTCTGAGTATGCGCCGCCCGCAAAGTGCCCCCCCCCTTGATGTGGGCGTGTCGCCGGGGCCCGGCTGGAACCAATGTTCCGGTCGGGCCCCTTTCAATTTCCGACAGGTGCAACCATACCCTCGCTCAGACGTTGCCGATGGATCGCCACCATGGCGTCGGAGATCAACCATCATGCGTAAGCTCATCATCCTCGCGGTTCTTGCCGCATCCCTGACAACCGCCGCCTGCAACACCATCTCAGGAGCCGGCAAGGATGTCTCTTCGGCCGGCCACGCCGTTACCGACACCGCCAACGACGCCAAACCACACTAGAATTTAGGGTTGTTTCAGCAACCGAGGATACGGGAACTACCATTCCCTGGTGGATGCGACAGGGATTGAACCTGTGACCCCCTCGGTGTGAACGAGGTGCTCTCCCGCTGAGCTACGCATCCGTCCTGGGAGGGGGGCGTCTATATCGGCTCACAGCCCGTCCGACAAGCCAGCCTCTTGAACCGCCTTGTACCGCCGCCTTCCAGGCGGCTCTTGTTTCCAATGACGCCCCCTAAGATGCGTGCTAACCAAAATTCGCGGATCAGGGGCGGATGTGGCCGACGTCTTCATTTCATACAAGAGCGAGGAGCGGGCGCGGATCCTGCCGCTGGCGCGGGCCTTGGAGACGCTTGGGTATACGGTATGGTGGGACCTGGAGCTGGTTCCCGGTGAGCAATGGAAGCGCCGGATCAAGGAGGAACTAGACGCCGCGCGTTGCGTTGTCGTGGTCTGGACGGTTCTCTCTGTCGCTGAAAATGGTCTTTACGCTTCGGAATGGATTGAAAAAGAGGCGGGCGAGGGTCACCACCGCGGCGTTCTGGTGCCCGTGCTGCTGGACAAGGGCCGGCTCGCATTCGAACATAAGCAACTTGACTATGCAAACCTCACTGACTGGACTCAGCAGTCTGATCACGGGGGGTTTCGGCGGCTTGTGCGTGGGCTGGTCCGCCATGTGGGCGAGCGCGCGCCCCCGCCCGATCCCGAATTGACGGCGTGGGCTGCGTCAGAGGCGACCCCCGGCGCGGAGGGCTACCGGGCTTTTTTGGCGGCATGGCCGCAAAGCCGATTTGCCCCCATGGCGCGGGTTCGCGCCATGGGACTTGAAGAGGCCGGTGATTGGACCGCTCTTGGCCTGACGCCGAGGCCCCTGGCGCTTGGGCGGTTTCTGCGAAAATGGCCGGAGGGACGCTACGCCGACGAGGCCGAGGCGCGTATCGAAGCGGCCGACCATGGCAGCCGGCAAGCGTCCACGGCGGTGTTCGAAGGTCGCTCCTCTGGCGATGCACTGGCCGACCTGCGCGAGACATGGCGACAATTCCCCGCGCCCGACGATCCGTTGGCGATCGAGCGGTTCCTCACTCTCGTCAGAGCCACGCCCGCCGCGGGTGGGCTGGCTTTCCTGATCGAGCACCATCTCGACGCGCTGCGCAAGCGGGTCCGCGAGGCGGACATCCATACATTCGGAGAGGTTATCGTCCGTGCCCGCGACGCCGCGTTGGCGAGTGAGCCGGTCCCGCGCCGGACCTTCCGTATCGATCTACCCGGCGTCAGTGGTTGGCCGAGGCCGGAGATGGTGGTCATGCCACCGGGCCGGTTTATCATGGGATCGCCGGGTTCGGAGGAGCGATGGTCCGGCTACGACGGTCGTGAGGAGCCGGTCCACGAGGTGGAAATCGGTTATCCGTTCGCAATCGGCAGGCTTGCGGTCACGGTCGATACGTTTTCCGCCTTCGTATCCGAGACGAAATACGAAACGGGCGCCAGCGCCTTCACATGGGATGGAAAGGCATGGGTTGACACGCCGGGAAAGGGCTGGCGCGACCCTGGGTTTGCCCAGGGGGGCGCAGCCCCCAGCGACCGCCCCGGCGGCCGGCGCGGGCCTCCCCTTGTACCGCCGCCTTCCAGGCGGCTCTTTTTGCAACCCAGGGCGAGGGCCGCCTGGAAGGCGGCGGTACAAGACGCTACCGCGAGGCCATGCGGATCGCGCCATCCAGGCGGACATCGTCACTCTGGAATTCGCCGTTGGCGATCATCGTCTGCGTCAGATGGGCTTCAGAGGTTTGAAACCAACTTATCGTAATCACCATGCGACCCGATCCAAAACCAGATGATCACTTCGCCGTCCGTGTCTCGCTCTTTGTACCCAAGCGCCCGCCAATGAAGCCCAATCCTGGCGGAAAATACGGCGTACCCGCCGCTGATGCGTTTGAAGCGCACGCCGGGGTGATCAGGGTTGGCTCGCCATAAGGTGTAGGCTCTGACCGCCGCGCGGCGAACGGTCGGCGGCAACGTATCGTAGGCTTGCCAGAAACTGTGTGTCGTGCGGGATTTCACCCCGTGGGGCGATCGGAGGGATCAAAGGGAAGATCGCCTCGCTCGGCGACCTCCGCCCGGGCCCGGCGAACAAGGTCTCCGATTTGATCCTGGGAGCCGGCGAATTGTGCGTCCCACAGGCGTTCATCCTCGATCTCGTCCAGGATCAGGCTGGCGATGGCTTCCTGCGCCTCTTCGGGCAGCGAAGCGACGCGTTGGAGGGCTTTTTCAAGAAGAGCGTTCATGTTCGGGAATCCCGGATGCGACGGCGCGACTATAGAGCGGATTGACCGTCGACCGAAAGGGTCACGACATCCTCCCTCGCCGGACGGCTGACGGCCCGTCCGTGTACCGCCGCCTTCCAGGCGGCTCTTGCTTGCGACCATCCTTCCCCGGCGGGCGTGTATCGTGACCGAAGGGAAGAGCCGGCTGGAAGCCGGCGGTACAAGGTCCTACCGCGGCGCCATGCGGATCGCGCCGTCCAGGCGGACGTCTTCGCCGTTGAAGTAGCCGTTGGTGATCATCGTGTGCGCTAGCTGCGCGAACTCCTCGGGCTGGCCGAGGCGCTTGGGGAAGGGCACCTGGGCTGACAGCGCCGCCTTGACGTGGTCCGGCGCGCGGCCGAGCAGCGGGGTGTCGAAGATGCCGGGCAGGATGGTGTTGATCCGTATGCCCTGGTCGGAGAGGTCGCGCGCAATGACTAGCGTCATGCCGACGATACCGGCCTTCGAGGCGGTGTAGGCGACCTGGCCGATCTGGCCATCCTCGGCGGCCACCGAGGCGGTGTTGACGATTGCGCCGCGGTCGCCATCCGCCAGCGGGTCGAGGCTCAGCATGCCCGCCGCGCTCTTCGTGATGCAGCGGAAGGTGCCGATCAGATTGACCTGGATGATCCGCTCGAAGTTCTCCAGCGGATATTCCCTGGCTTCGCCGGTCTGGCGGTCCTTTGAAGCCGTGCGCGCCGCGCCTCCGCCGACACCGGCGCAGTTGACCAGGATGCGTTCCTGTCCGTTCGCCGCGCGCGCCTTGGCGAAAGCGGCGTCGACCTCCTCGGTCGAGATGACGTTGACCTTGCAGAACACGCCGCCGAGTTCCTTGGCCAGCGCTTCACCCTTCTCCTCGTTGAGGTCGAACAGGGCGACCTTGACGCCGTGCGACGCCAGCAGGCGCGCGGTCGATTCGCCGAGGCCAGACGCGCCGCCGGTGATCACGGCGGAGATGGATGAGTCGAGTTTCATGGCGTTCTCCCGTTTTGTTCTCTGGTGACGTCTAGACCAGTCGGCGCGAGGCACATAGCCTCACTACGCCGGTGACCTCCACGGCTGGCTCAGTTGCGCGCATGCGGCGGTAAGCTCATCGAAATGATCGATCAGCAGGTCCGCCCCAAGTTCGACAACCGGAACCGGGGTGTAGCCGAATGTGACGAGGATGAGCGGGACGCGGGCCGCCTGCGCGGCAAGGGCGTCGGACGAAGAGTCTCCCACCATCACGGCCCGGTCGGCGCGACCGCCGGCATGTTCGATCGCGTGCAACAGGTGGCGGGGATCGGGCTTGGCCGCGCCGGCGCTGTCGGGGCCGATGATGGCGGCGAAGCGGTCGATCAGGCCCAGCTCGCCCAGCAGCGACAGGGAAAGGTCGGTCCGCTTGTTGGTGCACACCGCCAGCGTCGCGCCGGCGCCCCGCAACGTGTCCAGCGCTGCTTCCACGCCGGGGAATACGAAGCTTTCATCGGCGATATGCTCGCGATAGTGGGCGATGAAGCGTTCGAACAATTCCGACAGCCGGGGTTCCTCGACGACGATGCCCTCCGCCGCAAAACCCTTGGCCAACAGCGCGCGCGCGCCGTGGCCGATCATGTTGCGCGCTTCCGAAAGCAGCAGTGGCCTGGCGCCTTCCTGGGCCAGCAGAACGTTCAGCGTCGCCACCAGATCGGGCGCGGATTCCACCAGGGTGCCGTCGAGGTCGAAGACCACGGTGGCGCCCGCGAGTCCGGAAAGGTTGATATCCATGTAAACTCCCTGATCGAAACCCGCCGCCGTTTCCGCTAAAGCCCGGACTGTGGCAAGGCCCAAGGCCTTAACGACCGAGGATTCGCAAATGACCGCCAGGGCCGCCGTCATTCTCGCCGCTGGCAAGGGCGAGCGAATGAAATCGCCGACACCCAAAGTGCTGCACAGGATTGGCGGCCGGGCGATGGTCGACCATGCCATCGATACCGCCATCAGCCTGGGTTGTGAGCGGATCGTGGTGGTGGTCGGCGATCATTCTCCGGCCGTGCGCGCCCATGTTGTCGCCCGATTGGGTGAAGGAGCGATCGCTGTGCAGGATCCGCCGCTGGGAACCGGACATGCGGTTCTGGCCGCTCGGGAAGCCTTGAGCGGGTTTTGTGGCGACGTGGTGATCACCTACGCGGACGTGCCACTGCTGACGCCCGAGGCGATCGCGCCTCTGTTCGAATTGCGGAACGGCGGCGCCGATGTCGCCGTGCTCGGTTTCGAGCCTGCCGCGCCCCGCGCGTACGGCCGGCTGGTCATCGGAGCTGACGACGTCCTGGAAGCGATCGTCGAAGTCAAGGAGGCCACGCCCGGGCAACTGGCCATTCGCGCCTGCAACTCCGGCGTCGCGGCGGTGTCCGCGCCTTTGCTGTTCGAACTGTTGGCGGACGTGCGCAACGACAATGCCAACGGCGAGTACTATCTGACCGACATCGTTGGCTTGGCTAGGCGCGCCGGCAAGCTCGCGAAAGTCGCGTTTGCCGATGAGGAGACCGTGGCGGGTGTGGACTCCCAGGCCATGCTCGCCGCGGCCGAGGCCGTGTTCCAGAATCGTCGTCGCGCTGAACTGCTGGAAGCCGGCGTATCGATGGCCGCGCCGGCGACGGTCTATCTGTCGTGGGATACGCAACTCGCAACCGGCGTTGTGATCGAACCGAACGTCATTTTCGCATCCGGCGTTCGCGTCGAGAGCGGGGCGGTGATCCGCGCCTTCAGCCACCTGGAGGGCGCCATCGTGCGATCAGGCGCGATCGTCGGTCCCTATGCGCGCCTGCGTCCAGGCGCCGACATTGGTGAGAGCGCCCACATCGGCAACTTCGTCGAGGTCAAAAATGTCACGGTCGGACCGGGCGCCAAGGCCAACCACCTTTCCTATCTTGGAGACGGCGCGGTCGGCGCCGGCGCCAACATCGGAGCGGGAACCATTTTCTGCAACTACGACGGCTTCGACAA
>JANXTX010000123.1 GCA_025352165.1 Caulobacteraceae bacterium | reverse complement strand
CGTGCGCGTACCCGATCGGCACCAGGAGGGACGCCTCGTTGTCCGCGCTGAGGGTAATCGCGGTCCAATCGCCATATGTTGGCGAACCGGCCCTCACATCAACAATCACATCCCAGATACTCCCCCGGATGCACCTGACGAGCTTCGCCTGAGCATGAGGCGGCCGCTGGAAGTGCAATCCTCTTAATACGCCTATCGCCTTGGAGCGCACGTGGTTGTCTTGCAAGAATATTGTATCAACGCCCAATTCTAGAAAGCGTCTTTGATTGTAACTCTCTACAAACCACCCACGCTCATCAACAAATCTCTTGCCATAAATTAGCTTTGCCATAAATAACGAGCCTACGTGGTCAAAATATTCACAATATACAGTGCGGCGAAATATTCCAAATCAAGAACTAAGCGATCCGATTTCATTGCCGCGCCATCTTACAGGAAGCATGGGATAGGAGTACGGAGCCATAAAGACCCGTACTGTGCGATCTAACATGGCCTCAACGGAAAAACTCTGTTCGGCCCACGCCCTCGCCGCTTTATTCATTGCCAGTTTCCGCGCCGGACTAAGACTCGCGATTTCAAACAGGCGCTCAGCGGCCTCCTCTAGGTCGACCGTTTCGGCGCTCGAGAGAACCCACCCCGTCTGACCATGCAGGACTGTTTCCGGAGCCCCGCCAGCGGGGGTCGTAACAACCGGCCTCCCCGCAAGCTGCGCCTCGATGAGTACATTCGGCATTCCCTCAAAGCGCGACAGCAACATCAGACTATCCATTCGCATGAGCCAATATCCAACTGAACTGGACACTCCCGTAAACAATACCCGATCACCAATTCCTAAGCGATGTGCATATTCCTGGGCTTCTTGACGAAGGGCTCCATCGCCGACAACTACAAATCGCGCGAGCGGATATTTTTGGTACAACCGTTCTGCTACGGCGAGCCAATCAAGTGGCCGCTTGTTGTGATCAAGGCGCATCACCGCTCCAACAGTGAAGTCCGCATCCTCTGTACGATTGGCAAACGATTGCCACGTAGCCTCGTCTCTAGGTCCCGGCGCCTCATTGAGACGCGTGACGCCATTGTGAACTACCGGAACCGAGCCATTTGCCATACCCAGCCAGTGCTCGTAGCGCCTCGCCGCAGCATTGGAATTGGCAGTCATAACCACGCCGGGAGCACTCAGCAGGGCCCGGTAAATCGGTTCCAATTCCATCCGCCACCTGTTTACCCGGTCGATTGGCGGCAGCGTCCGCACCGCCAGGACAATGCGCGGGACCTCGGCCATAAGCGCGGCCAAGCCTGCGGCAAGGACCATGCCATCCTGCCAGATGTGAACAACATCGACCGCTTCATGACGAAGGTAGTCGACCAGATGTTTCACACCCTCCTTAATTCTTGGCGATAACAGGTCGATTACTTCACTGAACTGCTTGACGCGGGAATAGCGAAGCTGCCCGCCAAATGGCGGCAATTTCCCATAGTCAGTAACGCGAATTCCCTCCGCATTTAGTCTTTCGAGAAAAAAATCGTTTCCTCGTTTGGCGGTGAGTGAACGACAGACCACCGAGACCGGACCAACGACGTCGTACCCGCCGATTTCGCGCCCCTCCAGCGAGGCCTGATTGAGGGAAATGGCGGTGGTCACCAACTGACGTTCAGCGCCACCCGCACCCAATGATCCGCTTAGCAGGATAGTGGAACCCAAGCGCCGCCGTGGCGTCCAGGTCCGTGCATTGCGAGAGACAAGCAGGTTGTCGATGACAGCATTCATTGCCATCACGGTGTAAGGGCAACCATCGCGCGCGGAGCCCGGACTTAGGTTCTCGATGACGTTTATCTCACGCGTCAGCCGGGCGTATGCACCAGAGAACTCTTCATCCTTGCAACCTTGGACCGCACTGGCCGCCGAATTCTGCGCGCTGATCAGACCACCACGCGCCTCCTGCAATCTGATCAAATGGCGCCAGCCAAGTCGGGCGCCTGGGTAGGATTGGGTAAGCTTGCGTAGATAGTCTTCAGCCTTTGCGGGTTCGCCCACTTCTTCATAGCCCAGGGCCAAACTGAACAGTCCCAGTTCATCCTCGACAACAGCGGGTTCAGGAAATCTGACGTTGAGCAGGCCGACCGCGGCATCAACACCATGAACCCGACACGTCATCCTTACGATCATGCGGAACGGCTCCGCAGCCTCGGGAAACCTCTGCCGGATACCGCTCCAGGCGGTCATCGCGGCAGGAAAATCGCCGGCTTCCATTAACAGGCGAGCGGCCGTTGCCTGCAGATCCTCGGCCGACGGCTGGAGTTTGATCAAGTCAAGAACCCGAGGTAGCGAAGCACGATAGCCGCCGTCACTTCGTGCCTGAGCCAGCAGGTCGCGCGCCTCCGCAAGCGCAGCCCTTAGGGAAATGTTTCTTGAGGATTTGCCTGAAACAGCCGCGTTTACAGCCTCTGTAACAACATCGCCCGAACGAGCACCTCCGTCCTCTTCGGCAACGTTTGCACCGGAATCGAATTCCTGGTCCGCGAATGTCATATGCCCGATCAATGACCTATACTTAACTTGCGGCTGCGCATCGATCCGACGTAATGCCAGTCAGGCAGCGGCCCGTGGTTCAGTGCCTTGAAAAATACTTGCCAGCAAAGGGTAAATGACCGTCGCGCCGGATCGGCCATGCACCAGGTCGTGGCCGCCCTGCTTAAGCGCATCACGTATATTGGCGGAACGCAGGATTCGAAGAATTGCCTCAGCGAGCGCATGCGCATCTCCTGGTCTGACGAGTAAGCCCGAGACGCCCTCAACGACCCATTCACGGGACCAGGCCGTGTCGGCAGCAACAACCGGCGCGCCAATCGCCAAAGCCGTTTGCAACTCGAAAGAAGCCGCAAGTCCTGGAGCGAACGGACGTCGTTTTGGAAAAACGAGGACCTCGCAAATGCTCAAATGCCCAGCAATATTGCGACGCGCGGCGTCAGCCGGCATCAGAATCTGTTCAGCAACGCCGCGTATTGCCGCACGTTGGCGCAACGCCTCCGCGCCGCGCCCCGTACCTAGCAATAATATCAATGTATTCGGCTCGGACCTTCGCACAATATCAAAAGCCTCAAGGAAATCATAGAAGCCTTCGTCTCCATCCTGAGATTCATATACACCGATAATTTTCTGATCTCCGACACCGAGCTGTTGTCGAACACCATCAATCTCAATCTCCGGCACTCGCGAGATGGCGGATGGAACACTATCGTCTACGACTATTGAGTCCATTTGAATGCCGAGCTCCGTAAGCGCTGAGGCTAGCGCGCGCGACCTGACTATCGTTCGGTCCGAGTTGCGGATCAGTTCCGCGAACAACGATAGCCCCGATCGGAACCGCTCTGTTCTTTGCCAGGTGTGACCGATTTCGCTCCCAAATGAGGGTATTTCGCCGATATCGAGTATGAATCTGGAGCCAATTGTCCGCGCCGCCCAGCAAGCGGCGGCGTTCAGCACCGGATCAGCAAGCGCGTGAACGCAGGTGATATTGTGACGTTTGAACTCGTCAGCCAGGAGGCTACCGACTTCCTTCACATAGCTTTCGAAGGCTCCGGGGGCCGGCCCCGCTGGCGGCAGACGGAGCATTGGGGTCGCGCCAAGGATTCTATTGACGACACTGCCATCGCCAGACGCGGGGTATTGGTATCCGGGAGGCGTAACCAACCATGCATTCAGTCCCGAAGCGCGGGCCGCATCCATTACAGCCTGGGCGCGGAAAGCGTCGGCTTCAAGGTGGTGGGGCAATGACCTGGAGGCGACAACAGCGATCTGAACAGGGCCGGCCGCCCTAACTTCCGGCTCGGGAAACCGCAGCGGAGACGCAAGCTGTCTTTCCTGAGCAAGGATAGTTTCCCGCCTCAACCGATCCACTGGCGTATCGGCAAGCACATCATTGAGCGCTGAAAGGATCAATGCGGGAGCGTCAACTTCACCGTGATCATAAAGGGCAAGCACCAATGCGCGAAGCCGGGGATCCGATGGATTCAAGCTCCCGGCATCGACAGCCAGGCTGGCTGCACGCGCTGGGTCCTGCGGATAAACCGCGTGCGCGAGTTCCAAAAGCGCACGCGCCTTGGCCGCCATCTCTCCCACCGGCACGGTTCGGAGATAGTTTACGGCTGCCTCAAGCCCTTGGCTTTGGTGAATTCTGACCGCTTCGTCCACGTAACGCATTCGGTCGGATATGGCTGAATAGGACCTTCCGGCTCCTTCGGTCAGCCCACGCTTCTCAAGATAAGCGCGTCGCAGGGCAATCAATCGCCGTGGCAACTGGCGCAGCCCCTTCAACGTGCGCGCCGAAACAATGGTTTCTCCGATCCGGTAGATGAACGTTTGGCGAATATTGCCCATCTGACGCTCGGCCTCGGCAAGCATCGATCGCAATTGCATCACCTCCCGGTCGAGGGCCCGAATTGCCTGACGCCTCTCCAAGTTCTCCCGGATCGCATCCTCCAACTCGGCGCGCAGCGAATTCAGCTCGGCGATCGCTGGCGCCATGTCCATTCGTGCATCACCGCCCCCCGTCGCTGACAACGTAGCCACGTAGGAATCCTGATGGGGTTCCGTATGCGCGTCGGTTACTTCATCCCTGGCGCTGGTCATGACACTCGACTCTAAACACGCGATCTGGACCGCTACGTCGTCGAGACGTGTTAAACCCTGTCGGAGTTGATGGCAAAAAGCCGGTTGGGCGACCAACAGAAAATTGCGTCCGGGGCTATTTGAATCCGGCATGACGCCGCCGCCATTGGGTCACATAGTCGATGCGTCGCCGTAGCCCTTCACCCACCAAACCGGTTGCCGGCGCTGAACTCAATGAGCCGGCATCCCACAACGCCACCATTCCAACTTCGCCCGTTCGGAGAGTTGCCCTCCTACCCCATCGATTATCGACCCGCGCCAGCCACTCCGAGTCCGCCCCCAGCGGAACCTCTTCGAACAGCCCTCCCGCGTGCCAGACCTCGGCACGCGTTGTGACCGCTATTGGGCTCAAGCGCACGAACGGAAACACCCGAGGACAGACAGGCCGCCCTGCAGCATCCAGCCGGAAATACCGGCAGACCGTCGCAAGCCTGGTTGACCCCAGTGCTCGCATCTGCCGCTCCAGACGCTGGGGATGCGCCCAGTCGTCTGCATCATGCAGGCTTATGAAATCGCCTTTGGCAGATTCAATGCCCGTGTTACGCGCTCCATAAGCGCCTGGAGACCGGCTATTGCCAATGACCCTTACCCGCCCATCCAACTGGGCGATTGATCGCGCCACTGAGACCGTGCGGTCAGTCGACCTGTCATCAATGACGATTACCTCGATGTTCCGCCAAGTTTGCGACAGAATTGACGCTAGAGAAATGCTCAGCGTGGAGGCTGCGTTATGGGCGGGCATGACCACAGTAACAAGCGGCCCAGCGACCTGCACGAGCGTCGCCTGGCTATTGAACTCGGACAAGGTGGTCGGCGAATCTGAGTCGGACAGCAGGGGGCGCGCGAGCGCGTCGCCCTCAAATGCGCAATTGAGCAGATCACGCGCGAGCCGCCATTCACCGCGCCATGCGGCCAACGCACCACGAAGATAACCGGCGCGACTGTCGACTTCACAACGTTCAAGGCCCAGGCCAGCCGCCAAAAAGTCACCAGCAGCCATGGCGCAGGCAGCCCGGTCCAGGCGATCTTCCGCCGGCAAAAGTGAGCCCGCGAGGCGTGCATCGAACGGCGCCACACTGGCGGCAAGGAACCTTCGATCAGCGTCCCGAAAGCTCGCGGCGGCATTGTACAGCTCTCTGACGGGCGCGATATCTCCCATCGCCCCAGCTGCAGCGGCCCGCGCAATCGCGCCGCGCGTTCCGCCGCCCGTCGCATTCACAGCCTCCGCATACATACCCAATCGCGCGAGGACCATTGGGTCATTTGCGGCCGCCCGCAACGCGGCTCGCCCAAGCCCCCTTGCTGCCGCGCGCCTTGCACCCCAGCGTCGAAGCCCAAACGGAAGATATCTTGAAAATCGTAGTGCGGCGTCCGAAAGACTCTCGTCGCGAGCAATTCTTTCGCCATGAATAATCACTCAATGACGACCAACGGCTTTGAACCGGCAAAGCCCAGTTTTGCGCTGAGGGCCTCGAGCCCCCATCCCCGTTTCGGGCTCGGGTTCACAAATAAAAGAAAATGGCCGTCCGGTCCCAGGTCGAAGGCCAACCGCGGCTTCTCAAATCCTGCTTCGGCGAACTTTGATTTCAGACCCTCGATCTGGCTCCTGGTTACTCGCCGCTCATAGAACCGTTGCGCATCGATCAGGATCGCGCCGAATGAGCGCAACCCCAGAATGAAGGATGACTGCTGCTCAAGGGTCGCACTACCAAGTAGGTTGGTAACCAGCGCCACGCTCGAAGCCAGATTTCTCTCGCGGCGAAGAACATTTGGAAACACCCCCCTGACCCAACGAGGGCCAGTACCTTGGTTCACCACCTTCTCCGCAATCGCCATCGCGGTGGTCAGTCGAGCGCGGTTTCGTTCGACCCCAATTGCGTCCACCCCACGCATAGCAAGAAGCGCTGAAAGTAGCCCTAATCCACAGCCGATTTCGTAAACTGACCGCACAGTGGGAAGTCGGGATTGAACAAAGTGGGCACAAAGCACCTCTGCGGGCTGCAACAGCTCCCTCTGCTTTGCCCGTGGCCCGTAGAAGCCTGTAACCCCCGATGCTTCCGCCCCTAACTGCTCGGCAAGATCTATAGCCAGAGAACACGCCTGCGCATTGAGCTTGGCCACATCCCTCGCCGCCATCAAGTCAGGTGTTTCCTCGAGAGCATTCCACAGCGACGCGCTGGCGTCCAGATCTGAATGCCCATCGCTGGCTAATACCCGTTGTTCCAACGGAACGATCTGAGCAACCACGGCATCTTCAGTAACCAACGGCGTCTGGGATCGAGCGCTCGGCGAGCTATCGACTATTGATGGGTTGGGAAAACTTTCTGGTCGCGCGCCAAGGGGCGGAGGGGGGACAGAGTTACCGAAGCTATCCCTAAATTCGACAGTCATCCCGATTGGCTCCATCGCGACGCCTTGATCCAATTTATATTCTCGCACCAGATCACGTGGCTTGGATGGGCTCGCACCGATAACGCTGTCGTAGACCTCTGAAACGGACAGGAACTTGACCTCAATTCCGTTTCGATCGGCAACATCGAACAACGTCCGCAATTCCAATTGTACGGCCGGATCGGTATGCGGCAATGGCAATCCATCGGCCTTCCAATAGATCGGGTGCATCGAGTGGCAATGAGTCTTCAAGTACAGGACGCCGCCGATCACAACTGATGATTGTGCGTGATCCAAAGCAGTCGCTTCCGGCGTCTTGAGCCGCTGCTTTACAACGGTCGAATAGGTGTCGATCGAGCAGGTCCGATGAGTGGCCTCTGAGGCCCAAATGAAAAACCGATCAGCTGCGTTCGCGCCTGCTCCCGCAGCTACACTGGGCTTGGCCGCGGGCGTGTCGTAGCCCTTCGGCGCGGCAACCGGGTCGACAAGGTAAGGCACGCCTATTCGGGAATCGACATGCAGTCGCCCGGCGGGTTGCGTGAAATCGCCTAGGCAGCCGTTGCGCTTGAGAATCTCGATCTCGCGAACGACATTACACTCATGCGGATCGGAAGCGTTGAGCGCCCAATGGCCGTGAATGAAAAACCATTGATCAACGGTAACGCCACCGTCTTCTCGAAGAGTATCCAGGCCAAGCCTGATAGCAAGCTCCAGCCTAGCGTTGTCAAACGAACGTCCTTTCGGCGTTTGTAAATAAGCAAAAGTGTCCGCGTCACGTGGAGTGTCATTGAAAGTATAATATTCATGATGAATGTGAACTTGAATATCATGCGATGACTCTATAAGAGGTTGCACAATACCCTTTCCAATACGAAGATCTCTTGGCGCCCTCGGCACGAATCCGAGGTGATCCTCAGGATCAGCACGAAGGAGTTCCCTATCCGCTGAAGCCAGATAATTTACATTTGCCTTATAGAATAGAGATGCATGGTGCATGAAATCCACTTCAGACGCGGACTTCAGGAATATTTCAACGTCCTCCGCACATCTATCCATTCCCCCGGTACGATCGGGGATCAATCGCCAGGGCTCAAAATGGTCGGTATGAAAATAAACGATGGTATGGACACCCCGGCTTTTCAGCACTTCGGCGATGGGTGTACCTGCTCCCAAGCTCTTAAACGACGAAATTGGAATACCCCTTCAAACTGTCCATGTTCGGTGAATGATCAGAAAGTGACCATTCCGTAGCCTTTTTGAAGCCCGCCCCGAACCAATTCATTCCATTTGGCCGAACCCAGCTTTGAAATGCCCGGGAAAACGGCTAAGGTTGAGATGTAAGATATATTGTTGGTAGGGCGCGCCGCAAGGCAGCCTAATCGCTGACGTCGAACTTGGCGACGGACTTTGTGGCGCGCAACATATTGGGTGAATTGGTTTGGTGTCGTCATCGACCATCGCGGATTCGAGACGATCAGGTCGGCCACCGACCTCGTCGTTTGCCGCGCGATCGAAACCGCTTGCAAACCGCCGATTTCTGCTCATCACCCTTCCCGCCGGCCCGTTCGGCATCGTTTTTGCGAGGCAATTGCGGCATGCCGGCGCTGATGTCCTGCGGGTGGTACTCAATGGCGGTGATCTGATCAGCTGGGGTCGACAGAACGCACTCTGGCCTCGTGTTCCGCGACCGCTCTGGCAATCCTGGCTTGAGTGGCAGTTTTTCGAGCAATCCATCACGGACATCGTGGTGTTCGGCGACACGATGGAGTTCAGCGCCGAGGCACTGGATGCGGCTCGCGCAAATGGGCTGCGAACTTGGGTGCTCGAAAATGGGTACAACCGGCCTGACTGGATCACAATCGAGCCTACGGGTGTAAACGCGAATTCTTGTCTGCCCCGTGATCCTCAAGCCTATGAACAGGTAGCGCTTGGCGGGACAATCGATGAAACAACGCATATCGGGCCGATTACGCCGTACCACACCCTGAATTTGACAAGCTATTTTACGGGGGTGGTTCTCGGGTCGCCGTTTTTTCCGACCTACCGCTACCCATATGCCGTCCCACTTTGGCCGCAGATATTCGGCCATATTGCCCGATATTGCAGGGGCTTGGGGCGACTGCACAAACTCGACGAAGAAGTCAATGCCATTATCAACTGCGGTCAACCC
>JANXTX010000074.1 GCA_025352165.1 Caulobacteraceae bacterium | reverse complement strand
CGTCCTAAGGCACATGGCGCTCAACATTCTCAACGCCAACAAATCCAAAATCTCAGCCCGACGGAAAATCAAACGCGCTGGGTGGAACAACAATTTTCTCGCCAACCTCATCGCTCAGTTTTGATATGCGATTGCCCTGGGTACTCGATGCGGAGGCTGGGCCGCGTCGCAACCAATCGCGCTAATCAAAAGGGGCTTTCATGTCCAACTGGCTTCATGCCGTTGACGGCAACTTCAACAATAAGCACGCTTGGGGGCCACATATGGTCCCAGGCAAGGCGGACGACGCCATCCTGTATGCGTCGGGGGCGGCTTTCACCGTCACTTCCACAAGCAACCAGGATGTCAACAGCCTCCAGACCAGCGCCAACGCCACTTTGTATATGCAGGGCAGCGCCAAGCACGCGCAGACCTTCACGGTGGAGGACGGCACCGCCGCCGGCGTGAACGCCGGAACGATCAAGGTGGGCGACAACGTCACGCTTCAGTTGCTGGGCAAGAACTTCAAGGCTGAAACCTATTTCGTGAACAGCGGCGTAATTTCACTCAATGCCAAGACCGACAACAGTTTTCTCGAAGTGCAGACCTATGACCTCAGCGGTGGCGGAACCGTCCAATTTTCCGGAGGCGGTTCGATTGTGATGAGCGACAGCGCGTTCAACGGCATCGTCGATACCGGTGTCGCCGCATACGAATCCGCGCGTGTCATCAACATCGACAACACCATTTCGGGCGCTGGCGTCATCGGCGACGGCGGCCTTACCAACGGCGTCCTGCTGGACTTCCAGAACGGCGCCGCCGGGGTCATCAACGCAACGGGAACCAATAACGCCTTGATCGTGAACGCACCCACCCCCGGCGCGTTCACCAGCGTGTACAATGAGGGCCTGATGGAGGCCACGGGCAAGGCGGGCCTGAACATCGCCGCGAGCATCGTCGACAACGCGACGGGGACGATCTTCGCGGGTAATGGCTCGATCGTGCGCCTGGAAAGCGCCACGATCGAAGGCGGCACATTCAATACCGCCGGCACGGGCGTGGTCCTGGTCAGCGGGGGCTCGACGATCGACGGCGCGACCTTCGGGGCGGTGACCAACTCCGGCGTGCTGCAGGATTTCGGCGAGGCGATGTACGCCCGGGGCGCGATCACCAACAGCGGGTCGATCAGGTTGTCCGATCAGACCACCGGGGCGATCATGAAAGTCGATGTCGGCGTGTCCCTTTCTGGCGGCGGAACCGTCACGCTCACCGACAACTTCCAGAATGGCATCCAGGGGGCCGGCAGCGCCGATTCGGCGCTTTACAACGTCGACAATACGATCGCCGGCGCGGGGACGCTTGGTGGCGGCCGGCTCAGCCTGGTCAACGAAGCCAAGGGCGTTATCGACGCCACCGGGACCTACAATTCTCTGCGGCTCTATGGTCCTGGCAGGACATTCTACAACAACGGTCTGATGGAGGCGACGGGCGCGGGCGGCCTGGACGTCGCGGCCATCACGCTTAACCAGAGCGGCGGCGGAACGCTTTCGTCGGGCGCCGGCTCGATCGTGCGTCTGGAAAGCGCCAGCGTGGTCGGCGGAACGCTGACCAACGCGGCCACGGGTCAGGTGGTGGTCAGCGGCGGGTCGAGCCTGTCGGGAACCACGGTGGTCAACCAGGGTCTGTTCAGCGTGGTGGAGGCCGATACCCTGAGCGCGAGCGGATCGATTGCCAACAGCGGGACGATCTCGCTGGCGGGGACCAGCACCGGGTCCCACGTTCTGGCGACGGGCGCGCTCACCCTGAGCGGCGGCGGCAAGGTGCTGCTGGGCAATGGCGGCTCCATCGATAGCGCGGCGCCCGGCGACACGGTCACCAATGTCGACAACCAGATCACTGGTGATGGCGAACTGGGCGGCGGGGCGACCAAGCTGGTCAACGCGGCCGGCGGCGTGATCGCCGAGACCGGGACCGGCGGCCTGTTGATCGATGCGGTGAAGCTGACCAACGGGGGCCTCATCCAGGCCAGTGGGGCCGGCGATATCAGCGTCACCAGCGCGGTGGCAAACAGCGGCATGATCCGGGCCGACACCGGCAGCATGATCAGCCTGACCGCGGCGGTGACCAACACCGGCGTGCTCGAAGCCAACGGCGGTACGCTGATCGCCTATCAGAACGTCACCGGCGCCGGATCGGCCACGATCACCGGTGGCACGCTGGAGTTCAACAAGAGCTTCAACGAGGCCGTGGCCTTCACCGGCAAGAGCGGGACACTCGATCTGGCCAGGTCACAGACCTACACGGCCACCATCACCGGCTTCTCGGCGAGCGGCGGTGAGAGCCTGGACCTGGGCGACATCAAGTTTGTCAGCGTCGGCGAAGCGACCTTCTCGGGCACGTCCACCGGCGGGACGCTGACCGTCACTGACGGGACCCACACCGCCCACATCGCGCTCACCGGCAACTATCTGGGATTGAGTTTCCACGCCGCCAAGGACGGCGCCGGCGGCGTCCTCATCTCCGCCACCACGCCCTCGCCGAACGCCTTCATCGCCGCCATTGCCGGGCTCGGCGGCGGCGCGGGCGCGGCGATCCAGTCCGCCAACGACCACGCCGGGGCGACGCGGGCGCTCTTGGCCTTGCCGAGCGCCGCGGCCGCATAGAGAAGCGCGGGCGCGCGCCGGGTCGGGGGGAAACGGTGACAGCAATACCGTACCCCCCATTCCATTTGTGCCCCTCCGCGGGGCACAACCCTTCGGTCGCCCACAGCGGAGCAACCCTGCGCCAACCCCTTGTGGCGGCTCACCGCGCCGTCTGCTATCCGACCTTCCACCGCGCCTGACTTCACGGCGCATAATTCGTACGAATTGTCGGGGAGTAGCGCCATGGACCTTGGTATCAGCGGGCGAAGCGCCATTGTCTGCGGAGCCAGCGCCGGCCTTGGCCGCGCCACGGCTTTCGCTCTGGCGCGGGAGGGTGTCCGACTCGTCGTCGCCGCGCGTGGCGAAGAACGGCTCGCACTTACAGCGGATGAAATTCGCAGTGAAACCGGTGTCGAGGTGACCGCCGTCGCGACCGACGTGACGACCGAAGAGGGACGCGAAGCACTGCTGGCAGCCTGCCCTGCCCCCGACATCCTGATCAACAATGCAGGCGGTCCGCCCCCCGGAGACTTCCGCTCCTGGTCGCGCGAGGACTGGATAAAAGCGATCGATTCCAATATGTTGTCGGCGATTTTTCTCATCCGCGCCACGCTTGACGGCATGATTGATCGCAAGTTCGGGCGGGTCATCAACATCACCAGCCATATGGTCAAACAGC
>JANXTX010000032.1 GCA_025352165.1 Caulobacteraceae bacterium | reverse complement strand
CCGGTCGCCCAGGCCAGGCGGTCATTGGCCGCGGGTAGATATTCGTTCTGATGCTCGTCCTCGTGTGGCACGAGAAATCCGTCGAGGCCGTGCGCGGCCATCGACTGGCGAATCAGCGGCGTGTGCCTGGGTCCAAATGACGGGTCGGTGGTTTCATCGAAGGTCTGGCGCATGAGGCGAGCATACGCCCAACCACATCATTGCTGCCACCCCTGAGCTCGGGCCTCAGCGCTCCAGCACCAGTGTCGTCCAGGCATCGCGATTGATTCGACGGCGAAGGCGCAGCCCCTTGGATCGATAGGCGGCCAGCACGAAACGCGCCTGGCTCCTCAATAGACCTGACAGGATCACCGATCCACCCGGTTTCAGATTGACGGTTATCGCCTGCGCCAGGTGGGCGAGTGGCCGGGCCAGGATGTTGGCGAACACCAAATCGTAGGGCGCGGACCCGGCCACCAGTCGGTGCGAAAGCCCATTGGCGTGCGCAAAGCGCGTGGGCGCCCGGTTCACCCTGGCGTTCTCGCGCGCGATCCTCACCGAGACGCGGTCTATATCTGTGCCGACGGTCACGCGCGAACCGGTCCGCGCCGCGGCGATCGCCAGCACGCCGGTCCCAGTTCCCACGTCCAGAACCTTATCGAATTGGCGCGCCTTCAACAGGGCATCGTAAGCGAACAGGCATCCCACGGTCGTTCCGTGGTGTCCGGTACCGAACGCCGCGCCAGCCTCTATCCGCAGTTTGACTGCATTGACCGGCGCGCGTCCGCGGTCATGCACGCCGAAAACGAAAAAACGTCCCGCCCTTACCGGCGGCAGCCCCGATAGCGCCATCGCCAGCCAATCGGCGTCCGCGAGGGTTTTGGTTATTGTGCTCAGTTCGCCATAACCGGTGAGCAGCTCGCGCAGGCCATCGGCTTCTTCAGAAGATACCGGAAAGGCGTCGATCCGCCAGCGTCCCGCGGTCTCGTCCTCCTCGATGATCGAAAAGGTCGATGCCTCCAGCAGTGGATGCGCCTCGATAGCGGCGGCCGCGGTTTCCGCTACCATGCGTGGGCCGCGGGCGATAATCTGGACAGCCTGCTCGTTCATTTCGTGGCGATCAGTGCTTTTCAGGTTCAGGGGGAATCTGGGTCGCTGCGGCTCGGGCCGCCGCGAGTTCAGCGGGCGTGTAGCCCTTCAGAATGTCGCCGCCGATCGACGGATCTTCCGGATCGCCCTTCTGAAATTCGGCGAGGTTTGGTGCATGCGGCCTCGGTTGCGGCAATGCCGCGTTTTCCTGATGTATGCGTGTGATGCAGCCGCCGACCGACACGGCCAGCCCGCACCCCACCATCACCCACAACCGCCTCATGCTCTTCGTCCGCATGAGGCGGTGTTTACGACACTCCGGCCAACACGGCCATGGCGCCCTTTTGAAATCAGAGAACACCAAGCATGTCGGCGACCAGCGGATGGCGGACGATGTCCTGATCGGCGAGGCGCACCACCGCAACATTCTCAAGGGCCTCCAGCTTCTGGGCGACGCTTGCGAGGCCGGAGAGTTCCGGCAACAGGTCGGACTGGTTGGGATCGCCGGTCACCACCATGGTCGAATGCCATCCAAGCCGCGTTAGCAGCATCTTCAACTGCATGTAGGTGCAGTTCTGAGCCTCATCGATGACCACGAACGCATTGTTGAGGGTACGGCCGCGCATGAACCCTACTGGCGCGATCTCGATCGCTCCCTCGGTGATCAGCGCGCGCACACGCTTCATCGAAAGACGGTCGGAGAGAGCATCGTAGAGCGGTCGCAGGTACGGAGCGAGTTTGTCCTCCAGCTCACCCGGGAGAAATCCGAGCGATTCGCCTGCTTCTACAGCCGGGCGGGACAGAACGATCCGTCCCACTTTTCCGGCGTCGAGTGCCTCAACCGCCTTGGCGATCGCCAGATATGTCTTGCCGCTGCCCGCGGGGCCGAGGGCCAGGACGAGATTCTTTGCATCGATCGCGTCCATCAGGCGTTGTTGGCCTTCGGACTTGGGTTTGATGGTTTTCACGTAGCCCTGTTCACGGAACGGTTCGCGAGGCCCTTCGCGTTCATCGTTCTGTGGAACCGGCGTCCAGCCGCGGGCGGTCGGTAGATGACGCACTTTGGCGTCATCATCGAACTGCCTCTCGTCGAATGCACCTTCCCGAACAAAACGCTTCAGGGCTCGCTTGGTCATCGATGGCCTCCGTGTTGGGCTAAAGAAAAAGGGCGAGGCCGGAATGGCTCGCCCTTGGGTCGATTGACGGATAGGTGTGCTTTGGGGTCGCGAGACGGACGACACGGCCGGGAGGTCCGACATCATCCAACGGGGGCGGGGTTGTCCGCCAGAATGGTCTACGCGACACCCATTTCTCCGTGCAAAAGGAGACCACGAGCGGGGTCGCTCGCGGGGGATGCGAAAAGGCTTTCGCCTCCTCGAATCGCCGAACTACATTGATCCTAGCGCGGTTTATGAAGGGTTAATCAAGTGGGTATTTTGAAGAATAGGGGGTATGCTGATGACTGCCTATAGATTGGGCGATCGGTTTCCGGAGGTGCCGGAGGATGGTCAATACTGGATAGCGCCAAATGCTACCGTACTTGGCCAAGTCATATTGAAGAAAAATGCCAGTGTCTGGTTCGGAGCCGTCCTGCGCGGCGACAATGATCCGATCGTTGTTGGGGAAAATTCCAATATCCAGGACAATGCGGTTCTTCATACTGACGTCGGACAACCGTTGACGATTGGTGAAAATGTCACCATCGGCCATCAGGTCATGTTGCATGGTTGTACGATTGGCGACGGCTCGCTGATCGGTATCGGATCGATCGTTCTCAACGGCGCGAGAATCGGCAAGGGATGCCTGATCGGCGCGGGGGCCCTGATCACGGAAGGAAAGGAAATTCCTGACTATTCGATGGTCGTCGGCTCGCCGGGCAAGGTGGTTCGCACCCTGACCCCCGAACAGGCCGTGGGCCTTTCCGCGGGCGCGTTGCACTACGTCGAGAACTGGAAACGCTACAAAGCAGGGTTAACAGCGATCTAGCTTTCCATCTCCCCTTGCGGGAGAAGGTGGCTGCGAAGCGGACGGATGAGGGGTTTTCGACACTCTCGCCGCCTCGTGGGGAATGCCCCGGATGGGCCGGTGCGACCCCTCATCCGGCCTTCGGCCAATTTCTCCCACAAGGGAGAAGGATTCGGAAAAGAGGAAACTTCCATGAGCTACGAATTTATCACCGTCGAGCGCGACGGCCCGGTCACCCTCTTCACCCTCAATCGACCCGAGGTGATGAACGCCTGTCACTCACCCATGCATTTCGAGATGGATGATGCGATCAACAAGTTCGCCGCGGATCCAGAGCAATGGGTAGGCATCATCACCGGGGCGGGCGATCGCGCCTTTTCCGCCGGCAATGACCTGAAGTGGCAGGCATCGGGAGGCGAACGCAAATCCCCGGCGAGCGGCTTTGCCGGTATCGCCACGCGTTTTGATCTCAACAAGCCGATGATCGCCGCCGTTAATGGTGTGGCGATGGGGGGAGGTTTCGAGATCGCTCTGGCCTGTGACCTGATCATCGCTTCCGACAATGCCGTGTTCGCTCTGCCGGAACCGCGCGTTGGCCTTGCCGCCCTGGCCGGCGGCCTGCACCGGTTGCCGCGCGCGATCGGCGTCAAGCGCGCCATGGGCATGATTCTGACGGCGCGCCGGGTTTCCGCGCGGGAGGGCTACGACCTTGGGTTCGTCAATGAGGTGACCACGCCGGCGGACCTGATGGCGACTGCGCGGAAGGCGGCCGCCACAATCGGGGAGTGCAGTCCGATGTCGATCCGCGCCTCCAAGGAAGCGGTGATGAAAGGCCTTGATGAGCCATCGCTTGAAGCCGCGCTGCGCAATCAGGCCAAGTATGAATCTGTGTCTGCGCTGTTCCGGTCGGAAGATCTTATCGAGGGCCCGCTGGCCTTCGCCCAGAAGCGCCCGCCCGTTTGGAAAGGGCGTTGATCAACTGACTGCAGGTCAACCCAGCACGCGCCGCGCCGCCGGAATCGTCGGCGTCGCGGTGGTGGCCTCGCGCCTGTTCGGACTGGTGCGCGAAATGGTGTTCGCCGCGATGTTCGGGGCGGGCAAGCTGCTGGACGTCTATCTCGCGGCGTTCCGGATTCCGAACCTGCTTCGCGACCTCTTCGCCGAGGGAGCGTTGTCGATCGCCTTCACGACCATGTTCACCCGCACATGGGATAGCGAGGGCGAGGAGCCGGCCTGGGAATTGGCGAATCTTATTCTCAGCGCCATGATATTTTTCATGGGGGCGCTCTGCGTTGTCGCGGTCGCCTGCGCGCCTCTGCTGGTCCAGGTGACCAACTTCGGTTTTCACCATGTGCCGGGGAAGTTTGAGCTGGCGGTCAGACTGACGCGAATCCTGTTCCCCTTTATTCTATTTGTGTCCCTCGCGGCCGCGATCATGGGGATGCTCAATGCGCGGTTCGTGTTCGGGGTCCCGGCATCGGCATCGACGGTGTTCAATATCGTCTCGATCATAGCCGGCGTCGGATTCGCCTACGCGTTTGACGCCGGCGCTCGGGGTGACTGGCGCCACCCGGTGTTTACCCAGAACGCCCTCTACGGCGTCTCTCTTGGCGTGCTGCTGGGAGGCCTGGCGCAACTCGCGGTTCAGCTGCCTTCGCTCTACCGGCTAGGCTTCCGATACCGATGGACGCTGAATCTGGCGGACCCCAGGCTGGCGCAACTTTGGAGCCTGATGTGGCCGAGCGTCATCGCCGGTGCGGCCGTACAGGTGAACGTGCTTGTCAACGGCATGTTCGCCTCGGAAATCAATGGCGGGCAGTCCTGGCTCGCTTGCGCCTTCCGGCTCATGCAGTTCCCGATCGGCCTGTTCGGCGTTTCACTGGCCACAGCGACCCTGCCGGCGGTAACCCGCGCCGCCACGCGCGGCGACATGGCGGGCTTTGGCGCAACGGCGCGTGATTCCCTGCGGCTGGCCTGGTTTCTTGCCCTTCCAGCTGCGGCGGGGCTCGCCGCATTGTCCCACCCGATCATTGCCTTGATCTATCAGCACGGTCGCTTCAGCGTGCATGACACAGATCAGACGGCGCTAGCGTTGCAGGCCTATGCAGTGGGTCTGGCCGGCTATGCTGCGATCAAGGTGCTGGTACCGTGCTTTTATGCTCTGGGGCAGCCACGAACGCCGTTGCGGATCAGCCTGATCGGAATCGGTGTGAATCTTGTGCTGAACCTGATCGGCTTCGAGGTCCTGCACCTGGGCCATGCCGGCCTTGCCCTGACCACGTCTTGTGTTGCGCTGATTAACTTTGCGCAGTTGTCCTACGCCCTTGGTCGCCACGTCGATATCGGTGATCGGGCGCAATGGATCTCGTACCTGGCGCGCTGCAGCGCGGCGGCGGCGCTCTGCGGGGTTGTCGCATGGGGGGTGGACCACTGGATCGAGGCCAGATTTCACCATTTCATCATCGATATGCTCGGTCTGGGCCTGGCCGTGGTGGCTGGCGTATTGACCTATTTCGCGGCAGCCCGAGTCCTGAGACTGAGTGAAAGCGCGCAGGCGTGGCATATGATCCGTCGCCGTCTACCAGGAGGCTCGCGCGCCTGAAGGAGAACCAACCATGCCGACTGAACGCTATGACTACATCATTATTGGCGCCGGCTCGGCCGGTTGCGTGCTGGCCAACCGCCTGTCCGCTGATCCGGCGAACAAGGTCCTGATCCTCGAGGCCGGCGGCAAGGATAACTCAATCCTCGTTAAAATGCCGGCCGGAACCGGCGCTCTGCTGACGCAGAAGGGCGACTACAACTGGGGGTTCTGGACCGAGCCCGAGCCCAACCTCGACAATCGCCGCCTGTGGTGGCCGCGAGGACGCGGCTGGGGCGGATCGTCGTCGATCAACGGTATGATCTACATCCGCGGCCATGCCCGTGACTACGATCAGTGGCGCCAGATGGGCCTGACTGGCTGGGGCTATGCCGATGTGTTGCCCTATTTCAAGCGCTCGGAAGCGCTCGAGGGTGGCGGCGACGACTGGCATGGCGCGGATGGCCCGTTGCATATTTCCAAGGCTGCTTCGCCGCACCCGATCTACTCAAGCGTGATCGCCGCGGGCGTTGAGGCCGGTCACAAGCGGACCACGGACTTCAACGGATTCCAGCAGGAGGGGTTCGGCCCCTATCAGCTGACCATTCGGGACGGCCGTCGCTGGAGCGCCGCCAGCGCGTTTCTGCATCCCGCTCTCGCCCGTCCCAACCTGAATGCGGAAGTTGGCGCGCGGACCACG
>JANXTX010000422.1 GCA_025352165.1 Caulobacteraceae bacterium | reverse complement strand
CTCTACGCCAAGACCCTCGGCCTGATCGGCGCGGGCAACATCGGATCGATCGTCGCCGACCGCGCCAACGGCCTTAAGATGAAGGTCATCGCCTACGACCCCTTCCTCTCCCCAGAGCGCGCGATCGAGATCGGCGTCGAGAAGGTCGAGCTGGAAGACCTGCTGGCCCGCGCCGACATCATCACCCTGCACACTCCGCTGACCGACAAGACCCGCAACATCCTCTCGGCCGACGCCCTGGCGAGGACCCGCAAAGGCATCATGATCATCAACTGCGCCCGCGGCGGCCTCGTCGATGAGACGGCCCTGCGCGCCGGCCTGGAGAGTGGCCATATCGGCGGCGCCGCCTTCGACGTCTTCGTCGAGGAGCCGGCCAGGCAGAACGTTCTCTTCGGCGCCCCGAACTTCATCGCCACGCCCCATCTCGGCGCGGCCACCGGCGAGGCGCAGGAGAACGTCGCCCTGCAGGTCGCCGAGCAGATGAGCGACTACCTGCTCACTGGCGCGGTCACCAACGCCCTCAACAGCCCCTCGGTCACCGCCGACGAGGCGCCCAAGCTGCGCCCCTATGTAGCGCTCGCTGAAAAGCTCGGCGCCTTCGCCGGCCAGATGGTCGATGTCGGCCTCAAGGGCATCGATATCGCCTTCGAGGGTGATGTCGCCTCGCTGAATGTGAAGCCGCTCACCGCCGCCGCCCTGGCCGGCCTGCTGCGCCCGATGCTCGCCGAGGTGAACATGGTCTCCGCTCCGGCGGTCGCCAGGGAGCGCGGCATCACCGTCTCCGAGTCCCGCCAGGAAATGTCGCCGGTCTATGAGAACCTGATGCGCATCACCGTGATCACCGAGATGGGCCGGCGCAGCTTCGCCGGCACCGTCGTCGCCGGCGCCCCGCGCATCGTCGAGGTCAAGGGCATGGAACTCGACGCCGCCTTCGCCCCGGCGATGCTCTACATCAACAACCTCGACAAGCCGGGCTTCATCGGCGCGCTCGGCAACCTCCTGGGTGAGACCGGCGTCAACATCGCCACCTTCAACCTCGGCCGCGTCGCCGCCGGCGACGACGCCATCGCCCTCGTCGGCGTCGACCAGGCCCCCGACGACTCCCTGATCGCCAAAATCCGCGCCCTCCCGCACGTGAAAGAAGCCAGGGCGCTGACGTTCTGACGAGCGCATTGCTCCTCCCTCCCCTTCATGGGGAGGGTGGCTTCGAGCTCTTGCGAGAAGACGGGTGGGGAACGGTGAAGCCACCGCAAATCTCGCAGGTTAGCGCGGCTTCAGCGTTCCCCACCCTGACGCTTCGCGTCTGCCCCTCCCCAGAAGAGGAGGGAGGAATCTACGCCGCCCCCGTCACCCGCCAGATCACATCGCCCACGTCATCCGCCATCAGCAGCGCGCCATCCGCCGCCAGCGTCACCCCCACCGGCCGCCCGTAGGAAACCTTTTCGTCCGGCGCCAGAAACCCAGACAAAATATCCCGCGGCGGCCCCGACGGCGCCCCATTCTCGAACGGTACGAACACCAGCTTGTACCCGCTCAGCGTGCTGCGGTTCCAGGAGCCGTGCTGGCCGATCGCCATACCGGTCGGGAAGCCCGGCAGAGTTCCGGCGGGAACCCAGCACAGTCCCAGCGAGGCGGTATGCCCACCCAGCGCGTAATCCGGCGTCAGCGCGCTCGCCACGGCGGCGGCGTCCTGCGGCACGCGATCGTCCGCCGTCTGGCCCCAATAGCAATACGGCCAGCCATAGAAGCCGCCCTCGCGCACCGACGTCAGATAGTCCGGCGGCGTCTCGTCGCCCAGCCCGTCGCGCTCGTTGACCACCGTCCACAGCGCGCCCGTCTCCGGCTCCCACGCGAGCCCCACGGCGTTTCGCAGGCCGCCGGCGAAGATCCGGCTCTTCCCGGTTGCCACATCGATCTCGTGGATCGCCGCGCGGCCTTCCTCGATCTTCAGTCCGAACTCGCCGATGTTGCTCATCGAGCCCACCCCGGCATACAGCCGCTTCCCATCCGGACTCACCAGCAGGCTGCGCGTCCAGTGACCGCCGCCCTTGAAGTCGACGATCTTGCGTCCCGGCGCGGTGATCCGCGTCGCTCCGGCCTCATAGGGAAACACCATCACCCCGTCGGTGTTGCCGACATAGAACTGGTCGCCCACCAGGGCCATGCCGAACGGCTGGCTGAGCCCCTCCAGAAACACCTCGCGGACCTCCGCCACGCCGTCGCCATCCGCGTCGCGCAGCAGGGTGATGCGGTTTGCGCTCTCGCCCATCGCCCCGGCCCGCGCCATGATCGCGAAGGCGGCGGCGGCGAACAGGCTCGGCGCCTCCGCTGGCGGCGTCTGCGTCGCCTCGGCAACCAGCACATCGCCGTTAGGCAGCACATAGATCCAGCGCGGATGCTCCAGGTCCCGCGCGAAGGCATTGACCTTCAGCCCAGCCGCCGTGTCCGGAGCCTGACCCTCGGCCCAGCCCTGCGCCGCCGGCATCTTCAGCGTCGGCAACCCGCCCTGAGGCTTGCCCGCCGGGATCGCCGGCTGACTGCCCCACGCCGGCGTCGGCTCCCCGTCCGCAATCCGCCGCACCATCACCATCGTCGCCCCGACCAGCGTGACGATCCGCGTAAACACCCCCGACAAAGCAGACATGTGACCTCCCTAATCTTGGCCGCGAACTATGGCGTTTCCGGGCGTCCGCGTCACCAAGCATCCACGAACCGCCGTCTCGCCCCATGCCTCACCTTGCAGGTCTTCAGCCCCTGCGCGATCCAGTGGCGCGTGTCCGCCGGGTCGATCACCGCGTCGATCTCCAGCATCGCGGCGACGTTGATCGCCTTGCCGACGTTATAGAGGTTGCCCAGCAGCTTCTCGAACAGCGCCTGTTTCTCGACCGGGTCGCTCAGCGCTTCCAGCTCGCGGCGGTATCCCAGCCGCACAGCGCCCTCCAGCCCCATGCCGCCGAACTCGCCGGTCGGCCACGCGGCGCTGAACACCGGCGCCAGGGTCGATCCGCCGGTCATCGCCTGCGCCCCCAGTCCATAGGCCTTGCGCAGCACGATGGAGAACATCGGCGTGCCTAGCCGGGCGGCGTTGATGAACAGGCGCGAGGTCTTGCGCACCGCCGCCGCCGCTTCGCTGTCCGGGCCGACCATGAACCCTGGCGTGTCGACCAGCGACAGCACCGGCAGGTCGAACGCATCGCACAGCTGCAACAGGCGCGAGCCCTTGTCCGCCCCGTCGCAGTCCACCGCCCCGCCCAGATACATCGGGTCGTTGGCGATCAGCCCCATCGACCGGCCCTCGATGCGGATGAATCCGGTGATCAGACCGGGCGCGAACCTGGGCCGCAGCTCCAGGAACGATCCCTCGTCGACCAGCGTCCTGATCACCGAGCGCACGTCATAGACCCGCAGCCGGTTCTCCGGGATCGCGCGGCGCAGATTGCGCTGGTCGGCGCAGGTCCATTCGCCGAGCGGCCCCTGGAAATAGCCCAGCGACTGCTTGGCCAGCCGCGTGCCGTCGGCCTCGTCTTCGGCCAGGATGTCGACGACGCCGTTGGCCGTCTGGATGTCCATCGGACCGATGTCCTCGGGCGCATAGACGCCCAGGCCGCCGCCCTCGATCATCGCCGGGCCGCCCATGCCGATATTGCAGCCCTTGGTGCAGATCAGGATCTCCGCGACCCCGGCGAACGATGCGTTGCCGGCAAAGCACCGGCCGGACACCACCGCGATTTTCGGAACAATCCCCGCCAGTTGCGCGAACGACCTGAAGCTGGGTGTCGCCAGACCCGAGGCGCCGCCGCCGTCGGTGTCGCCAGGCCTTCCGCCGCCGCCTTCGGCGAACCACACCACCGGCAGTTCCTGGTCGGCGACGATCTCCAGGATGCGGTCGGTCTTGACGTGGTTCATGTGCCCCTGCGTGCCCGCCAGCACGGTGAAGTCATAGGCCAGCGCGGCGCAACGGGCCTTCTCTGGCGGGAACAGCGCCCCGTTCACCGATCCGATCCCGCAGACCAGTCCGTCGGCCGGGCTCATCACCTTCAGCTCCTCGACTGAGCGCCGCCGTCTCTGCGCCGCCAGCGCGAATGCCCCGTATTCGAGGAAGGTGCCCGGATCGATCAGGTCGTCGATGTTCTCCCGCGCGGTGCGCTGGTTGCGGTTGCGCCGCCGAGCGACCGCGTCCGGGCGCGCCGCGTCCGTGGTGATGCGCCATCGCTCCATAGCCTCGGCCAGGTCGGGGCGGATGAAGTCCAGGTCGATATCGCCGGCGTCCTCGGCCTCCTCCGCCTCGACCTCTTCCGGGGCGATGAACATCAGCGGCTGGCCCTTGTTCAGTACTTCGCCCTTGATCGCCGCGATGCGGGCGACGCGGCCGGCGACGTCGGCGGTGACGACATGCTCCATCTTCATTGCCTCGAGGATGGCCACCGCCTGGCCGGCGCGCACCAGATCGCCCTCGGCGACGTCGATCGAGCCCACCGTGGCCTGCAGGCCGGCGGTCACCGCGACGGCGCCGTCCATGGTCTCCACCGGAGCCGCGGCCACTGTCCTGGCATGCTCGTCGAACGTCCGGGTCGGCAGCGCGCCGCCCTCCGCGATCAGGCCGGCGGCGTGGTCCTCGATGAATCGCGTGGTTGCCTTGCCCGCAAGCACGTCCGGCCGCGCCAGCAGCGCTCGCAGCACGCCGGCGTTGGTGTCGACGCCCTCGATGCGGAACTCCGCTAGCGCTCGCGCAGTTCGCGCCGCTGCTTCCGGCAGGGTGGCGCCGCGCGCGATCACCTTGGCCAGCAGGGAGTCGTAGTTGGGGCTGGTGTGATAGCCGGCATAGCCATAGCCGTCGACGCGCACGCCGGGGCCCGAGGGCGGCTCATAGGCATGCAGCACGCCGCCGGCCGGATGCGCGCCGCCATCGGCGGTCAGCGTCTCCAGATTGACCCGCGCCTGGATCGCATAGCCTTGGGCATAGGGCGTCTCGGTCAGGCCCAGCTGCGCCAGCGTGTCGCCGGCGGCCAGCCTTATCTGGGTCTTGACCAGGTCGACGCCGGTCACCTCCTCGGTCACCGTGTGCTCGACCTGCAGGCGGGCGTTGGCCTCGATGAAGGTGAAGGCGCCGGTGTCGGCGTCGAGCAGGAACTCGATGGTGCCCAGCGTGCGATAGCGCACCGCCGCGCCCAGGGTGACCGCCGCCTCCAGCAGCGCCTCGCGGACGGCCGGGGTCAGGTTGGGGGCAGGGGCGATCTCGATGATTTTCTGCCGGCGCCGCTGCAGGGAACAGTCACGGTCGCCCACCGCCAGCACGCCGGTGCGGTCGCCGGCTATCTGCACCTCGATGTGCCGCGCGTTCTCGATCAGCCGCTCGGCATACAGCGTGTCGATGCCAAACGCGCCCTGCGCCTCGCGCGCGGCGGCGGCATAGGCGGCGTCGATCTCGTCGGCGCCGCGCACCACGCGCATGCCGCGTCCGCCGCCTCCGGCCACCGCCTTGATCATCATCGCCGCGCCGCTCGGAAGGCCGGCGAAGAAAGCCCGCACCTGCTCCAGACTGGCGGGGCCTTCGACGCCATCGATGATCGGCACGCCCTTCTGCGCCGCCAGCGCGCGCGCCTTGCCCTTGTCGCCAAATGCGTCGAGCGCCTCCGGGGAGGGGCCTATGAAGACGATCCCGGCGGCCATGCAGGCCCGCGCCAGATCCGCGTTCTCCGACAGGAAGCCATAGCCGGGATGGATCGCCTGGCACCCCGCGCGCCTGGCTGTGTCGACGATGGCCGCGATGTCCAGATACGCCCGCGCGCCGGAACCGGGCAGGGCGATGGCGTGGTCGGCGGCCTTGACGTGCAGCGAATGCGCGTCGTCGGCGGCGAACACCGCCACGGTGGCGATCTCCATCTCGGCGGCGGCCCGGGCTATGCGGATGGCGATTTCGCCGCGATTGGCGATCAGCAGGTTCTGGATGTTCATGCCCCTTTCTTGGACGGTTTTAAGTGCGGGATAAAGCCCACGGGATAGCGCCCCACGTCCCTCATTTACCCCCCTACCGTCATGGCCGGGCCCTTGTCCCGGCCACCCATCGTCGTCCCGTGAAC
>JANXTX010000419.1 GCA_025352165.1 Caulobacteraceae bacterium | reverse complement strand
CCTACGAACTTGCAGCGAGAATGCAGATGAGCGTTCCGCAGGTGGTGGATTTCACAGGAGAGCCGGATTTTCGATGGCGTCGAGGCGACCCTTGGCCGTGGAGTTGGCGGCAAAATAGCGAGCTCCCACCTCGGCAAGCTTTTGCCCGAACGTGATCGAGCCATCGATCCGGCCAACGACACCCTGCGCGTCGCTGCCCACCGTTTCGGCGTGCAGGGTCATCATGTGCCGCAACGGCATCCCCACCGCCCAGCCGGGCAGGGTATTGTAGCTCAGATAGACGACGCCGCCGACCTTCAGACGCTTGCGGATAATATCGACGATCGCACGGCGGTTATCGTCCGATACCCAGCTCCAGACACCGTGGAGCACGATGTAGTCAAACTCCGGCAGGTCATCCCGCGCGGCCATCTCGGCAAAACTGTTGTCGAAGAACTTCGCCTCTGCCCCGGAACTGGCTGCGAGCGACCGGGCGTTGACAGCATGGGCAGGGTTGAAATCCGCTCCCCAAAACTCGCCCGGCGCCGCGGCGGCGTGAATGTTGGCTGACAATCCCTGCCCGTAACCCAGCTCCAGATAGCGGGTTGACGAGCGATCCGGTGGTTCGTGGCCGCTCATCAGAAGGGCGATATCGATCAGTCCGGGTGCGAGCTCACGATAATATCCGTGGGTGTAGTCTATCTCGGCGACGTAGCCGCTGGTCCAGTCCATCCGCGAGTCCCCCAAAATGGTTGTTCGATCGCGACACTCCCAACCGACGCGGGCAGGGAAGTCAACGTCGTCTGTTCGTCAGCGGCCAATGTGGCCGTAATCGACCGCAATGGATACCGCGCCGTGGTCGCCGACCGGGATGCAGACGGCTCCGCCAATCTCCCTGTATCCGGCTGTGCCGACGCCCGCAAACACTTCACCATGCACCTTTTTGTCGGGCTTCTCGGCAATTCCGTCATGCACCGCGCCTACCGCGCCACAGGGACCCACGAGAGGCGCCCCTTCGTCGTCAAACTGCGGGTGCCGAGGCAGCATCAGCGGTGGCGCGTTCGCCGGCGGCGCTGGAGGTGTTTCGGCCTTGGCGGTGACGATGGCTTCCTGCGCGTGCGGGGAACCGGCGGCAACCAGAAAGGCCACGAAAAAGAATGGCAATGCGCGTCGCATGACGATGCGTCTCCTAAAGCGAGGCAAGCATACTCTCACCGGCGTCGGAGGCAAAATTGCGACACGGAACGAATATGATCTGGGTCAAGTCGTCGACCTGGGCGATCGTGGCAGTCTGTAACTCATGAGCACGGAAACTCTCGTACGACCGCCGGAAACACCCTTCTACATGATAGGCGGCGTGCCAATGGTGCGTCGTCTCGTCGATCGGTTTTACGACCTGATGGACAGTGATGCGGCCTATGCCGCGCTTCGCGGGTTGCATGCTCACGACCTTGCTCCGATGCGCGATTCGCTGACCAGCTTTCTCACCGCATGGCTCGGCGGCCCGCGCGACTGGTTCGAGCAGCGCCCCGGCGCCTGCATCATGTCCGCCCATGCGAAGATCGCGATCACGCCGCAGACGGCCGACGAGTGGGTCAGGGCGATTTCGCGGGCTTTGGCTGACGTCGGGATCGAAAATCCCGCGCGGGAAATGATCGGCGTCGCCTTCGCCCGCATGGCCCAGGGAATGGCGATGCGTTAGGCGCTGAAATCAGCGCCAGGCGAAAACCGGCTGCTCGAGGTGGGCGACACGGGTGATGCGTCCGGCCGCCAGCTCCCGAATCTGATAGATCAGCGCCGCGGTCGGCGCGTGCACCTGACGTTCGCCGATATGCATCCGGATAACCGGCCGCTCGCTCTCCGGGATACTCAGGAACTCAACCGCGTCGTCGCGACCGACCTTATCCAGACGGATCTTGTGGACCGAGGCAACCTCCGCCGGGCTCGGGCGCATTGCGCTGTCATCATCCAGCCACGCCACAACCGGTGTGATCGCGTAGCCGGAGCGACTGACGTAATCGTCGAGAACGCCCAGCACGTGTTCTTCGGCAATTTCCAGACCCAGCTCCTCATGCAACTCCCGCAAGGCTGTCTGCGTGATGCTTTCGCCGTCGTCGCAACGGCCGCCGGGCAGGGCCCACTGACCAGCGTGGGTCCGCAGCTTTGGCGCGCGTTTGGTCAGCAGAAACGCCGTCTCGCCGGAACCGTCTCCGGCATCGACCAGAGTGATCGCAACCGCGCTGCGCTTTACCCCGTCGCCGACAAAAGGCACGCGGGGGAAATCGCAGCACATCGCGCTGATGTGTTCGCGAAACTGCGTCCCGAAGGGATAGCTCGGTTCTGACATTGGCGCGCCGATCAGTCCCGTTCGCTATCCATATGGGCCAGTACCGCCGATGGGTAGCGGTCGCCAAGCGCGGCGCCTCGCGGGGCCGCTTGCTCGATCGCCGCCATATCGTCCGGGGTGAGGTGAACCGACAGGCTGCCCAAAGCCTCATCCAGCCTGTCGCGTCGACGCGCGCCGATCAGCGGTATGATGTCCGGTCCGCGCGCGGCGACCCAGGTGATGGCGAGTTGCGCGACACTCACGCCTTTTGCTTGCGCTATCGACCGGAGTGCCTCGACGAGCGAGAGATTGTGTTCGACCGCGCCAGACTGGAAGCGTGGCCCGAAGGCGCGGCTGTCGCCGGCCGAAGCGGCGCCCGCCGACCAGTGACCGCTGATCAGGCCTCGCGCCAGGACGCCATAGGCGGTGATCGCGATACCCAACTCGCGACAGGTAGGCAGGATGGAGTCCTCGATCCCGCGGGTGATGATCGCATACTCGATCTGCAGGTCGACGATCGGGTGCACGGCGGCGGCGCGCCGGATGGTCTTCGCACCGACCTCCGAAAGACCGATGTGACGCACGTAGCCGGCCTGCACCAGATCAGCGATGGCGCCTATGGTTTCCTCGATCGGCACCGCCGGATCGAGCCGGGCTGGACGGTAGATGTCGATGTGATCCAGATTGAGGCGCCTGAGTGAATAGGCGACGAAGGTCTTGATTGCCGCCGGTCGCGCATCGAAGCCGAGGAACGTGCCCTTGACATCTCTCATGGCGCCGAACTTGACGCTGACAATCGCCCTGTCACGGTCGACGCCCCGTAGAGCCTCCCCGATCAGCATCTCGTTATGGCCCATGCCATAAAAGTCGCCGGTGTCCAGCAGCGTCACGCCGGCATCCATGGCGGCATGAATGGTCGCCAGGCTCTCGGCCCGGTCCGCGGGACCATAGAAGTCCGACATTCCCATGCAGCCGAGGCCAAGTTCCGATACCATGGGCCCCGTTGAGCCGAGTTGTCTCAAGTGCATTTTCCAATCCACATCGCCGTTGCGAGGTGCCCCAATGTCGACCCCATAGGGTCACTCTAGCTGGAATGCGCACCACTTTCGATCAGGTGCGTGACAGCCCTGTTGTTTGCGCAATTTCCGGGTAAAATCGCCAATATCGGCTCAAGAACAGCAAATCCGTCACCTCTCTCGCCCGGAAAGCCCCCAAGCCTTGCCCAACGCTCTCCAAATAGCACGGCGCGCCATCGCGCCGCTTTATCGCATTCCCGAAACCAGGGCGCTCGAGGCGCTCACCGATCATGCGCGACTGACGCGGGCTGAGCGCGCCAGTGTCGATACACTTGCTTCCAGTCTGCTGGCCGCCTTGCGTGAGCCCGGTCGATCGGGATGGATCGACCGATTTTTGCAGGAGTACAGCCTGTCCAGCGACGAGGGCGCTGCTCTGCTTGGACTCGCGGAGGCCTACCTGCGGGTGCCAGACGCGATCACCGCCGATGCGCTGATCCGCGACAAACTTGGCCAGGGTGACTGGCGAGCGCACCTCGGCTCCGCCGACTCGGTGCTGGTCAACAGCGCCACTCTTGGCCTGATACTCGCGCAGAGTCTGTCGGAGGCGCCCGGTGGAACGCTCCGTTCACTGGTCGCGCGTATGGGGGAACCGGCGATCCGGATCGCCGTCGGCGGCGCCATGCAGCGCATGGGAGAAGCCTTTGTGCTCGGCCGCGATATCGGCGAAGCGCTCAAGCGCGCCGACCGTGGGGCGAACCGTGCGTTCCGCTATTCGTTCGACATGCTGGGCGAGGGCGCGCGGACATCGCCAGACGCCGAGAGCTATTTTCAGGCCTACATCAAAGCCATTCAGGCGGTCGGTCGGGAAACTCGCGATGGCGATGTACTCAGCCGTGACAGCGTATCCGTAAAGCTCTCCGCCCTGCATCCGCGCTATGAGCCGCTGAAGGCAGGACGGGCGATCCCTGAACTCACCGCGCGCCTGATCGAACTCGCTCGCCACGCCAAGGCGGGCGATGTCGGCCTGACTGTCGACGCCGAAGAGGCCGAGCGTCTCGAGATGTCTCTGGACATAATCGAGGGCGCCGCCCGCGATCCGTCGCTGGCGGGATGGGATGGACTCGGCATGGCGATCCAGGCCTACCAGCGGCGGGCGCCGGCAGTGATTGGCTGGGCGGCGGAACTGGGCGAGGCCACCCGTCGACGGCTGATGGTCAGGCTGGTGAAGGGCGCTTACTGGGATACCGAGATCAAACGGGCTCAGGAGCGTGGTCACGCTGATTACCCGGTGTTCACTCGCAAGACGGCGACCGACGTCAGCTACATGGCTTGCGCGCACGCGATGCTGGCGCGTCCGAGTCTCTATCCGGCTTTCGCCACCCACAACGCCCTTACGGTGGCGACGGTCCTTGAGTGGGCTGGCGACCGCCACGACTTCGAATTCCAGCGCCTGCATGGCATGGGCGAGGGGCTCTATGAGGGCCTGATGGCCGATCGCGGCACCGCCGTGCGCGTCTATGCGCCGGTTGGCGGCTATCGCGACCTGCTCGCCTATCTGGTGCGACGTCTGCTGGAGAATGGCGCCAACACCAGCTTCGTTCACCAGATAGCCGATCGCGACATCCGCGATGAAGATCTGCTCGCCGATCCGGTCCTTGAAGCTGAACGCACCAGCCTGACGCCGCATCCCGCCATCGTCAGCCCCTTGCACATGTTCGGTGCTGAGCGGGTGAATTCCGCCGGTCTCGATCTGTCTGACGACAGCATCGTCAACGAGACCATGTCCGTGATGATGGCGGAATGGGCGATACCCGCCGAACAGCTGGCTGATACCAGTGAGGCCGATGTCGCCGAGTTGGTGAAGACGGCTTCCGCTGCGCAGCCGGCCTGGAATGCGCGTCCGGTTGAGGAGCGTGCAGCCGTTTTGGAACGGCTCGCCGACCTGCTCGAACGCGACCGCGCAAAGCTGATGGCGATCGCGGTGCGCGAGGCCGGCAAGACGCTCGCTGATGCGCTGGGTGAAGTGCGGGAAGCGGTTGATTTCTGTCGCTACTACGCTGTGCAGGCCCGCGGGCATTGCGCGCCGATTGTCCTTCCAGGTCCGACCGGCGAGACCAATGAACTCACCTTGGCCGGCCGTGGCGTCTTTGCCTGCATCAGCCCGTGGAATTTTCCTCTGGCCATCTTCCTTGGCCAGGTCACCGCGGCTCTCGCCGTCGGCAACGCAGTCGTCGCCAAACCGGCGCCGCAGACACCGCTGATCGCCCTGGCAGCGGCGCGTCTGGCGCTTGAGGCGGGAGTGCCAGAAGGCGTGCTCAAGATCGTCACCGGAGGCGTTACGGTTGGCGCGGCCCTTGTCGCAAACCCAAAGGTTGCCGGCGTCGCCTTTACCGGCTCGACCGCGAGCGCCCGTCGCATCGCTCGCGCCCTGCTGGAGGGCGAGTCGCGACCGCTGGTGCCGCTGATCGCCGAGACGGGGGGGCTGAACGCCATGATCGTGGATTCGACAGCCCTGCCCGAGCAAGTTGTCGGCGACGTGATTACCTCGGCATTCCTCAGCGCGGGGCAAAGATGCTCGGCATTGCGACTGCTCTGCCTTCACGAAGACATCGCGGACGACACGCTGGAAATGCTCGTCGGCGCGATGAAGGAGCTTACTATTGGCGACCCTGCGGACTCTCGCACCGACGTTGGCCCGGTCATTGATTCAGCGGCCAAGTCCAATATCGATGCGCACATCGAGAGCTTGCAGGACAGGGTTCTCTATGCTTGTCCGTTGCCATCAGGATTACCGGACCGCGCGTTCGTTGCGCCAACCGTTATCCGCCTGAACAGTATCGCCGATCTCGACAGGGAAATCTTCGGGCCGGTCCTGCATGTGGTTACGTGGAAGGCCGGCGCCATGGAAGCCACCGTCGACGCCGTGCAGGGTTCTGGGTACGGCCTGACGATGGGGCTGCACAGCCGGATTGGGGCGGCGGCCCAAGCCCTTCGCGCGCGCGCGAAGGTCGGAAATCTCTACGTCAATCGCTCGATGATCGGGGCCGTCGTTGGAGTCCAGCCGTTTGGCGGTGAGGGTCTTTCCGGCACGGGTCCAAAAGCAGGAGGTCCTCACTACCTGCCCCGTTTCGGCGTTGAGCGCACCTACACGGTCGACACGACGTCAGCAGGTGGCAATGCCAGTCTGCTAAGCATGGATGGCTAGCCGGAAATCAGGCGCTGCGCATCTGGACGTGAATTGTGTGCATCGATCTCCCGGGCTCGACGCCTGGGGTTGTCCGGTACGTTCTGCTTCGGGGATCAGGGAGCCGCCTCGGTCATTCTTCAAACATGGCCATCAGATTGGAAGCGTTCAGTATTGCATCCACCTGCGACCGGTTGGTGGCCGGCAACGCGGCGTGTGCTTCGCGTAAGCAGGAGAGGCACTTGGCCTGATAGGCGAAGGGCGGTTGCACCCAGTTTTGACCGTCGACCTCGGTGCGAACCTCAGTCTCACCGCTGGTCAAGGCGCGGGCGTTGACCAGCATTACCGGGGGATAAACCCGCCCGATCTCTTTCAGGATTGCGAACAGACTACCGGGTGGTAGCCGCCGGGCGCCGCCAAGCCCGGCTGACCACGCTCCCGCGGGGCCATGATGGTCGATACGGTAGCCCCGGTCCAGGCGCCTCCTACGCCTTCCGCGTCGCCAACGTGTTGCCGGTTTTGCCCCTTGGGCGCGCCTCCAACCCCTGTTTCTCCAGCCGCCATTTGAATTGGTCGAAACGGTCCTGACCGAAGAACGGCTCGCTATTGAACACCAGCATGGGCACGCCATAGTGCCCGGCCTGTCGTTGGTCTATCTGATTTTGTTCGACAACCGTGTTCAGATGCGCGCTATCGTTGTCAGCGGTCTCAAACAGCGCAAGCGGATCCAGGCCTGCGCGCGCGGCGGCGTTGCCGAGGTGTTCACCCTCGTGCCAGTTGTCGACCCCGCCGCTCCAGATCAGCCTGCTAACCTCATTGAGGAAGGCCAGGCCGCGGCCAGCCTCGGCTGCCGCGACGCCCAGTTGAGTTAGGCGATGGATGTGGGGCTGATCTTTGGGGTACGTCCGATTCGTGAAATCCATCAGGACCGGATCGGGTCTCGGCCATCGCAAGGGCATGCCGAGGAAGGCCGCTTCACGGTTGATGTCGACCGCGAAGTAACTGAACCACAAGGGATCTCTGGCTTCAAAGAACTCGGGCGTGCGCACCGCCAACGGATAAACCGGCTTCACGTTGGCGTGGATATCGAACGCCGCCTCCAGGGCGATGAGCCGCGGCATGATCAGGTAAGAATAGGGTGAGCGGAAGGACCAATAGAGGTCGTAGGTCAACGTCATGGCGATACTCTCGAGGCAGGGTAGCGATTGGCCGCGATCAGCGGTTGCTTTATCCTGATCTATAGGAGGGCCATGTGGGCTCGGGAAACCAATCCTCATGTCGCATGACGTCATCGTGATCGGGCTTGGCGCGGCCGGTTCGGCGACGCTGCATGAACTGGCTCGGCGTGGGGCGCGGGTGCTGGGAATTGATGCTCACAATCCACCACACGATTTCGGCTCAAGCCACGGTCAGACCCGCGTGACTCGCGAGGCTATCGGGGAGGGAGAAATCTACGTGCCCCTGGCGAGGCGTTCTCATGCCCTTTGGCGGCGAAACGAGACAGAGTCCCGCCGCAAATTGCTGCGGGACAGCGGTCTTGTTATCATTGGCCGCCTGGATTTGCCGGCGAGGCATGCCGGTAAGCCTGATTTCCTGCGACGCACCATCGACGCCGCGAAAACATTTGGCATTGATCATGACATGATACCCACAGACGAGTGCCGACGACGCTTTCCGCAACTGCGGGTCGCGGATGGCGAAACCGTCTATTTCGAACCCGGGGCCGGCATGCTGTTTCCCGAATTTTGTATCACGGCCCAGTTGGAACTGGCCCGTACGCATGGCGCCGAAATTCGAACCGGCGAGGCGGTGATGGAGGTTACGCAAACCGGAGACGGAGTGACTGTAAGAACTGCTACACAGACGTATCGGGCGGGCCAGGCGGTGGTGTCGGCCGGCGCCTGGGCTCCAGGGCTTCTGGGCGGCGCGTATCGCAAGGTACTCAAACCCTATCGCCAGACGCTGATCTGGTTTGAGGCAGAGGATCCGGCGGCGTTCGATCCGGAGCATGCGCCGGTGTTCATCTGGATGCATGGAGCGGGTGAGGAGGACTGGTTTTACGGGTTCCCGCGGTTGCCGGGTGAGACCAGCGTCAAGGTCGCCGCCGAACGGTTCAATGCTCCGCTCGATCACGCTGATGATGTCGACCGGGAGCCAGCCACGGCCGATATCGACTTCGTCTGGCGTCACCATATCTTGGGCAGGGTTCGGGGACTTGAGCGTGGGGGCGCGCGAGCTGCCACCTGCCTATACACCATGGCGCCGGATAGCCGGTTCCTCATTGGGCGCGACCGCGAGCGCCACCGGATCATCGTGGTCTCGGCGTGTTCGGGGCATGGGTTCAAACACTCACCGGCGATTGGCGAGGCTGTGGCCATCCTTGCGTTGGAAAGCGAGGCGCCTACAATTCTGGCGCCGTTCGATCCGGCGTTCGCGCTGGCCCTCGCCGATGGACGATAGGGGGCAAGTCAGCCTATAGGGCGCGACCGTTCCTCTGCTCGAAAGCGCCCAGACATGACCGACGCCGCCCAGGAAACCGACGCTCAGCTCGCGCGGCGCATCGCCGATACCGCCGGCGAATTGCTGATCGCCCTGCAGCGATCGAGCCTGTTCGAGGGCAAGGCATTGGGCAAGGTCGGCGACCGCGTCGCCAACGGCTTCATCATGGAAGCGCTCGCGGTTCAGCGGCCCGAAGACAAGGTGCTGTCGGAAGAGGAGGCCGCCGATCCGGCCAGGCTCCAGAATAGCCGCGTCTGGATTGTCGATCCACTCGATGGCACGCGGGAATATGGCGAGCGCCGCACCGACTGGGCCGTGCATATCGCGCTCTCAATCGACGGCGCGCCGGTCATTGGAGCGGTCGCGCTGCCTGGTCTTCCTGAAACTCTCTGCACGGAGCAACCCATCAGTGTTCCGCCCCCCGGCCCCGGTCCGCTGCGGATGGTGGTGAGCCGCACCCGTCCTGCCGCCGAGGCCGTCGCCGTCGCGGAAAAGCTGGGCGCCGATTTGCTGCCAATGGGATCGGCGGGGGCCAAGGCGATGTCCATCGTGCGCAACGAGGCGGACATCTATCTGCACTCAGGCGGCCAATACGAGTGGGATTCTTGCGCGCCAGTCGCGGTGGCGCTTGCCGCTGGTCTGCACGCCTCGCGTATCGACGGTTCGCCATTGACCTATAACCATGAGAATACTTACTTGCCGGACCTGCTGATCTGCCGAAAGGAACACGCGAAGCTGGTGCTTGGTCTGATCGCCGAGATCGCCGCCGCCGCAAAATGAATAGGCCGCTTTCCGCGGCCGATCATTCAGCCGAAAACTACCCTCGTCGGCGCTCTTCACATCCTTGAGGTGCTGTGTCTAGGCTCGGCATGAGACATTTTTTGTTAGCAGATGAGCGCCCACCACGCTATTGCATTGTTAACTGGATACTTGAGAACGGAAATATCACATGAAATGGTTGCTGGCCGTCGTGCCGCTTACGCTTTTGGTCTCTTCACCGTCATATGCTTTTGATGCGGGCCAACTTCAGCAACTGCTCACAACAAATTTCTGCCCGCAGTGTGACCTGTCCGGAGCGGACCTGTCGAACAAGAATCTGACCGATGCTCATCTCAGTGGCGCGAAGCTGAACGGTGCGAATTTGAATGGCGCGGTATTGGGAGGCGCCGACCTTTCCAATGCGGACCTGACCGGCGCGACCCTGACCGGTGTTGACCTGACCAGCGCGAATTTGGATGGCACAAGCGGGCTTCCGTCCTGACGGATACTCGTCTCGGATGTTACTGTTAGAGGCCGCCAATCCGTCATTGACGGCTTGGCTATGCTCGGCAACGAGATCATATCCGTTTTCAAATGTCTGCCGTCGTGTGACCGCTCTATAGGCCGCCGGCTCACCTGAAATCGGAAACCTATCAAGGCGCTGCGTTTATTCCTTCTGGCGTTTATCTGCAGTTTCTTGCTTGGGCTCGCTGAAGCGGCCCGCGCGAGCAGCGACGTGGGCCACGGCCCGTTGGAAGTTTCGACAACTATGTGCTGTCGTTGACCTGGGTCCCGGGTTTTTGCACGGGCCATGGGGCGGATCAGGAATGCTCGAAAGGGTTGGGCCTCGCGCTGCACGGGCTCTGGCCTCGGTTGGAGAATGGCAGCTATCCAACCTCCTGCAGAGATGCACCGGTATCCTCAGCCGAACGTGTTCGCTTCGGGGGCGTCTACCCAAATCCCTCGATGATCAGTCACGAATGGACGGGGCACGGCACTTGCTCGGGACTGCCGCCGGCAGGTTACTTTGCGATGTCGGTCGCCGATGAGAATCGGGTGACAATATCACCAGCCTTGAGGTTGCCGAGAATGCTGTGGGCCCAGGATGGCCGGTTCGTTCATCAGGCGTTTTTGGCCGCCAATCCGGGTCTCCCTGCCCACGGGATCAAGGTCGGTATTTCGCACGGCATGGTGATCGGGGTGGAGATCTGCATCACCAAGCGGGGCGCCTTCTGTTCCTGCCGAACGGTATGGCGCCGACCGTCGCGGCCGCTCCACTAGCTACCGCTTGCGGAAGCGCTTGGCCTCGGCTTCGAGTTTGGTGACCCAGGCTTCGGGTTCACGACTATCGGGTTGGAAGGGAAGTGAGCCGGCGACCCCACGTACGGCCAGCCACAATGGGGCGCTGAAGTGGCCCAGAACGCGCAACAGCCGGCGCTTGTCGTCGGTGACGTCCCAGCCCTCCGCCTCGAAGGCCGCGATCTGGATGAGGGGGGCCTTGCAGTCGATGTCATCCCAGTCGGCGGGACGCTCGATGGCGTCCGCCTCGTCGGTGGTCAGCCCAAACAGCGCCGACACGCAGGCGTCGATCTCGGGATAGGTCGCGCGGGCTTCCGGCTCCGCGAAGTCCCGCTTGAGGAGCGCACGGTATTCCAGGTCGTTGACCCCCAGCAGATCGATCAGGCGCCGCGGCGCGTCAGGCTTTCCAGTCATGGAGGAAGTTTACCGCGTCGGTTCGATGATGGCGAGGATCGTCACGTTCGATGGTGATGGTGGGAGGTTATCCCACCCGCTCCAACACGAAATCTGGCTCATGATCGGGGGCGATCGCTATCCTGCCGATCGGCATGACCGGGTGATCAGGGGACACAAAACTGAATTGCCAGGTACTGGCCCGTGGCGAACGATGGCGATCAGATGAGATAATTACTGTATCCCCTGATCCCGCACAGGTTCCCAACGCGGTTGTCGTTCACCCGATTGCCCTGGGTCATGCTGCCTGACCTATTGTACCAACGACCTATTTCACCATCCGGGGGGATGCGGCGAGTTGACCGAGAATGTGGCCTTGGGAGTGAAGACATAGCAGGGCAGGGGGCCAAGCCTGACGCCCTCGGAGGGGTGCAGCCACTGAGTTTGCCGCCGCCGAAAACAGCCAGGCAGGCGACCCCCGCCATATGTTGCGGTGAATGGTCAGCCGTCCAGGCGGCGTCGAATACGGCGCGCTTTTCTGGCGGAACGGCGGACTGGCTGAGATCGGCGGTGTTTCCCCTGTCGACCACAAAGCTGTCCCGGCAGTGCTGTCGCTCCGCGTCCGTGAGATTGGCGAGGTCCGCATGCCTGCAGCCGATGATGCCGCCGCGAAGCGCCCTGCCGAGAGCCGCGCTGTCGGCCGTCTCCGGCGACGCGGAAGGCGCCTGCATCGCCGGTTCGGCGTTGGCTGGATGGGGAGGCGACAGGATGGCGACGGGCGGCGCTTCACGCGCGTCCGGACCGGCGAGGTCATGGTCCGGCCGGGGAAGACGTGGCTGGGAAATCGTGCGTTTCTGGACCAGGGGAGAGGCGACGATATCCAGGGAAATCGCGCGTCTTTCTCTCGCGTCGGATAAGATGCGCGGCATCGCATACAGAAATAATCCAAGGATCGCCAAATGGGTCGTGACGGCAAAAGCCGCCGCGACCAACGCGCGCCGCCGCCCCCTCCCTCGGACCCCTGAACCCACCAACGCTCCTCATGCCCGAGAAAACGGGACGGCCTATTGTGTTCGGTTTTAGGGC
>JANXTX010000325.1 GCA_025352165.1 Caulobacteraceae bacterium | reverse complement strand
AAAGCCGTGTCGCCCGTGATCCCGCGCCGGCCGCGGATGATTTCGGAGATCCGGTTCGGCGGAACGTCCACCTGGCGCGCCAGCTCGGTCGGCGTCACGCCGATTTCCTTCAGCTCGTCGGCGAGGATTTCGCCGGGGTGGGTCGGGGGTCTGGACATCGGCTCTCCTCCTCTAATGATAATCAACGATCTCGACTTGCGACGGCCCGGCCGCGCCGTGGGGCCATTCGAAGCAAATCCGCCACTGCAAATTGATGCGGATGCTGAAAAGCCCTTCGCGGTCGCCGTGCAACGCCTCCAGGCGGTTGCTCGGCAAGGCCCGCAGGTCCTCAAGGCTGGCGGCGGCGTCGAGAATTTCCAGCCGCTTCCAGCCCTGACGCTCGAACCCCGAAAACTCGCGGACCCGCTCGCCATTGGCGAAGGCCTCAGTCCGTTTGTTTTTGAAGTCGATTATCATGCCTACAGGTAGCAGGTTTTACGCAATACGTCAACCGTACGCACATTTTCTTTCTTCCTCGGAAAGCCTCTTTGCGCCGCTGAGCGGCGCACTTCGCACACTTAAACTTGCGCGGCGGCGTGAGCCGCGCTCCTTAATCTTCCTTGCCAGAGGGTGGAGATGCGCAAATCATTTCCCCCTTCCAATAAACGACTCGTGAGCGGTAGCGAACGCCGTGTGGCGACCCTTCAGGGTCGCCGTCTTTGGCGTTAAGAAGACTCTGTTAAATAAAGGAAGTTAAAGAGTTAAGCCGAATCAAATGCCTGATTCAGAGCGTTGAATCAGGGGCTTAGCCAAGAGCGTCGCCCCTGAAAACACGATAGTTCGGCCCCTGAAAACACGAGTCAGCCGCCCCTGAAAACACGATAGGTTTAGCCCCCGATAACACGATAGGGCGCGGGACTTATCCACAGGCCGCAAGGGCTAAACCCCGCCCCTGAAAACACGATAGCCGCCCCTCTGCAGGGGATTTGCCGGCGCTGGGTCGGTTCTGAGTCGCCAATCGTTGCAACACCCGCCTCCCAGGCGCAATGCATGACGGTTGGGGGCGGCTTTGGGCCTCGCCGCCATCCGTTACGATTGCGAAACGGCCCCCGAAAACACGATAGTTGAGGGCAGCGCGACGGTTGTTAGCTGAGCAACGCTAAGGTAAAACGAACCACGAACATCGAACGCCGGCTTTGTGGGTGTGGGCTGCGGGCAGAGTGCGACCCGAAGCGGTCCCATGGGCCGCCGCCGTTGCCGACTTGTTGACCTTCATGGTGGGGCCGTTATCCACAACGCTAGGCGGAGCGGCGCATGTCGGACGATTTCAGGACGGAAGCGAGCGACTTGGCCCTTACTGACGAGGCCGGGGACGAAATGCACATCCACAAGCCGAAGGCGGCGCACAGCCTGCGCGAGTTCCTGTCCGAGATCAGCATAATCGTGGTGGGCATCGCCATAGCTCTGGCGTGCGAGCAAGCCGTCGAAGCCGTGCATCGAAACGTTGAAGTCTCGGCTCTGCGATTGGACCTGCGCGCAGAGTCGCGCCAGATTCTGGCGGACTCCCAAGAATGCGAGGCCCAGAGCGACTACGAGTTACTCTGGTTGAACAAGCGGATCGCGCAGGTGCAGGCCACAGTCTGGCAGGGGCGGAGCCTTGCGGCGCATGAGCCCAACGACGAACCGACCTGTGCCTCGCCTGACATTCCCATCTGGCGTTCCGCCCGATCCGGCGGCAAGACGAATCTCCTCACCAAAGACGAAGTAACCGCCTATGCCGAAGTTGAATATGTTCAAACTCACCTGGATCTCTACCGGCAGGACAGTCTGAACACGATAGGCGCGGTAAGCGGTTTCAACAGGCAGATATTGACGTTGCCCGACGGTAAGCCTGATTTTTCCGTCGCCACACCGCAAGACCTGCGAGAATATCTGGTCTTGCTCACCAACAGCGCCAATTCCATCGACAAATACAGGAGTTGGCTTGGCATATTGATCGGCGCGGAAGAGGCCGTCGTCGCGGGCAAGGACGACCTCAAAGATATCTACGCGTCTGAGCGTAAGGCCGGCGTGGGCGACGTGACGCACGACCCCATGTGACGCTTCGCGGCGCGGACGTCGCATGCTCCCCCATCCGCCTAACGGCTCTCCCAAGCGTATGTCCGCTCACCACCCACAGCACGGGTTGGGAACGTCTGCTCTCAGGCGCTCCGCCGGATCCCGGCCGCCGCCACCTCTCGGTAGACAGTTGAGCGCCTAGTTGCGGGCTAAATCGAGCGGCGGCTTGGTCGGCCGCCGGCGTCTATGAAAGCCGCCCTGGCGTTCTCGGCCGCGATCCGCTCCTGGCGCTTCCTGGCCTCGTCCTTGCGCCTTTCCTCGGCCTGGTGCTCGACGATGGCCCTATCGACGAAATGCACGGCCGCTGAGCCGTCTTGCGTGGTGGTCCAGGTCATTTGATAGCGCGGCAGCTTGTCGGCCTTCACAACGCGCCGCATCATCTCGGCGAACTTCTTTGAAGCGCTCTCGCTCCCGGTCTTCTTGTGCAATAGTGCAATTGTGCACCTCCAGCCCTGCGGCTGGTTGCCGGCGTGCTTTCGCGCGAGCCGATAGAGCGCGCGGTCGAGCCCGCCTGTGAGCAAGAAATACTCTCTATCGAGGGTCAGGACATGGTCGCTCTTGATGATCGCGCGATAGATCCAGCTCGGGAGCGTCAAGGCGATCGAGCGCACGGCCTCCATCTGCTCGGGGGTGTCGATGTTCCCCTCCCCCTCTAGCTCGGCCAGCCAGTTGAAATCCGCGAATTTATTTCGGCCGGCGCGGATATTCGTCTCGATGCGGGTCGAACGCAGGCGCTGCATAGCCTCGAAGAGCCGCCGGTACTCCGTGCCGCTGGTACCCCTCGCAATGCCCTTCAACAGCTCGTAGGGCGTCGTCTGGATGGTCGCGCTTTCCATGTTCTGCCCACGGTCGCGATCGGCCACGATCTTCGAAATACACCAGATCAGGATATCCGCGTCCCAAATGGTCGCCATGCCATATTCGGGGTGGGCTTGGACCTTGACCCATACCTCCCCGTCGTCGCTCTCGTATTCGATCGGCTTGTTTCGCTTCCGCTTGGCGAGCGAGAAAAACGGCCGCTCCATCATCGTGCGCTCGTCCTTGGGCGCATAGTCGATGATATCGGCGATGAAGAAATCGCGAATGGGGTGCGGGTCCTGCCGCCGGGTCATGCGTCCCCGAATTTCCGCTTGGCGCTTTCGTCGGCGTAAAGCCGCGCGATCGCTAGCTCGATGAGCTGGGAATTGTCGAGGTCGAGGCGCGCGCGCAGCAGCGCGACCTTCTCGACGCTCTCGCGGTCCAGATAAGCCCCGATATGCTTGAGCCCGGCGCGCGAGCCCCCTGCCCTCGCCGGCCTGGGAGTCTCCGCCACGGGCTTGGCCCGGGCCGGCGAGCCCTCGGGCTCAGGCTGGGCCAGGTTCATCTTCGATAGAAAATCGTTGGCCTTGGCAGCTGCGCGACTCATGATGCCTTCCGTGTGTGCACAATTGCACTTGTGCTCAATTGCAATTCTGAACCGACCCAATCCCAGAGACCGGCGATCTCGCAAGCGGCCTTGCCGCCGGGCTCAAGCTCGGCGGCCGAGAGCCCCTCGCGGCTGGCGTCACGGTGAACCTTGAGCCGGTGAACGACGCCGACCATCTGCGCGCCGCCCATGGCCTGTATCACTTCGCGCGCCGTTTCCTGTTCGCTGCGGCTGTTGGGGGTCGCCATGGTGAGAACGACCGCCGCTGGCCTCTCGCTCGCGCGGGCGACACGCAGTGTCCGGGGGAGCTGCTCATAGGATTCTATATCCGGCGTGCAGGGGATCAGAACCAGGTCCGAATATTCGACGGCCGTCAGAGCCTCGGTGCTCCGGGCGGGCGGCGTATCGATAAAGACCAGCTCGCAGCCGGCGGCGCGGGCGCGGTCCAGCTCGCCGGGCAAATCGATCTCGGTTGTGAAGCTAACGAGGGGGAGGGGGGCGTCTCGGCGGGCGGCCCATTGTTTGGTGCTCTGCTGATTGTCCATGTCGAGGACCAGGACGTTAAGGCCCGCCTGGGCCGCCGCCACGGCGAGGGAACGGGTGAGGGTGGATTTCCCGACTCCGCCCTTTTGCATGGCGACGCTGATGATCTTCATGTGCAACCTGGCAACCGTGCATTTGTGCACAATTGCAATTGCGATCATCTCCTAGATCGCCCGATTCGGTCAAGAATATTCCACGGGGTCAATCGGGCGGCTCACGGGCGATCAGCGCCGGCGACTCTCCAGCGCCGCCGACAAGTCGCGACCGTTCGGTGAACCGAGCCGCCGGGTGGGACAAAAAGACCAGGCCGAAGGCCGCCTTGAAAAGGGGCGGGTAGGCGGCGCTCCCGCCGCGCCCAGGCCGACGCCGAGAAGGAGAGGGGAGAGAACGCCGGCGGCGTGGACGCCGCCGGCGAGCGACTCAATACTCCTCGGCCAGCATGATCGTCAGGATCCGGGCCGTGATCGCGGCGTTCGCCGGATCCTCGGAGCCGTTCTCGAGGTCGACGTCGTAATAGTCGATCTTCCAGAACAGGGCCTGGCCGCACACCTCGAACGCCCCGAAATCATGCTCGCCGTGAGGATCGTTGTCTTCGTCGAAGCGATCGAACGCCCGCACCTTGGCGACCACGCACGCGATCAGGTCCTCACCCAGGGCGCGCACGCCCCGGGTGAGCATCCACTGGCCGGCCGCTTTGGGACCGTCAGCGCGGAAGCTGTCGTTGAGATCGCGGATCAGCGCCTGGCCGAGAGGGGAGGGGGTCATGACTGACCCCCCTTGGCGTCGTCCCGCGCCGTGATCAGGCGCATGACCAGGCGGCCCTGCAGGGGACCCGCCTCGCAGCTGATGTTGAAGCCCTGGCCGTCCCGGTTCGGCCAGGCGGCCCCGATCGGATTCCAGGTGGCCGACTCGCCCTGGCCCTCGACGCGGTAGAGGCGGTGTGTGGACTTGCGGCCCCGGCTGGTGGTTTGTTCCTCGCTCATGGTGATCTCCCTTTGATTTCACCGCGGACCATCCCGCGGCTTCATGGGGAGACAGGGGGACCGGGCCATTGAGCCGGCGGTCACACCCCGCGCGCAGCGCGCCCCCCTTGGGGAGCGGAGCCACGCGCAGGCGAAGCCGAGCATGGCGAGCTGGGTTGACCGGCGGCGGGCCTGGTCCACACTCTCCCCAGCCTCGAAGCCCGGATGCCTTTCGTGGGGAAGGGGAGGGGACTCGTCCTGAGCGCGCCACCTCACGGTCGACGCCGCACACGCCGGCGCGCGTGCGCGGGCCAAGGCGAGGCTGCAAGGAGCCCGCCCTCGCGGGCGGGACGCGCCGGCGAGGGTCGGCCGGCGCGAAGCGCCCGCAGTGGGCGCGCCCCAAGGAGGGCCGAAGGCCCGGGAGGAGCGTGACCGGCCGGACCTCAACGTTCGGTCTCTCCGCGCCCGAAACCTCCTCGATGCAGGCGAGACGCGAAACCGCGCGATGGGATCGTCGCCCGAAAGGGCCGAGACGCGTTTTCAGCGGCTTGGTGAGCGTAGGCGAATAGAGCCCGGTCCCCGCGGGGACGCGCCCAGATCTCCATTCCCTCGCGCGCCGGCCAGCCTAAAAGGGGTGATGGCTCTGCTCTATCAACCCCGGCCCGGCTGCGTCGTGATGTGCGATTTCAAGGGCAATGTCGTGCCCGAGATGATCAAGGTCCGCCCCGTCGTGGTGATCGCCCGCAACCGCAAGAACCGCCAGCTGGTCACGATCGTGCCGCTCTCCACCACCATGCCCACGGCGCTGGAGGATCATCACCACCCGCTCGCCGCCAACCCCATGCCCGGCAAGGCCTCCGTGCGTTGCTGGGCCAAGTGCGACATGGTCGCCACCGTCTCCCTCGCGCGCCTCGACCGCGTGAAAGGCCCCAAGCGGCAATATGTCGTCCCCGTCCTGCCGGCGGCCGACTTCGAGGCGATCCGCCGCGCCGTTGCAACCGCCCTCGACCTGGCCCATATTCAAATCGTTCCCCTCGGGGACTTGTGAGACTCTCCCCCTAAGGGAGAGCCGGAGCGGCGTCGGTGATGACAAGCCTGCCGCTTCCGTGAATGGGGCCGCGAAAGCGGCCCTTTGTCATTGCCAGGCCGATAGACAGCTGACGATTCCTCACCATTAATCGCCGGATGGAATCGCTGCTCGCTGTTTTGGGGCTGGTCGTGACGGCGGTCATCGGAATCCCTGGACTTCTCTACGCGAAATCCGCCGCCAAACACGCCAAGCGGTCGGTGAGGCTCCAGGAGGACGCGCTGGCGCTGCAAGCGGAGGATTTGCACAGACAGACTAAGGCGCAACGCCCTGGCCTGGCCATCGAGGAACTGTCTTCGTCCTTCGGCGGCCGGCTGATATCCATCACCCATCTGAGCTGCGCGCCACTGCCCTTGTGGTCGGTGCTCAGCGCCAGTAGCCTCAATCCCGATCGGGTGCGCTTGGTTCACAGCGACGGGCTCCAACGGCCCGTCTCGCCGCCGCCGCCGCTTCCTCGACTGGCGTTGCAAATCGTCTTGCCAGCCCATCAGCTCCGGGGCGAGCCCATCCTGTTCTTTGCCATGTTCACGCCCGGCTGGGTGGAGCCCGTCGACGTGGAGATCGAAATGGGCCGCGCGAACGGCGAGACTTTCACCCGGACGGTGAGGGTCAATCCGCTCGCCAGGGGCGGTTGATGGCGTCTTTCTTCGGACGAAAAGGTGCTCAGTGGCGCATGTGGCAAAGGCGGGCGCGGGCTTCTGGCGGATCCGTGCGGCTGAGAGGCCGTTTTGTAAGACAGAGTCCTGTCAGACTCTAAGGTCCATTATCGGAAATCGCTGGTTACGCCCAAAAGGGGAGGCCGCCACCGACGCCTTTCCCTGCGCGCGCGATCATCATCGCCGTGCACAGGCGACCCTAGCCCCCCAGCCCGGTCAGCCTCGCAATCAGCGCCTCTGTGACCACCTTGACCATGGCTTCCCCGAACACCTTCACCATCCACTTCAATACGCGCGCCACAAATCGATCTATGAGTTCGGCGGATATGCGGGGCTGGATAATCGTGGTTTCGAAGGCGGCAATCTCGCTGAGTGCGATCTGACGATCTTCCTCAGAGGCGTCATTCGTGGCTTCTACCTGCGCCTTAAGAGTTTCAAGATCACCATGGATATTTCCACGTTGATTGTCCGACAGCGTGACATACCGGCCCGCCGCCGGTATGATAGGCTGTCCATATTCCGGATGAGCTTCTAGGATTTCTTCGGCCGCCTCTACGCCCCTATTGGTCAACCGCAGCATAAGGCCGCCTTCGTCGCCTCCACCCATAGTTTGCGTATTACGCACAAGCCCGCGATTGCTCAAGTCATCAACGATTAATCTAAGCTGACCAACCTTTCTGTCGATATTGAAAGCATCGGCCACCGACGCTGGATCAAGAAACGCATCTAGCCCTTTTGATTCAGCCTCTACCATGAGGGCGACGATTATCCTTTCCCTCATTTCCTGACTTTTCATCACGGATTCCTTATAAATACCTCAATCAGGGCCACTTCAAGCTCGCCGTGTTAAATGTCAGGGCCTGACTACCATTTTGAAACATAGTTACCTCTACCACAGTGGCCGACGATTTTTTTACACCATTTAGAAACGCTTCAGTCCGATTAATAAATATTATATTGCTAGAGTTATCTCTCGCCCCTGCGCCAGGAAAATGCTGCATCGAACCTTTATCAAAGCGTACCGGCACGGAACATGACTCAATGCCACACAAGATTTGTCCGTCACCATCAAGTGTTACGTAAGCATCTAGACCGCTGCGCGGGCTGTGTCGGATACAGAGCTCAGCACTGACGTTGTGATAAGGGAATGACTGGTTAATTTGGTTTGTAGACGTCGTACAGGCTGTCTTTGTTTTGGCGTCGTTCATAGCATCGGTTGTTGAATTATAGACCCAAGGGTCAGCCGGTGCCGAGCTGCCAGCCACTGCATTGGATGCGTCGTTAGATGGCGTAGTGCTCGCAACATCTCGGGAGCACCGGCCTATACCCATCAAGACCACAATTAGGATGATGATTGCGGCGAGAACGCCAAAGCAGCCAAAAAATCCTCCCGAAAATCCCCAGCCCGACTTCGAGGGCTTTTTAGCTTCGAGCTGCGCGAGCCTCGCGCGCAAACGCTCGACTTCGGCCGGATCGTTCTGATTGCTCAAAGTGGGCTCCCAACGTGCGGGGTGGAGAATACGCGCGGGGTGTCTTCCGTCAACCAAACGAGACATCGGACCGCGAAATTCGCCTGAGAGATTCCCTTCCCCTCCTATGTATGATAAAGGACACAATCACACATAGAATCCGCGCCTCGGGCACCGCGATCGCTGATCACCGCCACCACAAAGTGCGCGACATCTGGCTCAATTCGCTTGGGGCTTCTCCGGCTTAAGCATCTCGTCGGCGATCTTAAAAATGGCTTCAGCTACAGCTGTCAGAGCGTCGTCACGATTCAATGTAGAGATAGCCTTACCATCTTTTGGTAAGGCCAGCAGGTCTCGGAATGGCGAATGACGCCACACACATTGGCGAGCAATCACCGGAATAACCCTAGCCTCTTTATTATTATGGCGCTCAATTGCGCGTTCCAACTCTACGTCGTAGCAATATGTTGATTTTATAAAATCCACACTTACAATTAATATTATTATGTTAGCACTTTCTAGACTGCTAGAGATTTCACCTCCCCACTCATCTCCTGGTTTTATTTGCCTGTCACACCAGATCTTAATCATTTTCAAACGCTCAAGAGGAAACAGGTGGTCAAGCAGAAATTGCGTAATCTCCTCGTCTTTGTGACTATACGAAATAAATACTTTTAGCGGCTCTCGCTCTTTTACAAGTTTTTCAGGCAATTTTACGAACTTAATCGGGCCGCCTCGGCCTAAAGAGGTCTTAATTATTTTGCGCGCAATCAAGATGTCTCTAGTTTTTTCATACCTGTCCTCTTGCCACCCCAACTCTTCCATCAACTTAGAATTGCTGACAGCGACGTCCTTTCTGTCTGATAATCTCTCAAGGCATTTTAAAAATCTGTCTTCAAAGGTCCCCACTTGTTTGACTCGCTTTTGTGCCATTTTTCGCGCCCCTTGAATCACATGGTACTCACACATCAAATGGCTAAGCTAATTCGCTTGTCGCTGCCAATCTCTGCAAGCTCGTCGAGAGCGGGTGCATGAGCTGAGCCCTGCTTCCTTTTTGTTTGCGCTCCAGTCAGCGCGCGGCAGGCGTCCTCAGTAGGCGACCTTGAACGTCGGGCTGTCCTCCGGACGCGTACGCCGATGGTCGTAGATCCGCGTCGTGGCGATGTTGGCGTGCCCGAGCCACTCCTGCACCTTGGCGATGTCGGCCTGATGATCGAGGGCATTGGTCGCGGCCGTGGCGCGCAGCGCATGCGCCCCAATCTCGAAGCCCAGCTTGCCTGAATAGGCGCGCACCAGCTTATAGACGCCATCGGGCGTGATCGCCTGGCCGAGATCGCCGGTACGGTTGTTGCGCACCGGGCGGAAGAGCGCGCCGGCTTCGTCTGCGCCGTGGCCCGCCGCGTCGAGATAGTCGCTGATCAGCCCGTTCGTCCCAGGATGCAGCGGCAGATACCGTGTCTTGCCACCCTTGCCCTGCACCTTCAGGTGCGGCACGCCTTTGCGCGCATGCCGGAAGTCCTTGACCTTCAGCTTGCACAGCTCGTCGCGCCGCAGGGCGTGGAAGAGCAGCGTCGAGAGGAGGGCGCGGTCGCGCTTGCCGCGCACGCCGTCGCCGATCGGCGCGCCCAGCAGCTCGCGCGCCTGGTGGTCGCCGAGCGCCGGCGTCTTGCCCTCCGCTGTTTCCGCCGTCGGCCGCTGCACACCCTTGACCGGGTTGTGGGTGACGGCGTTCTGGCCGCACAGGTATTGGAAGAGCGACGCCAACGAGGCGAGCCGATGGCGGATCGTGCTTCCGCCGAGGCCGCGTCCGACCAGTTCGTCACGCCAGGCGATCACATGCGCCCGCGTCACCGTGCGGAATTCCTCTGGCCGCAGGATGCCGGCGAAGATCACGAAGTCGCGCACGGCGTTCTCGTAAGCGCGTCGCGTGTTCGGGTTGGTCAGGTTGGCGAACCACTCGACCTCGGGCGGCACGTCGGCGAGGCGGTGGAACTGCGCGGCCGTCAGCAGCCGGCCGCCGGGGACGACCTCGGCGGGCTGTTGGGGATCAAGGGTGACGGCTGTGATGACGGCTGACATATGGCTCCAGGGCCTCCCTAGTACTCTTGATAAAATCTGTTATCAAGAGTAAAAAGAAAGGGGGGTGCCCCGCGCTCTGCGATCACCAGGCGCGCCAGCTGGTCGACGAGGCGAACCGCCACCCGACGCAGCGACGTTGCTGGGGCGGTAAGCCAACGGCAGGCCGCGTTCCCGCTCCGTTAATTCACGACACGCTAGGTTTGGCTTTCGGTGTCGCAGAAGGATCTGAGGGCGGCACTGACTGTAGCGGGTCTCCCTGCTTAAGTTGCGCGTGCTGCGCTTTTACCAGCGCCGGCAAATCCACACCGGCCGGGCAAACGTACATTGCCTTCCAGGCCGCTCCCATTCGCGAGAACGGGTGCACGTCCGATATTCCACACCCGACCGGTGCTACAAAAGCTTCGGCCACCATTCGCCACACTGCGTCGGGGAAGTGACCACCCCCGCCGAGAATTGATTTCCAGGCCGGCTCGATCATGAATGAAGTGCGGTTACCGCCGATCCAAATGTTGAAGGCGTCTTTGCCAAATGGAACGCGAGCGTCCGCATTGCCCAAGCCGTAGTCCAGGATTCCGGCGACCACTGGCGAGTGCCCAAAAAACAGAGCGCCAAGCACCCCAAGCAGAACCCGCTTCATATGCATACAATCTTTCCGCTGGCGTCGGGTTTGCAATTTTTGTGGCCTGCATAGGGTGCGCCAGCGAGGTAGCTTTCAACCTCGCGAGCATCGAAAAGACCATCGGGCATTGGTTCCGGCTTCGGGCCTTTGATCATCTTGATCGTCAGCGTTTGACCGGGCTCAATCATCGGGATTGAAAAAGCGCTAGCGAAGGCGCTTCGGCGATTGCCGCCGGCGTAAACAAAGCTTGCCGTTCCCGACCGTGTACGGTCCGCGTCGCCTTCTATTCGAAACAGGTCATAGCCGTCCGCTATGGTTTCTTCGGCGGCTCGACGCATTGCATAGGCCTGGACCGTGTCCTCGTCTGTATAGGCGTTGCCCTTTGCGGTGATCAGGACCGTGTCGGCGCTGAAGCGCGTTGCTTTGACGCCACCGAGGGCACCCATCTCCTGGTAAGGTGTTGCGCACCCTGCGAGCGCGAGAACCGCGGTCGTTGCCGCCAACTTGCTGAAAATCCCCATGGGCGCAACGTGAGACTCCTGCGCCTGTCGGTCAAGAGAGGCCTGGAACCTCTACCCATCAGCAGCGAAGTTGAGCACGGTGTTGGCCAAGAGAGAGACCCAACCCTGACCACCTCGGATCGTGCTATATGTGATAAACGCATCACCATCACACATAGCCTGTCCTTGCTTGAGTGCTGCAGGCCTGGTGGGCAACGGAGCTCCGCGCTTCGTTCATTTGTGGATCGGATGCAAGAGCGAAGCTTCGTGGCGATCCAGGCAACCCAAACGACCGTTCATGAGGTCCTCGCCGGTCTGGTGGAGCGTGTGACCTTCCACAACGCCGACAGCGGCTTCTGCGTGCTGCGGGTCAAGGCTCGGGGCCATCGCGATCTGGTCACCGTTGTGGGGCATGCGGCGACCATATCACCGGGGGAATGGATCACGGCCTCGGGCGAGTGGACCAACGACCGCAGCCACGGCCAGCAGTTTCGGGCGCGTTTCCTGCGCGCCTCCGAGCCGACCTCCATCGAGGGGATGGAGAAGTATCTCGGTTCTGGGATGATCCGGGGGATCGGCCCGGTGTACGCCAAGAAGCTGGTGAGGGCCTTCGGCGAGAAGGTGTTCGACGTCATCGAGTCATCGTCCGAGCGTCTGCATGAGGTCGCGGGGATCGGCCCGGTTCGCGCCAAGCGGATCACGAGCGCCTGGGCCGACCAGAAGGTCGTCCGGGAGATCATGGTCTTCCTGCATAGTCACGGCGTCGGCACGGCCCGGGCGGTGCGGATCTTCAAGACTTACGGCTCGGACGCCGTTCAGGTCATGAGCGAGAACCCCTATCGGCTGGCGCGCGACATTCGCGGCATCGGGTTCAAGACGGCGGACGCCATCGCGATGAAACTCGGCATCGAAAAGACGGCGATGATCCGGGTTCGCGCGGGCATTTCCTACGCCCTGACCCAGGCCATGGACCAGGGACACTGCGGGCTGCCGACCGGGGAATTGACGCCGCTCGCCGTGGACCTGCTGGAGGTTCCCGCGCCGCTGGTTCTGTCGGCCCTGACGCTCGAACTCTCCGAGGGAACGGTCGTCGCCGATCAAGTCGGCAATGCGCCCTGCATCTTTCTGGCCGGCCTCTATCGCGCCGAGCAGGGCATCGCCGAGCGGTTGCTTTGCCTCCGCGATGGAGCGCTGCCCTGGCGCTACATCGATCCCGACAAGGCCATACCCTGGATCGAGCAGAAGACCGGGCTGACACTGGCCCAGAGCCAGACGGCGGCCATCCGGCAGGCCCTGCTCTTGAAGGTCCTCGTCATCACCGGCGGCCCGGGCGTGGGCAAGACCACCATCGTCAACGCCATCCTGCGGATTCTGGCCGCCAAGGGCGTCAACCTGCTCCTGTGCGCCCCCACGGGCCGCGCGGCCAAGAGGATGACGGAAGCCACCGGCTTCGAAGCCAAGACGATCCATCGGCTGTTGGAGACCGATCCCAGGGCAGGGGGCTTCAAACGCAACGCGGACAATCCTCTGCGGTGCGACCTGCTGGTCGTGGATGAAACCTCAATGGTCGACGTGCCGCTGATGCACGCACTTATGAAAGCAGTCCCCGATCATGCCGCGCTCCTGATCGTCGGCGATATCGATCAGCTCCCCTCGGTCGGTCCTGGCCAGGTTCTCGCCGACATCATCGGCTCGGGGTCCATCCCCGTGGTTCGCCTCGACGAGGTCTTCCGGCAGGCGGCGCAAAGTCGGATCATCACCAACGCCCACAGGATCAATCGAGGCGTCATTCCAGACCTCTCACGGCCGGACGGCGACACGGATTTTTACTTCGTACAGGCGGACGATCCCGAGACCGCTTCGGCGCGCATCGTCGAACTCGTCAAGACACGGATTCCCCAGAGGTTCTCCCTGGATCCTATCCGCGACATCCAGGTGCTTTGCCCGATGAACCGTGGCGGCGCCGGCGCGCGCTCCCTGAACATCGCGTTGCAGGCAGCGTTGAATCCGGCCGGGGAGCGCAAGGTCGAACGCTTCGGTTGGACCTTCGCGCCCGGCGACAAGGTCATGCAGATCGAGAACGACTACGACAAGGACGTCTACAACGGCGACATAGGCTACATCGACGATGTCGCCGCCGAGGAGAGCGAACTGACGGCCAGCTTCGACGGCCGGACCGTGACCTATGGTCTTGGGGAGCTGGACACGCTTGTTCCGGCCTATGCGGCGACGATCCACAAGTCCCAGGGATCGGAGTACCCTGCGGTCGTGATCCCGGTGATGACCCAGCACTACGCCATGCTGCAAAGAAATCTCCTCTACACGGGTGTCACCCGGGGCAAGCGGCTGGTGGTCCTCGTGGGACAGAAGAAGGCGGTCGCCATCGCCGTGCGCAACGTATCGGGCCGGCGGCGGTGGTCCAAGCTAAGCGAATGGCTTAGCGGCGCGGGGCCATGAGAGGGGGTGGCTCTTGTCATCCGACCCGAACCCCGGCAGGGTTAGCGTGTAAGCGCACCATTAGACGCGACCGAACGTGAAACCTGTGAAACCGGAGGCCGGTTTCGAGATTATCCAATCGGGACAATGTCTTAGGCTCTATGAAACCATGAAACCATGAAACCGGCCTCCCGCGTATACGCGCGTTGATCTATGGCCCAAAGCCTCGCGCACATAAGGGGATATACTGGTTTCTCGGTTTCTCGGTTTCTCAAGGCTTAAGTGTTGGAAAATACTAATAAATCTCGAAACCGGGCGTGAAACCTATGAAACCGGTCTAAAAAATGGGTGCTAAATGGACCAGCTGCCTTTGACCCTCCCTACGACGGCGCCTGCGCGGCGTCGGGGACGGCCGCCGGGCGTGGCGAACAAACGGTCGATCGACCTGGCGCGGTACATCGAGGCGCAGTTCGGCGGCCTGACGCCAGGCCAGGTGAGCGCCCAGCTGGCGCTGGTGTCCCCCAGGGACATCAAGAACGCCAAGGCGCGG
>JANXTX010000372.1 GCA_025352165.1 Caulobacteraceae bacterium | reverse complement strand
CGCCCGGTCAGCCCCGAAAAGGAGGGTGAGCAATTACCAACGACGGGTGCCTCGCGCGTTTCTTGAAGCCCTGGAAATCCCTCTTCCCCCGCCCGACGAGCAGCGGCGGATTGCGGCGATCCTCGACCAAGCCGATGAACTGCGGCGGAAGCGGCGGGAAGCGCTAGATATCGTAGCCTCACTAGGCGACCGGTTGTTCTCAACACTGTTCGGCGATTTGGTCCAGAACGATCACGATCGGCCCACTGCAAACATCGACGATGTCTGCAACCTTATCGTAGACTGCGTTAATCGAACAGCTCCACTGGCCACAACAGGGACTGACTTCAAGATGATTAGAACTACAAATGTTCGCTTGGGACGGGTCGACCTTTCATCGACCAGATTTGTTACAAAAGATACCTTCCAACGCTGGAACCGCCGGGCCACCCCAGGGCGGGGAGACATCATTCTGACGAGAGAAGCACCAGTTGGCGAGGTTGGTATACTTCAATCAGACGAAAACGTATTTTTGGGTCAGCGCCTCATGCTATACAGGACAGACGTGAAACGATGCTTACCTGAGTTTTTACTATATGAATTTTTGAATAAGTTCTTTAAGGAACAGTTTCGCCTTCATAGCTCGGGTTCAACCGTAAAGCACCTGCCACTCCCTGCGTGTCGATCTTTCAAAGTCAGGTTGCCGCCGCTGAAACTTCAAGCTGAATTTTCGAAACAAGTTCAGTGTCTCGATCGGACTCGTTCACAATCGGAGCGGAGCATGCTTGAATTGGACGCCCTCTTCGTCGCCCTCCAGCACCGTGCTTTCCGCGGCGAACTTTAAACCGTGCGTTATGCGTTCGACTGGGATCCGGCGAAGGCGGCGAGCAATCCGGCCAAGCATGGCGTGTCGCTGGACGACGCGATGGACGTCTTCCTCGATCCATTGCACCTGTCTCGCCTCGACGAGGACCACGACGCGGCGGAAGAGCTGGGTGACGCTGGGCGTGGGCGGTGGAGGCAAGCTGATCGTTGTGGTGCATACTTATGACGATGGTGGCGACGACGGCGCGATGATCCGCATCATCTCGGCGCGTTCGCCGACCAAATGTGAGGCGCGACAATATGAGCAAGGAACTTCCGATGAATGACGAATATGACTTCAGCGGCGCGACGCGCGGCAAGTTCTATCGCGCAGACGTTCAGCTGATCCCGCCAGTCCACCTTGAGCCCGAGGTGCTGGCCGACCCGAGTTCGCGCGCGCAAGCGCGCGGCGTGTCGCTGTCCAGCCTGGTCAACACCTTGCTGAAAAAGGACATCGAACTGATCCGGGCCGCGACCTGAATCCTCTTCGCGCACGATGACCCAGTTCGCCTTACTCGCAACGGAATTCCCCGACATCCATGACCTGGCCGCACGGGCCGAGGCGATGGCGCGGGCCGATGCGCGAATCGCCTGCGGTTATGCCCGGCTGACCCTGGAGGCGATGGTCGGCTGGCTCTACGATCATGACGGATCATTGCGGCCGCCGTATGAGCGCACGCTCGCCGCCCGTATCCATGAGCCGAGCTTCCAGGCCCTGGTCGGCGCCGCGCTGACCGCCAAGGCGCGGCTGGTCAAGGACCTGGGTAACAAGGCGCTGCACGAAGCGCGCGGCGTTCCGGCCGCCGATGGGGTGACGGCGGTGCGCGAGCTGTTCCACCTGACCTATTGGTTGGCGCGCACCTATGGGCGCGGGGCAAAACCGGCCGCGAACATCGCATTCTCGGCGGAGGCGCTGCCGGTCACGACGGCCGTGCCGGTCGACCGGCTCAACCAGCTGACCGATGCGGCACGGCGCTATGTCGAGGCGGTGAAGGCGCGCGAAGCCGCCGACGCGCAGGCGCGCGCCAGCGAGGAAGGCAGGGTAGCGCTTGAACTCAAGCTGGCCGAAGCCAGGGCCGAGATCGCCGCCGTGCGCGCCGCCAATGCGCGAACGCTCGACGAGCACGACTACGGCGAGGCGGAGACCCGCGACAAGTTCATCGACCTGTTGCTGTGGGAGGCGGGCTGGGCCTGCGACCGGCCGGGACTCGACACCGAATTCCCGGTCACCGGCATGCCCAACTCCAGCGGCGACGGCTTCGTCGATTATGTGTTGTGGGGCGCGGACGGCAAGCCTTTGGGCCTGGTGGAGGCCAAGCGCACGCGCAAGGACTCGCGCATCGGCCAGCAGCAGGCGAAGCTGTACGCCGATGCGCTCGAAGGGCGCTTCGGCCAGTGGCCGGTGATCTTCTACTCCAACGGCTATGAGCACTGGATATGGGATGATCAGCGCCATCCACCGCGACCGATCCAGGGGTTCCTGACGCGCGACGAGCTGGAGCTGGCGATTCTGCGCCGCTCGACCCGCAAGGCGCTGGCGTCGGTTCCGATCGATGGCGCGATCGTCGAGCGGTATTATCAGAGCCGCGCGATCCGTCGGGTGGCCGAGGCGTTCGAGACGGATCACCTACGCCGGGCGCTGCTGGTCATGGCCACGGGATCGGGCAAGACGCGCACGGTGATCGCGCTCAGCGACGTGCTGATGAAGGCGAACTGGGTGCGGCGGGTGCTGTTCCTGGCCGACCGAACGGCGCTGGTGAACCAGACGGTTGCGGCCTTCAAGGCGCACCTGCCGTCGGCCTCGCCGGTCAATCTGGTCACCGACAAGGCGGCCACGGGGCGGGTGTACGTCAGCACCTATCCGACGATGATGAATCTGATCGACCAGGGTGGAGAGGGTCAGCGGCGGTTCGGCCCCGGCCACTTCGACCTGATCGTCATCGATGAGGCGCATAGGTCGGTCTATCGCAAGTTCGGCGCGATCTTCGACTACTTCGACGCCCTGCTG
>JANXTX010000371.1 GCA_025352165.1 Caulobacteraceae bacterium | reverse complement strand
GGATGCGGATGGCGAGGCCCGGACCCGGGAAGGGGTGGCGGCCGACGAAGGCGGGCGGCAGGCCGAGTTCGACGCCCAGGGCGCGGACTTCGTCCTTGAACAGTTCGCGCAGGGGTTCGACGAGCTTCAGCTTCATATGCTCGGGCAGGCCGCCGACGTTGTGGTGGCTCTTGATCACCGCCGACGGACCGCCGCGGGCGGAGACGCTCTCGATCACGTCGGGATAGAGCGTGCCCTGGGCCAGGAAGGCGGCGCCCTCGATGCGGCCGGCTTCCCTGTCGAAGATGTCAATAAAGATACGGCCGATGGTCTTGCGCTTGGCTTCGGGCTCCGACGTCCCGGCCAGGGCGCCCAGGAACGCCTCGCCGGCGTCCACGTGGATCAACGGGATGTTGTAGTGGTCGCGGAACAGGCGGACGACCTCGGTCGCCTCGTTGTGGCGCAGCAGGCCGGTGTCGACGAAGACGCAGGTCAGCTGTTCGCCGATCGCCTCGTGGATCAGCACGGCGGCCACCGAGGAGTCGACGCCGCCAGAAAGGCCGCAGATCACCCGGCCTGCGCCCACCTGCTCGCGGATGCGGGCGACCGCCTCGCCGCGGAACGCGGCCATGGTCCAGTCGCCGGTCAGGCCGGCGATTCGGTGGGTGAAGTTGCGCAGGATCAGCGCCCCGCGCGGGGTGTGGGCGACCTCGGGGTGGAACTGCACGCCATAGATGCGCCGGCCCTCGTCGGCGATAACCGCATAGGGCGAGCCCTCGGAGGTGGCGACGACCTCGAAGCCGGGGGGGATAGCGGTGATCTTGTCGCCGTGGCTCATCCATACGGTCTCGGACTCGCCGACGGCGCCGAGGCCTTCGAGCAGGGGGGATTCGCGTTCGATATGAATTTTCGCGCGGCCGAACTCGCGCGCGTGCCCGCCCTCGACGGCGCCGCCGAGCTGGGCGCAGAGGGTCATCTCGCCGTAGCAGATGCCAAGCACCGGGACGCCGAGTTTGAAGATCGCCTCGGGGGCGGACGGGCTTTCGGCTTCGTGCGCGCTGGCGGGTCCCCCGGAAAGGATCACCGCTTTGGGGGCAAACGCGTCGAGCATGGCCTCGACGCGGTCATAGGGATGAATCTCGCAATACACCCCGCTCTCGCGCACGCGGCGGGCGATCAGCTGGGTCACCTGGCTGCCGAAATCGACGATCAGGACACGGTCATGGCGGGGGGCTGTCATGGGAGGGTGTTAAGGGAGAATCAGCGCGGCGTCATCATTGTCATCCTCCCGCCCCTTTATGGGCTACCGGATTCACTCATCTCGGAGATGATCTACAAATCACTTCTCCCGACTGGGAGAAGAAGGGGCCCACGCCCCTTGGCGTGGGAAGATGAGGGTCTTTTTGTCAGCGCTTCAGACCCTCACCCTCCCAATCGCTGCGCGATCGGGCCCCTCCCTCTCCCAAACGGGCGAGGTGTTTCTTGGGTCACCTTCGAGATATGTGCATCCGCTAGGCCTTACTCGGAGGGAGGAGGAAGAATTTACCCTTGCCTCAACAGCGTCGCGACGAAGAAGCCGTCGGTAGAGTCGTGGAGAGGTGTCAGCCGGCGGAACGGCCCGGCGGCTTTGAAGTCGGGGTGGGCGGCGAGCAAGGCGGCGATGCGGTCTTCGTTCTCCTCGGCGAACAGCGAGCATGTGACGTAGATCAAACGACCGCCCAGTTTGACGAACCGGCTGGCGGCAGTGAGGACCTTGTCCTGCTCGGCCATGCGACGGGCAAGCTGGTCGGGGGAGAGGCGCCACTTGGTGTCCGGGTGACGACGCCAGACGCCGGAGCCCGTGCAGGGCGCGTCGACGAATACTAGGTCCATACGGGCTTCAAGGCCGTCGAGCGCGTCCTTGTGGATCGGCGAGCGGACCTGCAAATTGGTCACCCCCGCCCTTTGCGCCCGCCGCACCGAGTCCGTCAGGCGACGCGCGTCGGAGTCATAGGCGTACAGCTTGCCGGTATTCTCCATCAGCGCCGCCAGGGCCAGCGTCTTGCCCCCGCCGCCGGCGCAAAAATCCAGCACCTGTTGCCCGCGGATATCGCCGGCGGTGGCGGCGGCGATCTGCGAGCCGAGGTCCTGGACCTCGAACCAGCCCATCTCGAATTCCGGCGCGACCTCGATCGGCGCCGCGCGCTCGCTGGCCGCCGGCGCGGGGATGCGGATGGCGGTGTCCATCAGGGTCAGGCGTTCGGGGTCGAAGGGGCCGAGCGCCTTCAGCACGCCATCAGTGTCGGCTTTCAGGGTGTTGACGCGCATATCGACCGGCGCGCGGGTGGCCAGGGCGGCGCCCTGCCCTGCCCGCTCATCGCCAAACACCCGGGCCAACGCGTCATCGAGCCAGTCGGGGTAGTCGCCGCGAATGGGATCTGGGGCGGCTTCCAGGGGGATGGCTGTGGAAATTCGCTCAAGCTCCGACGCACTGAGCGCGCCGGGGCCATGTTGTTCCGCCGCTGCCGCCTCAATCCTCGCCGCGGACCAGCCCCAGGCATGCGCCAGAGCCCCCAGCACCCGCGCACGGTCGCTCTCCTCGCCCATCATCCAGGCCAGGGAACGCCGCTTGCGCAAGACATCCAGCACCAGCCCCGAAACAAACGCGCGGTCCTTCGAGCCCGCATACCGCGCGCTGTCGCCCCAGGCCTTCAAAGCCAGCTTGGCCGTCTTGTGCCGAGCCTCAATCTCGCCCAGAACCCCGATCGCCGCCGCTATCCGCCCCCCGTCACGCATGCGGTGAATCCTCCCTCCCCTTCTGGGGAGGGACAGACGCGGAACGCGTCAGGGTGGGGAGCGGTACGGCCGCGCCAACCTGAGAGATTGGCTGCTTCTTCGGCGTTCCCCACCCTGGACGCATTGCGTCCTGTCCCTCCCGATAAGGGGAGGGAGGAGACAAAATACGTCTCACACCGACGTCGGATAGTTGGGAGCTTCCCGGGTGATCATCACATCGTGCACATGGCTTTCCCGCAGCCCCGCGCCGGTGATGCGGATGAACTGGGCGCGGGCCTGGAAGGATGGAATGTCCTCGGCCCCAAGATAGCCCATCGCCGCGCGCAGGCCGCCGACCAGCTGGTGGATCACCGGCTGGATCGGACCCTTGTACGGCGTCTGGCCCTCAATGCCCTCCGGCACCAGCTTCATTGCGTCGACTTCCTTCTGGAAGTAGCGGTCGGCCGAGCCGCGCGACATCGCGCCGAGCGAGCCCATGCCGCGGTACGATTTGTAGGAGCGCCCCTGATAGAGGAATACCTCGCCCGGCGCCTCATCGGTGCCGGCGAACATCGAGCCCATCATCACCGTCCCGGCCCCCACGGCGATCGCCTTGGCAAGATCGCCCGAGTACTTGATACCGCCGTCGGCGATCACCGGCACGCCGGTGTCTCGCGCCGCGCGGACCGCGTCGGCGATGGCGGTGAACTGCGGCACGCCGACCCCGCTTACCATCCGCGTCGTGCAGATCGAGCCCGGGCCGATGCCGACCTTGATCGCGTCGGCGCCCGCATCGATCAGCGCCCGCGCGCCCTCATAGGTGGCGACGTTGCCGGCGACAATCTGCACCCGGTTGCTCTCGCGGGCCAGCCGCCGGACAGCATCGCCGACCTGCCTGGAATGGCCGTGAGCGGTATCGATCACCACCACATCGACCCCAGCATCGACCAGAGCCAACGATCGCTCGAAACCCGCGTCGCCCACGGTCGAGGCCGCGCCGACCAGCAGCCGGCCCTTGGAATCCTTGGCCGCGTGGGGATGCGCCTCGGCCTTTTCCATGTCCTTGACGGTGATCAGGCCCACGGCGCGGTAGTCATCGTCGACGACGATCAGTCGCTCGATCTTGTGACGGCGCAGCAGATCGCGGGCCTCTTCCTGGCTGCAGCCCTCGCGCACGGTGATCAGGCCCTGATGGGTCATCACGGCCGAGGCCGGCTTGTCGTCCGAGCGCTCGAACCGCATGTCGCGGTTGGTCAGGATGCCGACCAGTCGCCCGGTGCCCGGCTCGACCACGGGAAAGCCCGAGATGTGGCGCTGGGCCTTGATCTGGCGGACTTCCTTCAGCGGCGTGTCGGGATTGATAGTCAGCGGATTGATCACCATGCCGCTCTCGTAACGCTTCACCTCACGCACCTGGTCGGCCTGCTCGTCGACCGTCATGTTGCGGTGCAGGACTCCCAACCCGCCAGCCTGCGCCATGGCGATCGCCAGGCGACTGTCGGTGACGGTGTCCATCGCGGCGGACACCAGGGGGATGTTCAGACTTATCTCGCGTGTGAACTTCGTGACGGTGTTCACCTGGGTAGGCATGACCTCGGAAGGCCCTGGCGCCAGCAAAACGTCGTCGAAGGTCAGCCCTTCGCGAATCTCCATGAGACTCTCCATTTTGCGGGACGGCTATAGCGTCCGGGGCGGTCGTGGGAAAGGGGCTATCGGACCCAAGCCAGGGGAATCGCAGACGGAATTGGGGTTGTGCTGGATGACGAACAAGATTCTTCGCGACGCGCAGACAGGCGCACGCGAGGGACGGGATGGAGCGATTTCGGGACTGCTTTGGTGGGG
>JANXTX010000357.1 GCA_025352165.1 Caulobacteraceae bacterium | reverse complement strand
GGTGGTGATCGAATTGCCGAACGGGGTGTTCATGACGACGACGCCGGCGGCGGTGGCGGCGGGGATGTCGACGTTGTCGACGCCGATGCCGGCGCGGCCGATGACCTTGAGGTTCTTCGCGGCGGCGATGACATCCTTGGTCGCCTTGGTGGCCGAGCGGACGGCGAGGCCGTCATAGTTGCCGATGATGGCGATCAGCTCATCCTTGGTCAGGCCGACCTTGACGTCGGCTTCGACGCCACGCTGGACGAAGATGTCGACGGCGGCGGGAGAGAGCTGGTCGGCGATGAGAACGCGGGGGGCCATGGTGGGAGGTCCTTTTTGGGTGATTTTCCTCCCTCCCCTTTATGGGGAGGGACAGACGCTGAAAGCGTCAGGGTGGGGTACGTGAATTTGGTGGGCTAACCGGTGGGGATTTTGGATGTTTCAGCGTTCCCCACCCTGATCGCTACGCGATCTGTCCCTCCCCAGAAGGGGAGGCAGGAGAGCATTGCTATGCGGCTGACAGGGTGGCGAAGGCCCAGTCGAGCCAGGGGGTGAGGGCCTGGAGGTCGTCGGTATCGACCGTGGCGCCGCACCAGATGCGCAGGCCGGGAGGGGCGTCGCGGTAGCCGCCGATGTCGAGGGCGACGCCCTCTTTCTCCAGCAGCGAGGCGAGGCGTTTGGCGAAGTCGGCCTGGGCGTCGGCCGGCAGCGCGGTGACCGCCGGATCGACGACCTTGAGACAGACCGATGTGTTCGAGCGGGTGGCGGGATCCTCGGCGAGGAAATCGATCCACGGGGTGGCGGCGACCCAGGTTTCCAGCACGCCCAGGTTGCTGTCGGCGCGGGCCTTCAGCTCCGGCAGGCCGCCGATCGAGGCGGCCCATTTGAGGGTGTCCAGCCAGTCCTCGACGCAGAGCATCGATGGGGTGTTGATGGTCGCGCCCTCGAAAATCTCGCGGTTGAGCTTGCCGCCCTTGGTCATGCGGAACAGCTTGGGCATCGGCCACGGCGGACTGTAGCTCTCCAGGCGGGCTATGGCGCGCGGCGACAGGATCAGGACCCCATGTGCCGCCTCCCCGCCCAGCGCTTTTTGCCAGGAGAAGGTGACGACATCGAGCTTGGGCCACTCCAGTTCCTGGGCGAAGCAGGCGCTGGTGGCGTCGCAGATGGTCAGGCCTTCGCGATCGGCGGAGATGAAATCACCGTTGCGCACGCGCACACCGGAGGTGGTGCCGTTCCAGGTGAACACCAGGTCGGCGTCGGCGCGGACCTTGCTCAGGTCGGGAAGCTTGCCATAGGGCGCATCGAGCACCTCGGCATCGATCTTCAGCTGCTTGACGACGTCGGTGACCCAGTCCTTGCCGAAAGACTCGAAGGCCAACAACTGAACCGGGCGCGGGCCGAGCATCGACCAAAGGGCCATTTCGACAGCGCCAGTGTCCGAACCGGGAACGATGCCGACGAGATAGTCGGCCGGGACCTGCAGCACAGCGCGGGTCTGGTCGATAGCCGCCTGCAGGCGCGCCTTGCCGACCTTGGAACGGTGCGAGCGTCCCAAAATAGCCGTTCTAAGATTTTCGGTTGTCCATCCGGGGCGCTTGGCGCACGGGCCGGAAGAGAACTCAGGGCGAGCCGGGCGCATGGCCGGCTTGGCGAGGGTATTCATAGTAATGTCTCCCATCCTTGCAGATGGACAGCGCCCCGTTGGGAGGGCGTGGCCCGCCGCGCAGAAGCCTGCGTTCGGCCAGCAAAGCAAGTGAATATTTTCTCGCAACCTGTTAAGATCGGCTACATGAACGCGCCGCTTCGCCAGCCGATAACGCTCGAAGCCTTCCTCGAATGGGAGGAGCGGCAGCCCCTGAAGCATGAGTTCGACGGGTACCGCGCCATCGCCATGGCGGGCGGCACGGTCAACCATGCAGCGATCCAGGCCAATCTGGCGACCGCCATGACAAGCCGCTTACGCGGCAAGCCATGCCGTTTTTTCGGGAGCGACCTGAAGATCGAGGTCGCCGGCCGAATCCGCTATCCCGATGGCTTCGTCGTCTGTGCGCCGGTGAACTCTGGAGTCCAGGTAGTGACGGAGCCGGTGGTCATCTTTGAGGTGCTCAGCGAAAGCACGAGCCGTACCGACATCATCACCAAGAACGACGAATACGCCAACACGCCTTCCGTGAAGCGCTATGTCATCCTGGCCCAGGATACTATCGGCGGAACCATGTTCGAGCGGATCGGCGACGACTGGGTCGGCCACCTGCTGATCGCCGACAGCGTCCTGCGCATGCCAGAGATTGAGGCCGAGTTTCCCCTTGCGGAGTTGTACGAGGGTGTCGACCTCCCAACGGCCGATTAGACCGTCAATACAACCTTGCCGACGTGCGAGCCGCCCTCCAGGAAGGCATGCGCGGCGGCCGCGTCAACCAGGGGGAAGGTACGGTCGATGATCGCCCTGACCTTGCCCGCGGCGACCCACGGCCAGACCACGCGCTCGATTTCCGCGGTCAGGCGGGCTTTCTCGTCCGCTGGGCGGGGACGCAGCGTGGAGCCGGTGACGATGAGGCGTTTGATCATCAGCTTCATGATCGGCAGTTCCACCGTGCCACCACCCAGGGATGCGATGTGCACCAGACGCCCGCCAGTGTTCAGCGCCTCGAGATTCTTCGGAAAATAAGGGCCGGCGACCATGTCGAGGACGACGTCGACGCCGCCATTGGCCCTGGCGACCGCCTCGAAATCCTCGCTGGAAGTGTCGACGGCGATGTCGGCGCCCAGTTCGAGCGCCTGATTCGCCTTGTCGGCGCCACGGCCGGTGGCGATCACGCGGGCGCCGGCGGCCTTGGCCATCTGGATCGCGGCGACACCGATGCCGGAGGTGGCGCCATGGATCATGATGGTCTCGCCGGCCTTCAGCGCGCCATGCTCGAAGACGTTGGCGTAGACGGTAAACACCGTCTCGGGCAGGCCGCCCGCCTCGATGAACGAGAGGTTGCCGGGGACTGGTAGGGCGTGGCGGGCGTCGCAGGCAGCGAACTCAGCATAGCCGCCGCCGCCCAGCAGAGCGCAAACCCTGTCGCCGACCTTCCAGCGACCGGCGGCGTGGACGACTTCGCCGGCGACCTCCAGGCCGAGCGTCGAGGGTGCGCCTGGCGGGGGCGGATAGAAGCCCAGGCGCTGAAAGATATCGGGACGATTGACGCCGGCCGCCTTCACCGCGATCAGGATCTCGCCGTCACCAGGGACAGGGCGAGGAATTTGTACTGGCTCGAGGGCCTCGGCGGGCCCCTTGCCGTCCCGCACCGAGATGGCGGTCATGGTCTGGTCGGTCATGGCGAGAGCTCCTGAACTTGCGCGATGCGGCGCGCGGCCTCAGATAACCGTCTCGAACGTGGTGGGCAAAGGGAGACGCTGAAATGGCCGAAGAACCAGCCGAGGCGCGGCGCCAGCGGGGGCAGAGCCTGATCGATCTGGCGCGCGAGGACCTGGAGATGTTCGGGGCCGACGAGTTGCAGGAACGCATCGGCGCGCTCCAGGCGGAGATCGAGCGCGCCCGCGCGCAGATCGCCAAGAAGCAGGCGACGCGCGCCGCCGCCGACGCGCTCTTTTCCAGGCGTGACTGAGGCCCCCTCCCCCAGGTTCGATCTGGCATCCACCGCCGGACGCCGCCGCGCGGTGATGGACTATCTGTGGCATGACCACGCCTACCTGAGGCTAGGCTTTTCCAACGCCCACTGGCTGTCGGACGAGCTGGTGCGCGCCAACCAGCCATGGCCGTTCCAGCTGAAGAAGTGGCGCGACCAGGGAATCAGAACGGTGGTCAATCTGCGTGGCGGCTTCGGGGCCAGCTTCTATGCCCTGGAGAAGGCGGCGTGCGCGGAGCTGGGCCTGACGCTGGTGAACTTCACCATCGCCTCACGCGATGTACCGACGCCGCAACAGGTGCGCGGGGCAAAGACGCTGTTCGAGACGATCGAGTATCCGGCGTTGATGCACTGCAAATCCGGCGCGGACAGGGCCGGGATCATGGCGGTGTTCTATCGCCATTTCCGCCAGGGCCAGAGCATCGCCGAAGCGGTCGATCAGCTCTCGCCGCGCTATCTGCACGTCCGCGCGGGGCTGACCGGGGTGCTGGACTATATCTTCGACCGCTATCGCGCGGAGGCGGAGCCAGTGGGTCTGAGCTTTCTGGATTGGGTTGAAAGTCCCGCCTATGACCCCGCGACCATCAAGGCCGACTTCAGGGCCGGCTGGTGGGGCACGCTGCTGACCGAGAAGCTGCTGCGGCGGGAATAGCCGTCAGTGGTGATGATCCTCGCCGTGGGCTTCGCCGGTCAGGGGATCGAGCAGTCGGTGGGCGTGGATGATGAAATAGCGCATGTGGGCGTTGTCGACGGTGGCCTGCGCGCGGGCCTGCCAGGCCTTGTGGGCCTCCTCATAGCTGGCGTATGCGCCGACGAGGTCGATCTTGCTCAGGTCACGGAACTCGATGCCGGTGACGTCCTTGAGCTCGCCGCCGATAACGAGGTGCAGAAGCTGACGATGAGGCATGAGTTTCCCTTAGATGTCATTTACCGGCAATAGCCAGCCCATCTATCAGGATTGACGGGGCGTTGGCAGACCCGCGGATCCGCAGATCGGACCCCGGGACCAGACGTGCATAAATGTCGAGCAGATTGCCGGCGACGGTGATCTCGGTGACCGGATAGCCGATCTCGCCGTTCTCGAACCAATGGCCCGAACAGCCCACCGACCAGTCGCCGGTGTTGGAATTGAGGGATGGCCCGAACATCGAGGTCACCAGCACCCCGCTGCCCGCCTGACGCATCAGAGCGGCCTGATCGTCGGTCCCGGGCTGCAGCGTGAGGTTCGAGGTCGATACCCCAGGCGGACCGGCCAGTCCGCGCGATGCATGACCGGTGGTCTGCAAGCCGAGCTGCCGCGCGGAACTGGAATTGAGCAGCCAGGTCGTCAGCACGCCATCCTCGATGATCGAGATCAGCCGGTTGGCGACACCCTCGTCGTCGAAGGGCGATGAGCCCAGGCCGCGCAGGCGGTGGGGATCGTCGGTGATGTTGACGCCCCTGGCGAACACCGGTTTGCCGAGGTGATCCTTGAGGAAGGAAACGCCGCGCGCCACCGAGGGCCCGGAGATCGCCCCGATCAGGGGGCTGAGCAGCGAGGTGGCGAGGCGACTCTCAAAGATCACCGGAGCGGTCGTCGAGTCGATCTTGCGCCCGCCGACGGCCGCGACCGCGCGCCGGCCGGCCTCGGCGCCGATGCTTTCCGGGGTCGGCAGGTCTTCGTTCCAGCGGGCGGTGCGGCCTTCATAGCCGAGTTCCATCGCCGAGGAATCGCCGGCGATGACCTGCGCCGAGACGCCAAACGCGGCGCCGCGGTGCTGGCCGTAGAAGCCATCGCTGGTGACCAGACGCCAGACGGAGGACGACCATGACGCCGACGCGCCTTCGGAATTGATCACGCCCTCGACCGCCCGCGCGGTCTCCTCGGCGGCCAGAGCGCGGGCCTCGAGCGCGGCGGCTCCGGGTTCGGTGGGATCATAGAGCTGCAGGTCGGCATGCGGCCCTGGCGCGAGAAGCTCTCGCGGCGCCAGTCCGCAATATGGATCGTCGGGCGCCAGGCGCGCCATCGCCACCACGCGCTCGATCAGCTTGGCGCGTCCCTCTGAGGAAATATCGGAGCCGGAGACCGTGGCCTGGCGAGCGCCGATGAACACGCGGAGGCCGATATCGCGGGATTCCTCGCGTTCGACTTCTTCCAGTTCGCCAAGGCGCACCGCGACGGAGAGCGACGCGCGCTCGGCAAAGGCGACCTCGGCCGCATCGGCGCCCGCGCGAAGCGCCGCGGCGACCATGTCGTTCAACAAGTTTTCATCCATGAGCGCGATATGGCCGATGGCGCCTCTGACGGCAACCGCCGCCGTCAATCCTTCAGGCAATGATATCGGGGGTCAGGCGATCTTCGAGCCTGGCGATCTGGTCGCGGAGGTTGAGCTTGCGCTTTTTCAGGCGCGCGACGCGCAACTGGTCGGGCGATGGTCCGGCCTCAAGGGCCTGAATAGCCGCGTCGAGGTCCTGGTGCGCCAGCCGCAGGTCGCCGATCGCCATGCGAATCGCGCCTTCGTCATCGAGCTGGCTGCTATCATCGTTCATGGGCCCTTCCGGATCCGTCATCCCGTCAGCCTGTAGCAGAGGCGGCGGCGGCGGCAAGGCGGGCGAGCAGGGGCGCGGGCGCGTCGCCTCCCCACGCGTCGACCAGTTCGGCAAGCGCGGCAATCGCGTCGGCATGCGCACTGCCACCGGCGATCGTCAGACGTTCCAATGATTCGAGAAGAACGCGCTCGGCCAGCAACTCGGCGGCCTTTAGCTTTTCGCGCAGCGCCAGCCGGGCGTCATCGGCGACAGCCGGAAACGATTCGCGAAGTCCACGTCGGACGGACCGCAGCGGAGCGACGACGGCGGTTTCCCATTTGCGGGCCACGTCCACGGCGCGCCGCAGGTCGGTCGCGTCGATCACCCGATCCAGCACCCAGAGCCGCCAGAGCAATAGCGGGACGCACTGGCGATGATCATCCTGCAAGGCGAGACAGGCTTCCTCGACTCCCGGCCGCCGATAAGTCGCGACGGCGAAGTCCCAAAGACTCACATGCCGCTCCAGCGCCGCACCGGCGCCCATGACAGGCCGAACAGATCCAGCGCCCGCCCCACGGACTGGTCGATCATCTCGTCAATGCTTTGCGGCTTCGCGTAGAGCGCGGGAAGCGGCGGAGCGATGGTCGCGCCCATCTCCGCGAGTGCGACCATTGTACGCAGATGGCCGAGGTGAAGCGGTGTTTCGCGCACCATCAGCACCAGCGGCCGGCGCTCCTTGAGCGCGACGTCGGCCGCGCGGGTCAGCAGAGAGGAAGTCACGCCGGTGGCGATCTCGCTCATCGTACGCACCGAACAGGGTGCGATGATCATGCCCATGGTCCGGTACGACCCCGACGCGATCGACGCCCCGACGTCACCGACCTTGTGAACAATGCTGGCCTTTTCAGAGAGATGCGCGAGCGTGAGGCTGGTTTCCTGCTCCAGCGTCAGGGCGGCGGCGCGGCTGACGACGAGATGGGTCTCGACATCGAGCTCGCGGCAGGCGTCGAGAACGCGCACGCCGTACATGGCGCCGGAGGCTCCGGACACGCCCACGATCAGGCGCCGTGGTTCAAGCGTGGTCATATCGCGGAACTTCCGCCCATGCTTTGGGCGCCGCGCGCCGGCCCGTCCAAAGCACAATTATGTGATCTGACATCCACCGCAAAAGGGTGTTCGCTGACGATCCCTACAGCGCAGGAGCTCACCGTCATGGCTTTTGAATCCCGTATTCGCGAACTGAACCTACGTCATCAGTCGCTGGAACGAGCGATCGAAGACGAGTTCAGTCGACCCGCCGCCGACGCTACACGATTGACGGCCCTCAAACGACAAAAGCTTCGCCTGAAGGAAGAGCTGGAGAACCTCAAGACCCGAGTGCACTAGGAAAGAGTCTTTTCTCCCAGAGGGAGAGGAGCCTCTCAGGATTCGCCGGAAGCTTCCTCGATTGGGGCCAGTGATTCGCCGGCGGGCTCGGTGACGGCGCGCTTGGCGTCGTCTTTGGTTTTCTTGTCGGCGGCCTTGCGGACAAGGGCGTCGAGTTCAATCTGACCAATGAGGCCGAGCGAAACCGGATCGACGGGCTTGATGTTGGCCGCGTTCCAGTGGGTGCGGTTGCGCACCTGCTCGATCGTCGACTTGGTGGTGCCGAGGGTCTTGGCGATCTGGGCGTCGGTGATTTCCGGGTGGTTGCGCACGAACCAGGCAATCGCGTCGGGACGATCCTGCCGGCGGGAAACCGGCGTGTAGCGCGGCGATTTCTTCATCGGCTTGAGCAGCTCGGCGTGGCGGCTCTTCTGCTGCTTCATGCGGTAGTTCGGGTCGGCCGTCGCGGCGTCCAGCTCTTCGCGCGACAGCTGACCATTGGAGATCGGGTCGGCGCCGCGAATGTCGCGGGCGACCTCATCGTCGGCGATTCCCTTCACTTCCAGCGGATGTAGACCGCAGAAGTCGGCGATTTGCTCAAAGGTCAGCGAGGAATTGTCCACGAGCCAGACGGCGGTCGCCTTGGGCATCAGGATGTCGGACATGAGGGTCTCCAGAAACAGCGGCGCCCGGCCTTTCGGCCGGGCGTTGGTATTGGTGATATAGTCATTCCGCGAACGGATTGAAACGATAATCCTGCACAGGGGGACGTGGAAATGGGGCGGGCGCCCGCATAATACCTCGCCCATCTGGGAGAGGGAGGGGCCCAGCGAAGCTGGGAGGGTGAGGGTCTGCGGCCTAACCGATGTACGCAGCCATCCATAGGCGCCGCAAGAAAGACCCTCATCTTCCCACGCCAAGAGGCGCGGGCCCCTTCTTCTCCCAGTCGGGAGACGTGATTTGTGGGCGACATTCGGGGGGGATGACGCCAAGAGTTCATCCGGGAGAACGAAGGAGGAAGCGCTAGCCAATTCCGCCGCCCTGCCTTACTTTCCTGTTCATGCCTCGTTCCGCTCCTCCGGTCGGCGTGTCCGACGTTTCCGGCGCCTTTGTGCATGATCTGGCCCCAAGTCTGATCACGTCGCCGATGTTGTGGACGCCGCATCGGCCGGCGCGGCCGGAGAAGAGTGAGGGGGGGAAGAGGTTTCAACTGGTCAGTGATTATGACGCGGCGGGCGACCAGCCGAACGCGATCGCCGAGCTGGTGGCGGGGATCGAGGCGCGTGAGCACGACCAGGTGCTGCTGGGGGTCACCGGCTCGGGCAAGACCTTCACCATGGCCAAGATCATCGAGGCGACGCAACGGCCGGCCCTGATCCTGGCGCATAACAAGACCCTGGCGGCGCAGCTGTACAGCGAGTTCAAGAGCTATTTCCCCAACAACGCGGTGGAGTATTTCGTTTCCTACTACGACTACTACCAGCCCGAAGCCTACGTCCCGCGCACCGACACCTATATCGAGAAGGATTCGTCGCGCAACGAACAGATCGACCGCATGCGCCACAGCGCCACCCGGGCGATCCTCGAGCGCGACGATGTCATCGTCGTCGCCTCCGTCTCCTGCATCTACGGCATCGGCTCGGTGGAGACCTACACGGCG
>JANXTX010000322.1 GCA_025352165.1 Caulobacteraceae bacterium | reverse complement strand
CCGGTGTCGACGCCGTACCCGGCGTCCATCAGCGCAACGCCCCGGGGAAGCCCCCGCTCCAGCGCCGCCCGGATCTGGGCCAGCGCGATCTGGGGCTTGGTGGCGAACTCGATCTCTCGCGGCACGCCGGCCTTCTCGCGCCGAACCTCATCGTCCGCCCAGTCTTTCGGCAGATAAAGTCGCCAGGCCACCGGCAGACTGGCGCCATGGTTGGCGATCGACAGCGACACCGCCACCTGGCAATTGTCCTGCTTGCCCAGTTGGCCGCAATACTGCCGCGCCACTCCCACCGAGTGGCGACCCTTCTTGGGCAGGCCCGTATCGTCGATGATCCAGGCCTCGATCGGCCCATGCCGTTCGATCGAGGGCAGGACCAGATCGCGCACCTTGGCCAGAACCCGATCGTCGGACCACGGCGCGACCCCGACCAGATGCAGCAGCGACTGGTGTTGTGCCGCCACCCGCGCCGGCGCCGTCACCGCCGCCATCGGCTCCACGCTCTTGCGCTCTCCCGGCATCAGCAGCCCAAGGCAATAGTCCCGCAGCGGACCGGCCCGGTCCGCGTGGCCCATCACCCCAACAAGCCCCTCGACATAGGCCTCGAAGCGCGCTTCACTCCCGTCATCGTCCAACACGGCCACCGCATCCTCCAATGTGGCCGGATCGTCCGGCCAACACCCTGGCTCAACCGTTTCGGTTAACAGTCTGATTCCGAGCGTAGCCGCTCTCGGTTTTGTGACTCAGTAGAACTAGTTCATAGTTCATGAATCCCTTGAAGCCCGCTTCAAAGTTTATGGCGTCGGCGCCTGAGGCATTGCCGACCTCGATCGTGACATTGTCGATGGGACGCCTCGAAGTGAAGCTCGGTGCGCCTGTCCCACGCCAGATCAGGAAACCCGGTCAAGGCCTCGACTGTAGCAGTGAATCCGCCGCCGCCCCGCAACCCCTGGAGCGGGCGCGTACAGCGGTAACCTGGGCCAGATGCGTGAGATCGCCGTGAATCTCTGCTGTCTGATAGGGGTAGACGGGGCCGGTCGCCCTCAGCGCCGTGATCACATCCGCCTCCTTGAGCACGCATTGGGCCACCGCGGCATCGGCAACCGCAGTGACTGCACCGCCCTTCCGGGCAATCTCATAGACCGCCGATTTGATACAAAATCGGGCCAGCTCACGCCGGCCGGCGTAGGTGTCAGGCGCGGTTGGCTGCACCAGCGTCGGACCGACGCATGGGTCAACCGGCGCCTCTTTCTGACAGCCTATGAAACCAATCGACAGCGTGGCGACCAGCATTGTGATCGATCTCATCCGCCCCTCCCCAGAATTTAGCCACACGTTAGTCCTACGTGACGGTTCGCACAACGACGGGGTCCAGAGTTGGAGCCGCAACGCGAAATCCGCGAAAGCATTCCTGCAATCGGGCCTGGACTTGACGGGGGCTCGCGCGGCAGTCTGTTCGGCAATCAAGCCGGTGTACACGCCGGGACAACAGCAATGGGAAACGCCATGGCCTATGAAGGATATCGCCTGATCCGGATCACCCGCGAAGGGAAGATCGTAACGGCGATCATAGACAATCCACCGATCAACATCATCACGCTTGAACTGTACGGCGAATTGGCGCGGTTGGCGGGTGAGCTTGAAGCGGATGTCGACGCACTGGTGTTCGTACTCAAGAGCGCCGACCCGGACTTCTTCCTGGCCCATTTCGACGTTGGCGCGATCCTGCATTTTCCCATCGACAAGCCCGCGACGCGGGACGATTCGGACAACAACGCCTACCACGCGATGTGCGAGCGCTTCCGCACCATGGACAAGATCACCATTGCCCAGATCGAGGGACGGGTCGGCGGCGGCGGCAGTGAGATCTCGATGAGTTTCGATATGCGTTTCGGCGTGATCGGCAAGACCATAATCAACCAGATGGAAGTACCGATCGGCATCCTGCCAGGCGGAACCGGCACGCAACGCATGCCGCGCCTGATCGGCCGTCATCGCGCCATCGAGGTGATCATCGGCGGAGTGGACCTGGACGCCGAAACCGCCGAGCGCTGGGGTTATCTCAACCGGGCCTTGCCGGCCGGCCAGATCGAGGATTTCGTCGGCGCTCTCGCCCGTCGTATCGCATCGTTCCCAGCACCCGCCGTGAGGCTGGCCAAGCAGTCGATCAATTCCGCGACCAAACCTCTGGACGAGGGCCTGCGCGATGAGAGCTACCTGTTCCAAAGCCTGCTGCGCGAGGAAAGCGCCCAGCAAAATATGACGCGGTTCCTGGAGATCGGCGGCCAGACCAGGGAAGGTGAATTGAGGGTTGCCGAACTTAGCGCTGAAGCAGCGCGTGGATAAGAAGCTACCGACGCGAATTAGTTTGGAGGGGGAGCAGGCACTCCCCGCGCCCAATCAACTTAAGCCGCTTTCAGGACATGCACCCGATCCCCCCTAAAAAATCGCTGCCGCGCTAAGTTGCGAGCATTTCGTCGTATTTCAGGATCCAGTTTCGAGTTTCCGCGCCCATTTCACGCCGGAAGCGCTCGTTCCAATCTTCCGTGGAATCGCGCGACATCCTCTCCACCGAACGCTGCTTAAGAATTTCACCTGTTCGCCGAGGCACGCCAATTTCATCGCACGCCATCAATGCGGGCCCCAATGACCCATTCGAGATATCTTCATAGACTACCTGACGGCAGGGACGGCCAGTGCGAGCCGCGTAAACCCGCAGAATTTCGACCCCGCTGGCTATCATCGCCACCGCCTTTTCAAGCTCGGCCAGACTGTAGTTGGGCTCCCCGACGGCTTCGGTGTTCATATGCCACTGCTGTGTCTGCCTTGCCTTCACCGTCGAAATGGCCTGACCAATGATATCACGACGGACAAGCCGCAGAAAATGCATGCGACCTAATGCCGAATCCATCAGCCCAGACGCTTCCGCGTTCACCACCCCCTGTATCCCCGCCTTGAATGTAAACCATTGCCCCGCGAGTCTCTTTTGGCTAATTTTTTGGGTTATACCCTTTTTTATATTCTCAGAGCTGTTCAAATGCTCTGACATTTTTCCAATATCGTAGTATTTTTCGAGCTCTGTGGAAAGAAAACTACTTCCGCTTCGCGCTACAAACAGCATCACCAGATAGCCGTCAAACATCGGCCAGACCGGCGCGTCGTCTCCACCAACCGCATTGACAATCTTAGCAACTTTTCGGGTCGGAAATATCTCTAGGCGCTCGCCTCTAGTACGAATTCCCGGCGATTCATCGAGAGTTCCGATCGCCTCAAAGTAGAGATGTGCACCATCTCGCCACTTGTTATTTACCCCCCGCTCGAAAGACGCTGATTCGTTGCGTATTACGGCCGATTTCCGCGCAATATCAGTAACCGATGATTCGTAATACCGCATACCGCCGCCGGACACGCCTTCGAGTTCCGTGCTCATAGTGCGAAATTCCCAGTCATCAGCGCCTCTGCCCCTTAGTCAAATATAACTGCGCCAAGTCGCCACCAATGGCTCAAGCAAGGCCCGACTGACTCAACCCACAAGCCCCCTCTTGCGGCGAGCCATAAATTGATTAATCCCAACCAATTGCCAATTGCAAGGCTAACGCGCGAGAACTTCCCGATATTTATCAAACCATTCACGTGTCCTTGAGCCCATTTCGACCCTGAAGCGCTCGCCCCACTCCTCAGCGACCTCACGCGGCATTCGCTCGATCGTACGCACCGTCGCCGGAGGCATTCGGCGCCAGGGAATGCCCAAGGCGTCACAGGCCGCCAAAGGCGTCGTCGGGTCACCGCCCGACACATCTTCATAAGTCACCTTCTGGGAAGGCCGCCCGGTGCGAGTTGCATAGGCGCGCAACACGTCGGCGCCACTGACGATCCTCGCCACTGCATACTATTGCCAATAGCTAGGCTAACGCGCGAGAACTTCCTGATATTTATCAAGCCATTCACGTGTCTTTGAGCCCATTTCGACCTTGAAGCGCTCGCCCCACTCCTCAGCGCCCTCACGCGGCATTCGCTCGATTGTCCGCACCAACGCGGGAGGCTTTCGGCGCCTGGGAATACCCAAGGCGTCACAGGCCCCCAAAGCCGTCGTCAGGTCTCCGCCCGACACATCTTCATAAATCACCTTCTGGGAAGGGCGCCCGGTGCGAGCTGCATAGACGCGCAACACTTCGGCGCCACTGACGATCCTCGCCACTGCATATTCCAGATGTTCAAGGTTGTATTCAGGATCAGCCTTTTTAGGTTCGGTTTTATCCCATTGCTGTGATTGCTGCGCCTTGACCATCGAAACGGCCTGGGCAACGGCGTCTCGCCGCAACAACCTCAAGAAGTATGTTCGATTGAGGTTCATATCCATCAGCCCGGTTACTTCCGCAGCTGTAACACCGCGGTATCCACCTTTGAATGAGAACCACCTATCGGTCTGTCGTTTTGCAAATCTAGCCTGAATTCCTCCGGTCTTTATTTTGTCGTGCTTGTTGAGATGCTCCCCCATCTTTCCGGTATTATAGTATTTCTCAAGTTCCTTTGATAGAAAGCTGCTACCACTCCGCGCGATGAACAGCATAGCTAGACAGCCTTTGAATCGCGGCCACGCGGGCGCATCGTCCCCGCCGGTGGCTTCGACGATCTTGGCGACGAACGCCGGGGGAAAAAGGTCCAGTCTCTCCTGGCGGTTGCTCAACTTGGTTGACAGGTCGAGCGCTCCGATATGCTCCATCGGCAGGCGCGCGCCCTCCCCATACCGGCCATTTTTCCGCTTTTTCCCCTCAAGCCCCGCATCGTCGGCATCTGCGTCGTTCGCTGCGGCATGGGAAGGTGACGCTAGGGCCGAGTCATCGTGCGAAAATGAATCCGAACCTTGACTCTCAATCGGATCGATCTCGCGATTCATCAGACTACACCAAGCAAACAGGAATGTTGGCTGCGCATACCTGTCAAACGCCGCATCAACAATTGTGATTTGGTATTGACCGAGACACTCGCTGTCAATCTTGCCGCGGCTCCGCGGATGCAGTCCTAAACTTTTGCTCCGCATTCGGGCTCGAGTATGATGATCCAAGGCGCCGACCAAAGCAGATCAGCCGAGGCCCGGGTTCCCCGCCCGGGGTGCAAAAATCCAGTTCACCTATTCGAGGAACAGCTCCGCCGCCGCGTCCATGATGGCGGCGGCGTCCAGGCGATAGGCGCGGTATAGATCTGGCAAGTCGCCGGTTTGACCGAAGCGATCGACCCCCAATGGACTTACGCGGTGGCCGCGCACGCCGCCGAGCCAAGATAGCGCTGACGGACTGCCGTCAATTACGGTGATCAATCCCGCGTCCGACGCAAGCGATGAGAGCAGTCGCTCGACATGGCTGCCTGCCAGCAGGCCTGCCCCATCCCAGCGCGACGCTCGACTCGCGGACCAGCCCCGGTGCAATAGGCCTGGAGACGTTACGTTGAGGAGGCCAATGCCTGGGATGTCCTCGCCGAGCTGTTCCCACGCGGCGATTGCCTGGGGGGCAATGGCGCCGGAGAATGCGATGGCAGCAGGCGCTCCGGGAGACGGAGGCTTCAGCCAGTATCCCCCGGCCAAGGCGTCTTCCTTCCATTTGTCGTTGGTCCGGATAATCTGATCGATGACGCGGGTTGTCAGGCGCAGATAGACCGAGCCTCCATCGTCAGCCTGCATATGGTTGAAGGCCCATTGCATGATCGCCGCGAGTTCGTCGGCGAACGCTGGCTCAAACGCGGTAAGGCCCGGCTGTCCCATGCCGATCAGCGGCGTATTGATCGACTGGTGCGCCCCCCCTTCTGGCCCAAGCGTCAACCCCGACGGAGTCGCCACCAGCAGAAAGCGGGCGTCCTGGTAGCAGGCATAATTCAGCACATCCAGACCACGGGCGATGAACGGATCATAGACCGTACCGACCGGGATCAGGCGGGAGCCGAACAGCGGCGCGGCGAGCCCCAATGCGGCCAGCGCCAGGAACAGGTTCTGTTCGGCTATTCCTAGTTCGATGTGCTGCCCTGCTCCGCCGCCACTCCACTTCTGGCCTGACGGGATATGAGCCAGACGGAATACATCCTTGAGCTCTCTCCGCCGGAATAGGCCGCGCTGGTTGACCCATGAACCGAGATTGGTCGAGACGGTGACATCCGGCGATGTGGTGACGATACGATCCGCTATCGGATGCCCTGACTTGGCCAGGTCGAGCAGGACATGACCGAATGCCGCCTGCGTCGACTGCTCCCCGCCTGCCGGAGTGGGGATCGGTGGAACCAAGACCCTCTCGGCGGAGGCGCGTACAATCGGCCGCCCCAATGGAGATGCACCAACGAACGCTTTCAGCTCCGCCGCCGCGTTGGCGCCCAGCCCACCATACGGCGCCCATTCCTCGCCCGGTGCGATGCCGAGACTGACACGGAGGCTTTCGATCTGGCCTGGATTCATCAGGCCGGAATGGTTGTCCTTGTGGCCGGCGAACGGCAGGCCGTAGCCTTTGACGGTGTAGGCGATGAACAGCGTCGGGGTGTCGTCTCGGGCGGAATCGAACGCTTTGGCCAGGGTCTCCACACAGTGACCGCCAAGATTGGTCATCAATGTCGCCAGCGCGGAATCGTCACGTCGCGATATCAGCTCCCTCACGCCGGCAATGTCGCCCAGATCGGTCAGCAGCCGTTCGCGCCAGCCGGCGGCGCCCTGATAGGTCAGAGCAGCGAATTCCGCGTTCGGGCAGTTCTCGATCCAGTCGCGAAGCGCCTCGCCGCCAGGTTCGGTGAACGCGGCAATCTGCAGCTTGCCATGCTTGAGCGTGATCACCCGCCAGCCACAGGTCTCGAAGATATCGTCGAAACGGCGGAACATTCGATCGGCGGTCGTCGCGTCCAGCGACTGACGATTGTAGTCGACGATCCACCAGCAATTACGAATGTCGTGTTTGTAGCCTTCGATCAGGCTCTCATAAATATTGCCCTCGTCGAGCTCGGCGTCGCCCATCAGCGCGATCATCCGACCGGCGTCCTCCGCCGCCATCAGGCCGTGCGCGATCAGATAGTCCTGCACCAGGCTGGCGAACGCGGTAACGGCAACGCCCAGCCCAACCGATCCGGTGGAGAAGTCGACCGGAATGCGGTCCTTGGTACGGCTGGGATAGCTTTGCGCGCCACCCAGTCCACGAAACCGCTGCAGCTGGTCCAGGCTCTGGTTGCCGAGCATGTAGTGGATGGCATGCAGCAGCGGGCCGGCGTGCGGCTTGACAGCGACCTTGTCGCAAGGATCAAGCCCATGGAAGTAAAGCGCCGCCATGATCGACGTCATTGAAGCGCAGCTGGCCTGGTGGCCGCCGACTTTCAGGCCGTCGCGGCTCTCCCGCAGATGGTTTGCGCTATGAATCGTCCAGGCAGACAGCCAGCGAAGGCGCGCATCCAGCCATTGCAGATAGGTGATCTCGCGCTCGCGCGGATCATCGGCTGATGAAGTTGGCGATTGGTTCAGGGTTGCGGACACGCGGGATGATGTCACCTGAAATGCCCGAAAGTCTACGGTCCGGCGGAAATCCGCGTCGCCTGCAGCATCCGCGCCAAACTGCGCTCGAGCGCTTTGGGATCGCGGGCCAATGACGCCCTCACCTCGATCGCCATACGGTCTGTATCGACCTCGTCGAGCCCTTTGCGAATGGCGTCGAGGCCCGCCTTGGCAATTGCCGCCGGCGGTTCCTTGGAGCCGGCGACATGCGCGGCCATGCGGGTGTCAACTGAACCAACGATCAGGGCGATGACCTGGGTTTTCTGCTCCGCGAGCTCCGCGCGGATGCAGGTGGTCGCGGCGCGGCCGGCAAACTTCGAAGGGCTGTAGCCGCCCATCGCCGGCACCGCGACAAGGCCTCCCGACGATAGCACATTGACGATAGCGCCGCCGCCGTTACTCGCCAGGATCGGCGCGAAAGCGCGAGCCATGGCTAGCGGGGCGAAATAGTTGATCTCCATCTCGGCGCGGGCGGCGTCGAGGTTCGGCGCGCCAATCAGGCGCTGATTGAAAAAGGCGCCCGCATTATTGACCAGGATAGATGTGTCCGCACACTCAGCCGCGACACGGTCGACATGTCCCTGATCCGTTACATCGAGCTGTATGGGAATCGCCCGCGAGGGCGCCTCCTCCGCCAAATGCGCCGCGGCGCCCGGCTCGCGTGTCCCGACATAGACCTTTGCCGCGCCGGCGGCGAGCAATGCCCGTACGAAGGCCTCGCCAATGCCGCGGTTTCCGCCGGTAACCAGCGCGACAGTATCCTCGATCCGCATCGGCAGCTCAGTCCGTATACAGAGGGTCGAAAGGCTTTTTGCCGCCAAGCACGAGGATGGAAGGATCACCGGCGATCAGTCCCTTCGCCCATCCTTCCGACATCGGCATGTCGTGGTTCCACTCCCAGACCAGCCGGCGCGAGGCGATCCGCCATGCCCCATCGCGCCTTTCGAAGCGATCGAGTGCCCGGGCCAGCGTGAGGCTATCGAACTTCTCACCGTCCTTTTTCATGCGGGCAAAGGCGAGGATGTGAGATTCGACACGGGCGACATCGTTGTCGAGGTCGATGATGATGTTGGACGTCGTATGAGTCATCCTGGCACGCGGCAGCACCGGCGCGACCATGGCGATGTAGTCGCGCGCCGGCCCCTTGAAAGTCCCGCCGTGATCCTCGGTGGCGTCAGGGTGATAGGCGTTGGCGAGCAGGTCCAGGTCCGCGCGATCGATGGCCCGGCAATAGGCGTTGAGCACGTCGGTGATTGCCTGGCGATCAAGCAGTGCCTGCAGTTCAGGGTCACGCGTTAGAGCCATCTACGCCTCCCGTGATCAAAGCGCCGGGCGGTCGGCAAGCGCACTGACCCAGTCGGTCGTCGCGATTCCGCCACGCTGGGCATCCATCACACCCACATCCACATAGTCACGCCATTCGGCAATCAGATCGCCGTTGAACCGCAGCACCCCTGCATAGGGCGCAAGAACGATGGCGCCGCTGGTCGCGGTGAACTCATCGACGCCCTCCACGAACAGGCGATCGCCATTTTCAGCGTGGTCGAAGAGCCGCCAGCGTACTTCGGCCAACTGAGACTTGAAATTCTCCAGAAACCGCCGCGCCTTGGCCTTGCCCCGGAGTGGCGGCGCCGCGCCCGCCGCATAATGCCAGACAATCTCTTCATCCATGTGCGCCAGCACCGCGTCGACATCGCCCGCCCGCCAGTTGGCGATCACGATTTTGAGGACGTCCAGTTTGCGGCTCATGATGGTGCTCGAATAAGGCGGGCGGCAAGCATCCTACATCGCACGCCCTTTGTCATGGTGCGCTACCGATTGCCGCCACGATGAAAAACGGCCCGGGATCGCTCCCGGGCCGTTGATTTCATCAGGCGCCGACCGTCTCGGCCTTGGCTGCCTCGCCGATGTCGGCGGGGAGCGGCTCCAGGGCCACGGCGGTTTCACGACTGGCGGCGAGAACTTCGTCTCGCTTGGCCGCGATGCGCTGCAGGCCACGCAGGTAGGAGCCGGTGCCGGCCGGGATCAGTCGGCCGACGATGACGTTTTCCTTCAGGCCTTCAAGCGTGTCGCGCTTGCCGTGCACCGCCGCGTCGGTGAGGACGCGGGTGGTTTCCTGGAACGACGCCGCCGAGATGAAGCTGCGGGTCTGCAGCGACGCCTTGGTGATGCCGAGCAGGACCGGCTGGGTAAGCGCGGAGCGCCCACCACGGGCTTCGGCCTTGGCGTTCTCTTCATCGACTTCGGGCTTGTCGAGGTGATCGCCCTTCAGCAGGCCGGTATCGCCTGGCTCCAGGATCTCGACCTTCTGCAGCATCTGGCGAACAATCGTCTCGATGTGCTTGTCGTTAATCGGCACGCCCTGCAAGCGGTAGACTTCCTGGATTTCATTGACCAGGAAGTCGGCCAGCGCCTCGATCCCGAGAATCCGCAGGATATCGTGCGGATCGGGATTGCCGTCGATGATGTACTCGCCCTTGTGGATGGTGTCGCCGTCGTGGACCGCGATGTGCTTGGCCTTGGGAATCAGGAACTCGACCGCCTCGCCATCATCGGGGATGATCTTGATGCGGCGCTTGTTCTTGTAGTCGCGGCCGAATTCAACACGGCCGTCCATCTCGGCGATGACCGCGCAGTCTTTCGGCCGACGGGCTTCGAAGAGTTCGGCGACGCGCGGCAGACCGCCGGTGATGTCGCGGGACTTGGCGCTTTCCGTCGGCAGACGGGCGAGCACTTCGCCGGGCTTGGCTTCGTCGCCGTCAGCCACCGAAAGAACCGCGCCAACCGGCAGCAGGTAACGAGCCTCCCCGCCGTTGGCCAGGCGCTTGTAAGCGCCGTTCTCATCGAGAACCGCCACCGACGGACGCAGGTCCGCGCTGCGGGCCGATCCACGCCAGTCGATAACCACGCGGTTTGAAATACCCGTGGCTTCGTCCGCCTCTTCACGCACCGACAGGCCTTCGATCAGGTCCTCGAAGCGGACACGACCGGGAACTTCCGTGATGATCGGGGTGGTGTACGGGTCCCATTCGGCGAACCGCTGGCCGCGTTTCACCGGGGTACCGTGCTTGACCTTCAGGCGCGCGCCATAGGGCGGCTTGTAGGATTCACGATCGACGCCGTCGACCTGCACGGTGATCTGCAGATTGCGGCTCATGACGATGACGTCGCCGTCCGGAGCCACCACGGTGTTACCGGGCGCGAGCATCAGCACGCCGTCGTTGGCCGCCTCGAAGAACGACTGTTCAGCCACCTGCACGGCGCCGCCGATGTGGAAGGTGCGCATGGTCAGCTGCGTGCCGGGCTCACCGATCGACTGCGCGGCGATGACACCTACGGCCTCACCGATATTCACCGGCGTGCCACGGGCGAGGTCGCGACCATAGCAGGCGCCGCAGACGCCGACCTTGGACTCGCAGGTCAGCACCGAGCGGACCTTGGCCGATTGAACCTCGGCGTTGTGCAGCAGATCGACCATGTCCTCGTCGAGGTAGGTATCGGCGGGAATAAGCACCTCGTCGCTGCCAGGAACCCTGATCGCCTCGGCGCTGAAACGGCCAAGAACGCGTTGACCAAGCGTGACCTGCACCTCGCCGGCCTCCGCCACCTCGCGAAGGGTAATGCCGCGAGTGGTGCCGCAGTCCTCTTCGGTGATGATGCAGTCCTGCGCAACGTCAACCAGACGCCGGGTCAGGTAGCCGGAGTTCGCGGTCTTCAGGGCGGTGTCAGCCAGACCTTTTCGCGCGCCGTGGGTGGAGTTGAAGTACTCTTGTACAGTCAGGCCTTCCTTAAAATTGGAGATGATCGGCGTTTCGATGATCTCGCCCGACGGCTTGGCCATGAGACCACGCATGCCGCCCAGCTGCTTCATCTGAGCCTGCGATCCGCGCGCGCCGGAGTTGGCCATCATCCATACAGAGTTGATCTCCTTGGTCTGGCCGGAGGCGTCCTTCTGAACCGTGGAAATTTCCGCCATCATCTCGTCGGAGACGCGGTCGGTCGCCTTGGACCAGGCGTCGACGACCTTGTTGTACTTTTCGCCCTTGGTGATCAGGCCGTCGGCATATTGCTGCTCGTACTCCTCCACGAGCCGGCGCGTTCCCTCGACAATGGTCTTTTTCTGGGCCGGGATGATGATGTCGTCCTTGCCGAACGAGATGCCCGCCTTGGCCGCCTCCCGGAAACCCAGGCCCATGATCTGGTCGGCGAAGATCACCGTCGCCTTCTGCCCGCAGTGGCGATAGACCACGTCGATCAGATTGCCGATTTCCTTCTTGGTAAGGCTCTTGTCGACCAAACGGTGGCCGACCGCTGGATGCTGAGGCAGCAGGGCGGCTATCTTCATCCGCCCCGGGGTGGTTTCGATGACCTTCCGCACCAGCTTGCCGTCGGCGTCCATCTCGGTGAAGCGCGCCAAAATTCGGGTGCGCAGGGTGACCGCGTCGGCGGAGAGTGCGGCTTCAATCTCTCCGACATCATTGAATTTTTTCATCTTTCTCTTGCGTTCGATCTCCTCGTCGCCGGAGAGAGTCACCTGTTCGTCGGCTTGAGAAATGTAGTAGAGACCCAGAACGATATCCTGAGAAGGAACGATGATCGGCTTGCCATTGGCCGGCGAGAGGATGTTATTGGTGCTCATCATAAGCACCCGCGCTTCCAACTGAGCTTCAAGCGACAGCGGAACGTGCACGGCCATCTGGTCGCCATCGAAGTCGGCGTTGAACGCAGTGCAGACCAACGGGTGCAGCTGGATCGCCTTGCCCTCGATCAGTTTGGGCTCGAACGCCTGGATGCCCAGACGGTGCAGCGTCGGCGCGCGGTTGAGCATAACCGGATGTTCGCGGATCACCTCTTCGAGGATATCCCATACCTGAGGCTGTTCACGCTCAACCATCCGCTTGGACTGCTTGACGGTGCCGGAGAGACCCTTGGCGTCAAGGCGCGCATAGATGAACGGCTTGAACAGCTCGAGCGCCATCTTCTTGGGAAGACCGCACTCATGCAGCTTCAAATCCGGTCCCACCACGATGACCGAACGACCCGAATAGTCGACGCGTTTGCCGAGCAGGTTCTGGCGGAAGCGGCCCTGCTTGCCTTTCAGCATGTCGGCCAGCGACTTCAGCGGACGTTTGTTGGCGCCGGTGATCACGCGGCCGCGACGGCCATTGTCGAACAGGGCGTCGACGGATTCCTGCAGCATGCGCTTTTCGTTGCGCACGATGATGTCCGGCGCGCGCAGTTCGATCAGGCGCTTCAGGCGGTTGTTTCGGTTGATGACGCGGCGATAGAGGTCGTTGAGGTCAGAGGTGGCGAAGCGGCCGCCATCCAGCGGCACCAGCGGGCGCAGTTCCGGCGGAATGACAGGGATCACCGTCATGATCATCCACTCGGGCTTATTGCCGCTCTCGATGAACGCCTCGATGATCTTCAGACGCTTGGAGGTCTTCTTGAGCTTGATCTCCGAGGTCGTGGTGAGCAGTTCCTCACGCAGCCTGTCGGCTTCCGTCGGCAGGTTGATTGCCTTGAGCAGGCCCTGGATGGCCTCGGCGCCGATCTCGGCGGTGAAGCTGTCCTCGCCGAACTCATCCTGGAAACGCGAATACTCGTCCTCGGACAACAGCTGGTGCTGCTTGAGGCTGGTGAGGCCCGGCTCGGTGACGATGTAGTATTCGAAGTAGAGCACCCGCTCGATGTCCTTGAGCGGCATGTCGAGCATCATGGCGATGCGGCTCGGCAGCGACTTCAGGAACCAGATATGCGCGACGGGCGAGGCCAGTTCGATGTGACCCATCCGCTCGCGCCGCACGCGGGCCAGAGTGACCTCTACGCCGCACTTTTCGCAGATAATACCCTTGTACTTCATACGCTTGTACTTGCCGCACAAACACTCGTAGTCCTTGGTCGGGCCAAAGATACGCGCGCAGAACAGGCCGTCACGTTCCGGCTTGAACGTACGGTAGTTAATGGTCTCCGGCTTTTTGATCTCGCCGAACGACCACGAGCGAATCTTTTCCGGGCTTGAGAGGGAGATTCGAATCTGATCGAAGGTCGGCGCCGCGACCACCGGATTGAAGATGTTCAGGATTTCCTGATTCATGAGAACTTCCAGTTCGACGAATAGGTGATTGTAACCGGGAGGGACACGGGGCCCCTCCCCTCATTCGGAACGCGGAACCGAAATCCGCGCGGCCGCCGCATCAGCTGTTTTCGAGCTCCACGTTCAGGCCAAGCGAACGCATTTCCTTGACCAGAACGTTGAAGCTTTCCGGAATGCCGGCCTCGAAGGCGTCGTCGCCACGGACGATGGACTCGTAGACCTTGGTTCGGCCCGCGACGTCGTCGGACTTCACCGTCAGCATTTCCTGCAGGGTATAGGCGGCGCCATAGGCTTCGAGGGCCCACACCTCCATTTCCCCAAACCGCTGACCGCCGAACTGCGCCTTGCCGCCCAACGGCTGCTGGGTAACCAGGCTGTAGGGGCCGATCGAACGGGCATGGATCTTGTCGTCTACGAGGTGGTGCAGCTTCAGCATATAGATGAAGCCGACTGTTACCGGGCGCTTGAACGTATCGCCGGTCTGGCCATCGTAAAGCGTAACCTGTCCGGACCGGTCGAGCCCCGCGGCTTCGAGCAGGTCCTCAATGTCACTGATGTGCGCACCGTCGAACACTGGCGTTGCGATCGGAACCCCCTTGGAGAGGTTTCTCGAAAGCTCGATCAGTTCGTCCTCGTCATCAGGCAGCACCTGGTCCGGGCCATAGATGGTGCGGAGCCTGTCGATCAGCGCCTGCTTTTCGCCGCCGCCCGAACGCCAGGATTCCAGCAGCGTTCCGATCTGCTTGCCGAGACCCGCGCAGGCCCAACCAAGGTGGGTCTCGAAGATCTGGCCGACGTTCATGCGCGAGGGCACGCCCAGCGGATTGAGCACCACGTCAACGTGGGTGCCATCTTCCAGGTGCGGCATGTCCTCGATCGGCAGGATTTTGGAAATAACCCCCTTGTTGCCGTGACGGCCGGCCATCTTGTCGCCTGGCTGCAGCTTGCGCTTCACCGCGACGAAGACCTTGACCATCTTCATGACGCCCGGAGGCAGTTCATCGCCGCGCTGCAGCTTGTCGACCTTGTCCTCAAACCGGCGATCGAGACGCTTGCGGGCATCGTCGAACAGGCGGCGCATGGCCTCCAGTTCGCTCATTGCCTTTTCGTCGTCCACCGCGATCTGCCACCAAAGGCCAGGCGCGATCTCATTGAGCTTGGGCTCGCTGATTTCGCCACGTCCGAGACCCTTGGGTCCGGACACCGCGTTTCGGCCGACCAGAAGTTCCCGAAGTCGGGCAGTCATGTTGCGGTTGAGGATGGCGAACTCGTCATCGCGGTCCTTGCCCAGACGATCGATTTCCGCACGCTCAATGGCCATGGCGCGCTCGTCCTTGTCGACACCGTGCCGGTTGAACACCCGCACTTCGACGACCGTACCGGCAACGCCAGGTGGAAGCCGCAGCGAGGTATCACGAACGTCGGAAGCCTTTTCACCGAAGATGGCGCGCAGAAGTTTTTCCTCAGGCGTCATCGGCGACTCTCCCTTTGGAGTCACCTTGCCCACCAGGATATCGCCGGGAAGAACTTCGGCGCCGATGGCGACGATCCCCGCCTCATCCAGATTGCGCAGAGCTTCCTCGCCAACATTGGGAATGTCGCGGGTGATTTCCTCGGGACCGAGCTTGGTGTCGCGGGCCATGACTTCAAACTCCTCGAGGTGAATCGAGGTGAAGACGTCATCGCGCACGATGCGTTCGGAGATGAGGATGGAATCCTCGAAGTTGTAGCCATTCCAGGGCATGAACGCGACAAGCGCATTGCGGCCCAGAGCCAGCTCGCCAAGATCGGTCGAGGGACCATCCGCGATGATATCGCCGGCGGCAATACGATCGCCGACGCGGACCAGCGGACGCTGGTTGATGCAGGTGTTCTGGTTGGAACGCTGGAACTTCGAGAGGCGGTAGATATCGACGCCAGGCTTGGTTGGATCGGTTTCATCCGTGGCGCGGATAACGATCCGGGTGCCGTCGATCTGCTCGACCACGCCGGAACGTCTTGCGACGACCACGGCGCCGGAATCGCGCGCGACAACATCTTCCATACCGGTTCCGACGAGCGGAGCGTCCGACTGCACCAGCGGCACGGCCTGACGTTGCATGTTCGAGCCCATCAGAGCGCGGTTGGCGTCGTCGTTTTCGAGGAACGGGATCAGCGCTGCCGCGACCGAAACAACCTGCTTGGGACTGACGTCCATCAGGTCTACCTGATCCTTCGCCAGCAGCGTCGGTTCGCCATTGATCCTGCCAGGGACCAGTTCGTCGACGATCTCGCCGCCCTTCAGTGCGATGTTGGCCTGGGCGATGACGTGCTTGGCCTCTTCCATCGCCGACATATAGACCACCTCTTCGGTGATCTTGCCGTCCTTCACCCGCCGGTAGGGGCTCTCGATGAAGCCATACTTGTTGACCACGGCGTGGGTCGCCAACGAGTTGATCAGACCAATGTTCGGTCCTTCCGGCGTTTCGATCGGGCAGATCCGGCCGTAGTGAGTCGGGTGCACGTCGCGCACTTCGAAGCCCGCCCGCTCGCGCGTCAGACCGCCCGGGCCAAGGGCCGACAGACGGCGCTTGTGGGTGATCTCCGAAAGCGGATTGGTCTGGTCCATGAACTGCGACAGCTGCGAGGAGCCGAAGAACTCCCGCACCGAAGCCGCAGCGGGCTTGGCGTTGATCAGGTCATGCGGCATCACGGTGTCGATATCGACGCTGGACATCCGCTCCTTGATCGCCCGTTCCATGCGCAACAGACCGACGCGGTACTGGTTTTCCAGCAGTTCACCGACCGAGCGAACCCGACGATTGCCGAGGTTGTCGATATCATCGATCTCACCGCGGCCGTCGCGCAGCCCAACGAGCGTCTTGAGGACCTCAAGTACGTCTTCCTTGCGGAGCACTCGCATATCGTCAGGGCAGTCCAGCTCAAGCCGGATGTTCATCTTCACCCGACCGACCGACGAAAGGTCATAGCGATCCTGGTCGAAGAAAAGGCTCTTGAACATCGCTTCGGCGGCCTCGACCGTCGGCGGTTCACCCGGACGCATAACGCGGTAGATATCGAACAGCGCATCCTCGCGCAGCGCGTTCTTGTCCACGCGAAGCGTATTTCGCATGTAGCCGCCGACATTGACGTGGTCGATGTCGAGGACGTCGATGGTGGTGAAGCCCTTTTCTTCCAGAGCCGCGATGTTGGTCACATCCAACTCATCACCCGCTTCAGCGTAAATCTCGCCGGTGCTGGGGTTGACCTCATCACGCGCCAGATAGCGACCGACCAGAGCCTCGGGTGACAGCAGCAGCGTCTTCAGGCCGTTGTCGGCGAGGCGCTTGGCCTGGCGAGCTGAAATCTTGGTGGCGACCGGCGCGACTTCCTCACCAGTGTCGGCGTCAATCAGTGGGAACTCCGGCTTCACCCCGCGCCAGCGCTCCGGCTTGTACGGCGTCGCCCAACCGCCTTCACGTCGTTCGAAGGGCACCACGTCATAGAAGGTGGTGAGAATTTCTTCACCATCCATGCCCAGTGCATAAAGGAACGTCGTGGCGGGCAGTTTGCGGCGCCGGTCGATGCGGCAATAGACGATATCCTTCGCGTCGAACTCGAAGTCGAGCCACGAACCGCGGTAAGGAATGATCCGCGCGGCGAACAGAAGCTTGCCGGATGAGTGGGTCTTGCCCTTGTCGTGATCAAAGAACACGCCGGGCGAGCGGTGCATCTGCGAAACGATCACCCGCTCGGTGCCGTTTACGACAAAAGTTCCCTTCTCGGTCATGAGCGGAATATCGCCCATGTAGACATCCTGCTCCTTGATGTCCTTGACGGAGCGGGCTTGTGTTTCCTCGTCGATTTCCCAGACGATGAGACGCAGCTTGACCTTCAGCGGAGCCGCGTAGGTCATGTCTCGCTGGATGCACTCCTCGACATCGTATTTCGGCTCCTCGAATTCATAGGAGACGTATTCGAGCATGGCGCGCTCGTTGAAATCCTTGATCGGGAAGACCGAGCGGAACACCGCTTCGATGCCGTCCACACGGCGTTGAGCCGGACGGACTTCACGCTGAAGAAACTGCTCGTACGATGAGCGCTGAACCTCGATGAGATTCGGCATTCGCACAGCCTCGGGAATGCGGCCGAACGACATCCGGATCCGCTTCTTGCCAGTAAACGATTGCGCCATAGTGGCTCCCTGTGGACGCAACAGGCAAACCTGTGGCGTCTTTCATGTCCACGCGTCCACCCTCGGATCGAACGGGGGACTGGCGGTTGGACCGCCGGCCGCATGCCGTTCGCCGGACGCTGGAATTTTCCACGATGCTTAGAGCATCATGGCGCCCCTTCGCGCTGGTCGGAGGGCGGCGGACCGCGCCTCGGGGCGTTAATCGAACGCGCGCCGAGCAACGGCGCAACATTCGAATGAATCATATCTCTGGTTTGAGAGGAACGCGTATCTATGCGCTCCTCGCCAAAAAGGGAAGAGGCTAGCAAAGAAAATCTCCCTCCCCTATTAGGGTGGAGGGTCAGGGTAGGGAACGGCAGCCGGTCGAACGATACAGTGGGGGATGGTGACCGCTCTCCCCACACTGATGGCTGCATCGTCATTCCCTCCCCGAAAAGGGGAGGGAAAAAAGGCTTCTCACTTCACCGTGACGGTGGCGCCGGCTGCTTCCAGCTTCGCCTTGATGTCGGCGGCTTCCTGCTTGGAAATATTTTCCTTCACGTTCTGCGGAGCGCCTTCCACGAGGTCCTTGGCTTCTTTCAGGCCGAGATCGGGGCGAACGCCACGGACTTCCTTGATCACGTTGATCTTCTTGTCACCGGCGCCGGTCAGGACGACGGTGAATTCCGTTTGCTCTTCAACCACTTCGGCCGGAGCCGCGGCGGCCGGACCGGCGGCGGCGGCGACCGGCGCGGCGGCCGAAACGCCCCACTTCTCTTCGAGAAGCTTGGAAAGTTCAGCGGCTTCGAGAACGGTCAGGGCGGAAAGGTCATCGACGAGTTTTTCAAGCTTCGACATGGGTTGCAGGTCCTTTTGAGAAATAGTGTTGGTGTGATTTGAACGCGCCGACCGGGATCAGGCGGCATCCTTGGTGGCGTAGGCGTTGAGAACGCGGGCGAGCTGGCCGCCCGGCGCCTGGAGAATTCCGGCGATACGCGTCGCGGGAGTATTGAGCATGCCGAGAAGTCTGCCGCGCAATTCATCCAGGGACGGCAGCTTGGCAAGCGCGTTGATACCCTCTGCGTCGAGCACTTGTTTGCCCATCAGGCCGCCGATGATAATGAACTTCTCATTGTCCTTGGCGTATGCGGTCGAGACCTTCGCGGCCGAAACAGCGTCGGGCCCGTAAGCGATACCGACCGGCCCCTTGAACAGCGCCAGCGCCTCATCACTCGAACCGTTGAGCGCCTTCTGAGCGAAGCGGTTCTTTACCACCTTGAAATTCGCGCCTTCCTTCCGAAGGCGTCCGCGCAGATCTTCCATCTGAGCGACGGTAATTCCGGTATAGTGGGTGACCACCACGGTGCCGGCGTTTTCGAAAACCCCCTTCAGGGTCTCGATCGATTCAGCCTTTTTTGCGCGCTCCACGAGCCTCGACTCCAACCAGCGTGACAGGCGACGGACCATCCGTCGGCCGGCAATTCATTTTGTCCGTGAGGAAGGGCGAGAAGCAAATCAACACCACGCCGGTCTTGCCGGGCGGTGCGAGAAAGCTAGCTCATCCCCGTCTCCCCGCGGCGGAAGACAATTAAGCCAAACCTCGATCGATGAGGCGGCCCGCGGTTCTCGGACAGGTTCGATACGGCTATCCGTATCGGAAGCGGGGCGTCTACAGCAACGCCCCATCCAACGCAAGTCATGGGTGCGAAAAGCGTTCAGCCGCCCCCGACAGGAACCGGCTGAACGATTTCGCGACCTGGCTAGGCGCCTACACTTGCCGTGTCGACCTTGAAGCCAGGGCCCATGGTCGAGGAAAGGCTGATACGCTTGATATAGGTGCCCTTTGCGCCGGCTGGCTTGGCTCGCGCCAGAGCGTCGACAAGCGCCCGCGCATTGGCGAGCAAGGCCTCATCGGTGAAGCTGGCCTTGCCGATACCCGCGTGAACGATGCCGGCCTTCTCCACCCGGAATTCGATCGAGCCGCCTTTGGCGTCCTTAACCGCCTGGGCGACATTTGGCGTCACGGTGCCAACACGCGGGTTGGGCATCAAACCGCGCGGGCCGAGAATCTTACCCAGACGTCCAACGAGCGCCATCATGTCCGGGGTCGCGATCACCCGGTCAAAGTCCATGAAACCGCCCTGAATGCGCTCGACAAGGTCTTCGGCGCCCACGACCTCGGCGCCGGCCGCGCGTGCTTCATCCGCCTTGGCGTCTTTGGCGATGACGGCGACACGGACGTCTCGGCCAGTACCCGAGGGAAGAGACACGACGCCGCGGACCTGCTGGTCGGCGTGACGTGGATCAACGCCCAGATTGACTGCGATCTCGACACTCTCGTCAAACTTGGCGGTTGCATTCGCCTTGACCAGTTTGACTGCTTCTGTGAGCGCGTGAGCTGTGTTCCGGTCGCCGGTGCGAGCCTTGATACGCTTGGTGAGATGGGTCATGGACTATGCCTCCACGATCTTGAGGCCCATGGCCTTGGCCGAGCCTTCGATGATACGTGCCGCCGACTCCAGATCGTTGGCATTGAGATCTTTCATCTTTGCAGTCGCGATTTCACGCAACTGCTCTCGCGTAACAGAACCAACCGTGTCCCGGCCGGTCTTGGCGGAGCCCGACTTGATGCCCACAGCCTCTTTTAAATAGTGTGTCGCGGGGGGCGTCTTGGTGACGAAGGTAAAGCTCTTGTCCTGATAGACGGTGATCACCGTCGGCAGGGGCGTACCTTTCACCATGTTTTCGGTACGAGCATTGAACTCCTTGCAGAAGCCCATGATGTTAACGCCGCGCTGACCGAGAGCCGGCCCGATCGGGGGGGACGGCGTGGCGGAACCAGCCTTCACCTGCAGCTTAATGTAGCCCAGTATCTTTTTTGCCATATTCTCCTCGTTGGCCGGATGTCCGGCGCTCTAGAGCCGTGGTGCGAGGCGGCCCCTCTCCCACGGATTTCTCCAGCCCGGGATTGAGCTGGAATTGGTTTGCGACCCTGCCCGGTCCTAGGTGGTTTTCTCCACCTGAGAATATTCCAGTTCCACCGGCGTCGCCCGACCAAAGATCGAAACGGTGACCCGTAGCCGGGCCCGCTCCTCGTCGACCTGCTCGACCGACCCATTGAAGCTCGCGAAAGGTCCGTCGATAACCCGCACTGTCTCGCCGATTTCGAACATGATGGTCGGCTTCGGGCGCTCGACGCCTTTCTCGATCGCCCCGATGATGCGGGCAACTTCACGTTCCGACACCGGCATCGGCTTCAAGCCGGAGCCAAGGAATCCGGTCACCTTCGGCGTGTTCTTGACCAGGTGATAGGCTTGGTCATTGAGGTCCATCTTGACCAAAACATAGCCCGGGAAGAATTTACGTTCGGCGTTGATCTTACGGCCGCGACGAATCTCGATCACATCCTCGGTAGGCACCAGGATTTCCGAGAAGCAATCGTCGAGGCCCTGGTTCTTGGCCTGTTCGCGGATGCTCTCGGCCACCTTCTTCTCGAAGTTCGAGTAGGCGTGAACGATGTACCACTTGTGGTTCGGATTGGCGGTGTGGGATTGAGTATTGCTCATCGTGTCGTCCTACCCCGCATTGGCAAGCTTCAGCACGCCGCTGATGCCAAGCCCCATGACCCAATCGATGCCAAAGAAGAACAGCGCGGTCATCACCACCATGATGCCCACCATCACCGAGGTGATCCAGGTTTCCTTCCAGCTCGTCCAGGTAACCTTACGCGCCTCGGCCCTGACCTCGCGCAGAAACTGCACGGGACCAACCCGCTTCTTCGCGGGCGCATCCACGGCCCCGCCCGCACCCTTCGGCGACGTCATTGACGCTCTTCGGCGCATCGCCGTCTGGACGATGCCTTGATCCTTGGCCATGGGCGGCCTTTCAACTCTCTCATGCGGGGAAGAAGGCTCCCCCGGCGGGACACTTAAGATATAGTGGCAGGAGTGGAGGGACTCGAACCCACGACCCTCGGTTTTGGAGACCGATGCTCTACCAGCTGAGCTACACTCCTTCGCGCGGCGTTGCCGAACGAACGGGCTCTATAGACCTGCCTGCCCCGCGAGGGAAAGGGAGATCACATAGAGATCGAACCGGGGGTCAGCCCTGATGTCGTTTGACATGAGGAACAGCCGCAAAATCTCACCCCCGACGGCACTCGCCGCCCATCCCTCCCCCTGAGGGGAGGGAGAACTTCGACGTACTACTCGACGATCTTTGTAACCACGCCGGAACCGACCGTACGACCGCCTTCACGAATAGCGAAGCGCAGCCTTTCTTCCATCGCGATCGGAGTGATCAGCTCGATATCCAATTCCGCATTGTCGCCAGGCATGATCATTTCCACACCTTCCTTGAGCCGGATGATGCCGGTCACGTCGGTGGTGCGGAAATAGAACTGCGGACGATAGTTGGTGAAGAACGGCGTGTGGCGTCCGCCTTCTTCCTTGGTCAGGATGTAGGCTTCAGCGACGAACTTGGTGTGCGGCGTGATGGTGCCCGGCTTGCAGAGGACCTGACCGCGCTCAACGTCTTCGCGCTTGGTGCCACGCAACAGAACGCCGACGTTATCGCCGGCCTGACCCTGGTCGAGGAGCTTGCGGAACATTTCGACGCCGGTGCAGACGGTCTTCTGAACCGGGCGGATGCCAACGATCTCGACTTCCTCGCCAACCTTGACGATGCCGCGCTCGACACGGCCGGTAACCACGGTGCCGCGGCCGGAGATCGAGAACACGTCTTCGACCGGCATCAGGAATGGCAGATCAACGGGGCGGTGAGGTTGCGGAATGTATTCGTCGACCGCGGCCATCAGCTCAAGCACGCGCAGTTCGCCGATCTCGGGATTCTTTCCTTCGACGGCCGCGACCGCGGAGCCCTTGATGATCGGAATATCGTCACCCGGGAACTCGTAGCTCGAAAGCAGTTCGCGCACTTCCATTTCAACGAGTTCGATCAGTTCCTCATCGTCGACGAGGTCGACCTTGTTCATGAACACGACAAGAGCGGGCACGCCGACCTGACGGGCAAGCAGGATGTGCTCGCGGGTCTGCGGCATCGGACCGTCTGCTGCCGAAACCACCAGAATGGCGCCGTCCATCTGAGCCGCGCCGGTGATCATGTTCTTAACATAGTCGGCATGGCCTGGGCAGTCGACGTGGGCGTAGTGGCGGTTGGCCGTCTCATACTCAACGTGAGCGGTGTTGATCGTAATGCCGCGCGCCTTCTCTTCCGGCGCCGCATCGATATCGGCGTATGCCATCGCCTTGGCGCCGCCCGACTTGGCGAGCACCATGGTGATCGCCGCCGTCAGCGTTGTCTTGCCATGGTCGACGTGACCGATAGTGCCGATGTTGCAATGCGGCTTATTGCGTTCGAACTTTGCCTTGGCCATTTCTCAAGCTCCGGCCCGCGAAGGGCTTTTTCCTACAGGGTTAGGGTTTGACTATTATCTCTTAAGCGTACTTTTTGACCACTTCGTCGGCCACCGCCTGCGGAACGGCCTCGTAGTGATCGTATTCCATGTGGAAATTGGCGCGCCCTTGGCTCATCGAGCGCAAGGTGTTCACATAACCAAACATATTGGCCAGTGGCACCATGGCAATAATCACCTGGGCATTTCCCCGCTGATCGGTGCCCTGGATCATACCGCGTCGTGAGTTCAGATCGCCGATCACGTCGCCCACGTAGTCCTCCGGGGTCGTAACCTCAACCTTCATGATCGGTTCGAGCAGTTTCGGCTGCGCCTTGTCCCGTAGTTCCCGGAACGCCGCGCGCGCCGCGATTTCGAACGCCAGTACGCTGGAGTCGACATCGTGGTACTTGCCGTCGACCAGAGTCGCTTTGAAATCGATCACCGGGAAACCGGCCAGCAGGCCATTTTCCTTTGCCGACGCCAGACCCTTTTCGACCCCAGGCACGAATTCGCGCGGCACCGATCCGCCGACCACCTTGTTCTCGAATGAATAGCCAACGCCAGGCTCGGTAGGCTCGAAAATGATCTTCACCTCGGCGAATTGGCCCGAACCGCCGGTCTGCTTCTTGTGCGTGTAATTGATCTCGGTCTTTCGGCCCAGCGTCTCACGATAGGCGACCTGCGGCTGGCCGATATTGGCCTCGACTTTGTAGGTGCGCCTAAGGATGTCGACCTTGATGTCGAGGTGCAATTCGCCCATCCCCTTGAGGATGGTCTGGCCGCTTTCCTGGTCGGTCGAAACTCGGAACGTCGGATCCTCGGCGGCGAGCTTTTGCAGGGCGACACCCAGCTTTTCCTGGTCCGCCTTCGACTTCGGCTCAATTGCGATTTCGATGACGGGCTCAGGGAAGTCCATCTTGTCGAGAAGGATCGGCGACTTGTTGGGGTCGCACAGGGTATCACCGGTGCGCGTATCCTTGAGACCAGCCAGCGCCACGATGTCGCCCGCGAACGCCTCCTTGATGTCTTCACGATTATTGGAATGCATCAGCAGCATGCGCCCGACACGCTCCTTGCGGTCGCGCGAACTGTTGAGCAAGCCCATGCCGCTTTCGAGCTTGCCCGAATAGATGCGACAGAAGGTCAGGGAGCCGACGAAAGGATCGTCCATGATCTTGAACGCGAGAACAGAAAGCGCCTCATCGTCGGACGCGCGGCGAACGACCGGCTCTTCGGTCTTGTAGTCAAGGCCGGGCGTCGGCGGAATATCAACCGGTGAGGGCAGGTAGTCGACCACGGCGTCGAGCAGGGGCTGAACGCCCTTGTTCTTGAACGCCGAACCGCAAAGCACTGGATAGAAAGCGCCGGTGAGCACGGCCTTGCGCAGGCACTTCTTGAGCACCTCGGCGGGAGGATCCTCCCCGTTCAGATAGGCTTCCATCGCCTCGTCGTCGAGTTCGACGGCGTTTTCGACCAGGAAGTGGCGCGCCTCATCGGCGGCGTCCTTGAGGTCGGCCGGAATTTCAATGTCGTGGTAGTTCGCGCCCAGGCCTTCGCTCTCCCAGACCACGCCCTTCATGCGCACCAGGTCGATGATGCCCTTCAGCGAGGACTCCGAGCCGATCGGCAGCTGGATCGGAACTGCTTTCACGCCGAGGCGGTCGCGGATGGATTCGACACACTTTTCGAAATCAGCGCCGATCTTGTCCATCTTGTTCACGAAAACGATGCGCGGCACGTCGTAGCGGTCCGCCTGACGCCAAACTGTTTCCGTCTGCGGCTCAACGCCCTGGTTCCCGTCAAGGACGGCGACACAGCCGTCGAGCACGCGCAAGGACCGCTCCACTTCAATGGTGAAGTCCACGTGCCCTGGGGTGTCGATAATGTTCAGGCGCTTGCCGTTCCACATAGCGGTGGTGGCGGCGGAGGTGATGGTGATGCCCCGCTCTTGCTCCTGCTCCATCCAGTCCATCGTCGCGGCGCCGTCGTGCACTTCGCCAATCTTATGGCTCTTGCCGGTGTAGTAGAGAATCCGCTCGGTGGTCGTCGTCTTCCCGGCGTCAATGTGCGCCATGATCCCGAAGTTTCGGTAGTCTTTGATGTCGGTCGTGCGGGGCATTTGGAAGTTCTTGCGAATTTGAGCGCCTTTTTAGGGGCGCGCGTTGGGCTCAACGAAAGGCGCCGGCGGTTTAGCTCAAACCGCCCGCGTTCGGAAGGGTGTGACGTCAACCGGTACCGCTATATGGGCGCCTACCAGCGGTAATGCGAGAAGGCGCGGTTGGCTTCGGCCATCTTGTGGGTGTCTTCACGCTTCTTCACCGCGGTGCCGCGGTTGTTGGAAGCATCGAGAAGCTCACCCGCAAGCTTTTCTGTCATGGTGTTTTCACCACGCTTGCGCGCGGCGGTGACAAGCCAGCGAATCGCCAGGGCCCGTCGACGGTCCGGACGCACTTCAACCGGCACCTGATAGGTGGCGCCGCCAACCCGGCGTGAACGCACTTCAACCGATGGTGAAACATTCTCGAGCGCCGAATGGAAGGTTTCCAGCGGCCCCTGGTCCCGGCGCTTGGCTTCGATGAGATCGAAAGCTCCGTAGATGATGTTCTCGGCGACAGCCTTCTTGCCCTCGTACATCACGTAATTCATGAACTTGGTAAGGACGAGATCCCCGTATTTCGGGTCTGGGAGAACATCGCGCTTCTCGGCGCGGCGGCGGCGGGACATTCTTTAAAGTTCCTGTTTCTTCTGGATCCACGCCTTCGCGGGGATGACATTCATTTCGCTCATCGTCATTTCGGACGCTTGGCGCCGTAGAGCGAGCGACGCTGCTTGCGGTCCTTGACCCCCTGGGTATCCAGGACGCCACGCAGGATATGGTAGCGCACGCCCGGAAGGTCCTTGACGCGGCCGCCGCGGATCAGGACTACGGAGTGTTCCTGAAGATTGTGGCCTTCGCCGGGAATATAGCACACGGCCTCGATGCCAGACGTCAGCCGAACCTTTGCGACCTTCCGCAAGGCGGAGTTCGGCTTCTTCGGCGTCACCGTGTAGACGCGCGTGCAGACGCCCCGGCGCTGCGGAGAGCCCTTCAGAGCCGGCACCTTGTTGCGCACGACCGGAGAGGCGCGCGGCTTGCGGATCAGTTGGTTGACGGTCGGCATTCAGCTCTTTCGTTCGTTCGGTTCGGCTCAACAACAGGATGTCGAGGCTGCGTTCGATGATCGTATCCGATAAACACGAAACGGCGCCGAAGCGCGTCATCGGCCTCGGCGCGTCGGGAGATCCGCTCTCGTGGACCGCCGGTTCATCGGCCGACCTCGACCGAGGGGCCTCGAAAAGAGGGCGCGTGATACGCGCCAAGGCGTCCGGCGTCAACGGTCGTGATCGGACGCCGCGGAGGCCGGCGGCGCCGAGGTCAGCGCCCGACGCGAACTTCGCCGGAACCGAAGACGTGCCGCGTCACGGTCCCGTCGACCTTCGAGACGATTATGTCGCCCGACCCCGCAATCGACGCCTTGAGGGCGCCCGCGACGCCCCCGAAGGCCACGCTGCCCGAACCGGCGATCGAGGCGTTCACGTCCGAAGCCGATCCCGTCTTGACGCGGACGCCGCCCGAGCCGGCTACGCGCACGTTCAGCCGGCCCCGAAGCGACCCCACGGCGATATGTCCATTTCCGCTCGACACTGCGGTCAGGCCCCCATGGACCGCCTGGAAGTTGATGTTGCCCGGCCCGGCGACGCTCAGATCCGCCTCGGCGGCTGCGCCCGCCCGGGTGTCGCCTGAGCCGGCCTGGTTGATTCGCGCCCGCCCGGCGACATTGCCCACCGTCCAGCCTCCGCAGCCCCGATTGGTCAGGTCCAGTGACCCGCTGCGGCCGATGTCGCCGAACACCGCCTCCCCCGCAGTGATCTTCACATCCATCGGCGTGCGCGCGACGAGTTGCGGCAGATCGTCGTAGGCTATCTGGCCCCGCCCCCAGATGCCGACGCCGCGGCGGGTTCCGAAGCTCGCGCAGGAATGGGTGCGGCGACCGATATCGCCGGTGACGAAGGTATTCTTCCCGAAGGCGCGAATACGAACCGGGAGGCGGCGCGAGGCGCGCACGAGGGTGACGGCCACGTCCGGACGGACTTCGGGAATCACCACGATTCGGACGGCGGCGCCGCGGATGTCCAGGGTCGGAGCGGCGTTCGCCGGGAGAGCCGCGGCCAGCGTTCCCACACCGAAAGCCGCGAAGCGTAGCCACAGCGCAGCCGTCATCGTCATGCCGGCTGGATTCAAGGCAATCCCTCGATTGGCGGCGCCGCTCGCCGCCGGGCACCATAGGCCGCGCCCTTCAAAACCGCGAGCCCGGCGCGGCGACTGTCAGGTTCCCACCCTGATGTCGCCCGAGCCGGCGACATGACGCGAGACGGCGCCAAGCACCTTGCGCACGGTCACGTCGCCCGAACCGGCGATTGAGGCCTCGAGACTTTGCGCCACGCCGTCGAACCTCACGTCCCCAGAGCCGGCAATCGAAACCTTCATCTCGGTCACCGCGCCGCCACGGACGACAACGTCGCCGGACCCGGCCACCCGCGCGTCCAGCGGTCCCTGCAACGAGGTGACGTTCAGGTCGCCCGATCCGGAGACCCGCACCTTCAGTCCGCCGTGCACGGCGTGGGTGGTCACGTCGGAGGATCCGGCGACGACGATGTCGGCCGAGGCCGCCTCGCCGGCGCTCACGTCGCCAGACCCGGCCGTCCGCACGACCAGCGGCCCGGCGACATTGGCCACGATCCAGTCGCCGCATCCGCTGTTGGACAATGTCAGGCTGCCGGCGCGGGCGACGGCGCCGAACACCGCGCCGCCCGCGCTGACCCGCGCATCCATCGGCGTTCTCACCACGATGACCGGGAGCGACGCCCGCGAAAAATCTCCGACGCCGAAAACCATCACCCGCTCCGCGCCCGCCAGTCGATGGCAATTGGCCCAACGGTGATGAATGTTGCCCTCGATCCGGGTCCGATCGCCATCCCGCGTCACGGTAATTGGTAGGCTGCGGTTGGTTTGCGCCATCGAGACCTCGATATCCGAGCGGTTCTCCGGGATGATCGTGACCGTGGCGGCCGCGTTCTTGATTTCGACGCTGGGCGCGGCCGCCGCACCGCCCGCGGTCAGCAGCATCGCTGCCACAACGCCAGCCCTAAGTACAGTCATGATCCCGTCCCTTCATCTGATACGATGAATCGAGACTAGGGGAATGCGCGCGAACAATCAGCTTAATTCGCGGCAATACTTCGGGCTGGAGCGGGTAGCGGGAATCGAACCCGCATCCTCAGCTTGGAAGGCTGCTGCACTACCTTTGTGCTATACCCGCGTCAGCCGTGCAGCCGCCACGATCGTTCCAGCCTTGAAAGCGTGGTGGGGGAAGCAGGACTCGAACCTGCGAAGGCGTACGCCAGCGGATTTACAGTCCGCCCC
>JANXTX010000306.1 GCA_025352165.1 Caulobacteraceae bacterium | reverse complement strand
GCCTTCGCTGGGGGCAGGCTCTTGTCGACCAAATCAGGCGGCGGTGTCATCCATACCTTGACTCACATCCAGACACGCGCCGCAACCGGAAAAATTCAGCGCCCGGTCAGCCCCGAAAAGGAGGGTGAGCAATTACGAAATGAATCTCATCCCTACTAACGTATACCACCCCTCCTTTTGTGCTCCATGGCACGTTATATACGCCAGATGGACTTTCAATATCTCGAATGGTTAAATGGTGCTCAAACTCATACATATACACACCGAATGCCACGGCCGCGATTACCAAGATAAATTGCGCCACAATCAACATATCAATAGGCACACCCTTATAATTTCTAGGGTTTGCGTGATTCGTGCTTTTATTCATTTCGTAAGCCCTGACTGCCTAACAGGCTCTAGGATCGTGCTTGCAGGGATCTACAAACGTGGGAGGGGGCCCCGGCTTACCTTTTGACGTGACAAATGTATTCGCCTTTCCACAACCGACGAAAGAATGGGGTCAGTGTGATTAATCGGTCGCGTCTCCACCCCGCCCGCTACACCACCACTCGGCACGGCCCCATCGCCAGCCCCGCAACCTCCACCCGCGTCCTGAACACCGTGGCGCAGGTTTCGGTCGGCCCATGCTCCGAGCCCGTTACGACGTATAGGTCACGCAGGTCGGCCCCGCCGAAGCAGAGGCTGGTGACCATCGGCAGGGGCACGGCGATGTCCTGGCGATGGGTTCCGTCCGGCTCGAACACGGCGACGCGGCCGCCGCGCGCGTCGGCGACCCACACCGATCCATCGGCCGCCACCTTCAGCCCGTCGGCTGCGCCGTCGAACTGGACGAACGGCCGCCACGGGCCGACTGTCGCGTCGGTATTGACGTCGTAGACCCGGACCAGGTTGCCGCGGGTGTCGGAGTGGTACAGCCGGCGACCGTCCGGGGAAAAGCCCAGGCCGTTGGTCAGCATTACCCCGCCGGCCAGCGTCCGCATCGGACCATCCAGGTCGATGACGTGCAGGCTGCCGGCCTTGGGCTCATCACCGCTGAACACGCGAAAGGCCAGGGAGCCGACCCAGATCCGCCCCTGCGCGTCGGTGGTCAGGTCGTTGAAACCGATCCCGCCCGCTTCGGCGGCCGACAGCAGGATCTTGCCTTCGCCATCACCCAGCGGCGACCACGAAATGTCCCGGCCGCCGAACACCAGGCCGCCCTTTTCGTGCAGAGCGATCCCGCCGACGCCCCGTCGACGCGGCAGCACCGTGCTCACCTCGCCGGCGTGGCTCAGCAGATGGATGCCGCCATCGCGCACGTCGCTGAAATAAAGGCCCTTGTCGGGGTCCCAGACGGGCCCCTCGATCAGGCCATAGCCTGTCAGAACTTCCCGCATGCCATTCTTCCTTGGAGAACCCGCTCCCTTGGTTACCGGATTGATTGCGCGGTCCGGTGACCGTTGGCAAGGGCGCCGCCTCGGCGATCAGCGGAGGGGAACCGGCCGAATGCGGCCGGCTTCCAGCTGCGTAATGGCCGTATTCCGAAGTCGGTCAAAGAAAGCATAGCTGAACCGGCCCATCGGCACGCGGTTCACAACATGGAAGGAGACTTCCCAAAGATCGGTGTTGCAATCGTCGAGGATTATCCACGCCGGGCCCCTCAGACCGGCGCGTCGAAGCTCCGTTTCGGGTATCGCCATCGCGATCCTATGGGGCGTCGGCGGCGTCGGCGGCTGGCTGGTGATGGGAAACACGAGAATGCGGGTTGCGTCGGGTCTGCCAGGCAGCACCACGGTCACACAAACCGGCCGCGCCTTCCGTCCCGACTCTTCGCCTCGTTCGAACTCGCGCCGCCACAGATAGTCATATTGGATGATCTGACCATTTCTGGGCGCTGCGTCAGTCGTCACTATAGGTGTCCCGTGTTACGGCGGCGAGAGACGCGGTGACGTCATGCGCCAAATCCAGGGGCAATTCCTCCAGTGCATGGGCGCGGCGCGCGTCCGCCGCCGCCAGTCGTCGATCGAATTCATCGCGAGCCATGATCACCAGCGCTTCAGCGCCATGCTTGGTCAGGCTAACCGGCTCTCGAATGGCGGCGTCGACAACCTTGCCCGTGTGGTTCTTCAGATCGGTAAGGGTGAAGGTTTTCATGATACGTCCGCAATGAGTTAGGGTAGCGACATAATAGCTATTTTAATTAAAATAGCCAGTTACGGTCGCGCGAACGAATCCCTGGGACCCCACCAGAGTCCGTGGGCGAAAACATTCTTCATCTCACGCCAGGCTGACCGCTGCGTCCGGCGACGACACGTCGCTTCTTATCTGGATGTAGCTTGCCGCCCAGCCGTCGGCGAATGAGTCTCAGACACTAAGCTCCATCGCCGGATCGGCCGCCGCCAGAGCCGCCTCCCGGGTCGCGGGCGGATAGATCAGCACCTCGTTGATCTGGCGCTTGAGCGCCTTGGCTTCCGCGCCGGTCATCAGGACCTTGCGGTCCCAGCCTTGCGTCAGCACCGCGCCCCATGGCCCCAGATCCAGGCATGTCACATAGCCTTGCTGGCTGTAGGGTCGCAGGGGGCGTCCGAGCAGATCGGCCGCGGCGTTGTCGCCAGCTGCCCGACCGCTCATCATCGCGTGCTGGCACGACATCAAGGTCTGATTACCCACATCATCCGTCGCGGCCACCGCGGTGTCGCCGGCGACGAACATGTTTGGCGCGGCTGGCGCCCGCAGGTTGCGATCGACACGGATGCGGCCCAGCGCGTCGCGCTCGCCGGGGACCTGAGCCGTGAGGGCGCTTGCGCGCAGTCCGCCGATCCAGACCACGGTCTCGCTGGCGATGTGCTCGCCGGTCGCCGTGGTCAGCCCGTTCGCATCAATGGCCGTAACGGCGGCGCCCAGACGTGTCTCGACACCCAGGTTTCGCAGCGCCTCGTCGATCACCGGCCTCGGTCCCTCGCCGAGCTCAGGTCCGATGGCGTCGGCCCGCTCAACGATGATCACCCTGATGTCGGCGTCTTTGCCCAGAATGGCGTGCATCCGGCCCGGCAGTTCAGCGGCAAGCTCGATCCCGGTGAAACCGCCTCCGGCGACGACCACCGTACCGCGCGCAGCCGATACCGGGCGATGCGACAGATCGTGCAAATGGACCTCCAGCGCCGCCGCGCCATCGCGCTGGTCGACGCTGAAGGCGAATTGCGCCAGGCCCGGGATATCTGGGCGGAACAGCGCACTCCCCGCCGCCAGGATCAGCCGGTCATAGCCCACGCTCGCGCGGGCGCCGCTGGAGTCGACGACATCGATTTCGGCCGCGTCGGTGCGGATCGTTTCGACGGTCCCCTGAATATAGCGCACGCCCGTCTCTTCGAAGAGTTTGGCCAAAGGGGCGGCCATCGTATCCGGCTCCGCCTGATAAAGCCGCGGACGGATGGTCAGCATCGGTTCGGGGGCGACCAGGGCGATCTCGACCGCGCCCCGCGGCGTACCCGCCAGTTCGAGCCGGCGCGCCGCGGCCAGCGCGCTCCACAGCCCGGCAAAGCCGGCGCCGATGACGAGAATTCTTTGGGGCATGATGGTCTCCAGGGAGCGCGGGCAGGGGTGGATCGGCACTCAGGTTTCGTTCTGGCGGCGCGGCCGCGGTTTCTTCACGGCGGCGATCTGCGCCTGCGCACGACTCTCGAACCGGTCAGCCAGCCAGGCCTGCACGTCCGTCTCGAAGCCGGGCGGGGCCTTGCGCCCAACTCCGTCCGCCAGACCGCTCAGAGTGGTTCGCGCCAACTCGTCGTGCAGGATGCGCTCGGCTCGGATCATCACCGCGTGTATTCCGCAGACGCCCGCTGTCGCCCAGGCCGGCGGCTGGCCGCCGAACACGGCGCAGCGTCCGCGGATTTCCTGACATTCGAATAAAGGTTTGCGGCCCTCGATTGCCTCGACGACGTCGAGCACCGTGATCTCATCGGCCGGTCGCGCCAGGGTATAGCCGCCTCGGATGCCCTCGGACGCGGTGACTATCCCTGCCTTCTCCAACCGGGGGAATATCTTCGCCAGGAAATAGACCGACACCCCCTGTAGTTCGGCCAGATCACGGCTGCTGATTATTGCTCCCGGCGCCTGCGCCAGCAGGATCAGGCAGTGCAGACCATATTCAGTTCCGCTTCCGAAATGCGACATAACGCAGAGCAATATACTCTGTGTTATAATTCACAAGCCCGGTATGCTCAGCTCGGAAACATTTGCAGGCGCGCTGGCGACCCCATACTAAGGTCGCCACCAAAGCGCCGCGCAGACGGCCGATCACAGCTGATGCGGCAACTAATTTCGTCGATCGCCCCATCAGCGCACAGGGAGAAGACGTCAGATGAAACCGCAGGCTGTCGAAGAGTATGTGCAGGTCGACCAGGGAGCGTGGGCGCCGTTCCCCGACGCATTTTCGGTCGGCGGCATTACATGGAAGCTGTTGCATGTCTCGCCGGAGGCGGGAACCTGGACCGCGGTATTCGACTGTCCCGCCGGCTCGTCGTTCAATGCGCACATCCACACCGGTCCCGGCGAATACCTTCTCTACAAGGGCAGAATGGACGTCCGCGGCGGGTCGCAGAACGGCGGCGATACCGCCGTCGCACCCGGCTACGGCTTTGAATCCTCGGGCGCCCGTCACGACCAGACGTGTTTTCCCGTCGACAGTGCTTTCTACATGAGCTTCTCGGGCCCGCTGGCCTTCATCCAACCCGATGGATCGGTGATCGCCAATGTCGGCTGGGCCGAAGCGCAGGGCGCCTGGCAGGCCCACCTCGACGCCATGCAGGCCGCCGCCTGAAGATAGGGGGGAAGGGGGCATGCGTCGAAGGGGCTGAAAATGGAGCGGGTTCAGAATTGCTAACCCGACGTCGGCGCCCAACGTCCCCCTTTCACCGTTTCTACGGTGATTTAACGGTGCCGAATGCCCTCGACGCCTATAGTGTCCGCTGCTCCGCCAGCAACCGGTCTCGCAGCGCGTACTTCTGGATCTTGGTCGCCGACATCGGCCATTCGGTGACGAAGCGGACCACGCGTGGAACCTTGAATCGGGCGATCTTGCCCTCGAAGAAGGCGATAAGTTCAGCCTCATTGGCTTGGCAGTCGGCCTTGAGTTCGACGAACGCGGCGGGGACCTCGGCGTAGCGATCGTCGGGCATGCCGACTACCTGACTCAGTCGCACCGCGGGGTGGGTGTCGAGCACGGCCTCGATCTCGGCGGCCGCGACGTTCTCGCCGCCGACCTTGAGCATGTCCTTCAGCCGACCGTGGAACATGATGTGGCCCGACGCGTCGATCAAGCCGATGTCGCCGGTGTGCATCCAGCCGTCGGCGTCCAGTGTCGCGGCGGTCTTTTCCGGATCGCGGTAATAGCCCTTCATGGCGTTGGGCCCACGGGCGACGATCTCGCCCTGGGCGCCGACCAGCGCTTCCAGCCCGGTCTCGGGATCGAGGATGCGCACCTCCCATTCGTCCATCGGCACACCCAGCCGGCCCGTGCGCAGTTCGTACGGGTCGTCCGGGCGGCTGGTGCAGATCACGCCCGTGCCCTCGGTCAGGCCATAGGTGCCGACCTGCCGCGCATTCGGCATCGCCTTGGCCATCGCCTCGGCGATCCACGGCGGCTGCACCGCCAGGTTGGAGTTCATCAGACGCACGCGGCTCAGATCGGTGTTCGGGAAGTTCGGGTGGTTGATCAGGTCCTGCATTATGGTGACGAAGCAGGGATAGGTGTGGGTCGCGCGCTCGTCCTCCAGCATCGCCAGCGCCACGCCCGCATCGAAGTTGGGGATGGTTAGATAGGCGCCGCCCGCGTCGATCGCCGAGGTCAGTGGCAGAATGCCGGCGATGTGGAAGATCGGCAGCGGCGACCAGAACCGGTCGCCCGCGCCAATGTCATAGCGCCGCGCCAGGCTGCGCGCGTTGCCGACCATGCCGCGATGAGTGAGCAGGCAGCCCTTGGGGTTGGAGGTGGTGCCCGAGGTATAGAGGATCAAACCCAGCTGATCGTTGGTCACCGCGTCGATGCGGGCATCCACGGCCTCGTCCGGGACCAAGTCGCCGGCGGCGAGGAATGTGTCGACGTCGGTGAAACCGGGCGAGGCTGCCCCGGTGGTGATCAGGTTCCTCAGCTTCGGCGCCTCGGGGCAATGGAGGAGCGACCCACCGATCGACTGATCAGCGAGGGAGGGCAGGGCCTGTCCCAGCCGCTCGGCGAAGTTTACCACGCCGTTCGGCGTTCCATCCAGGATCAGCGCCACGAGATCGGCGTTCTCGGTCAGATAGGCCAGCTCCTTGGCCTGGTACCGCGCATTGATCGGCACCGAGACCGCGCCGGCCATGGCGATGCCGAACATCGCCTGAACGAAGTCGGGGTGCGAGTTGAACAGCAGGCCGACATGCTCGCCCGCCTTTACCCTGGCGGCGATCAGCGCCTTGGCCCAGCGCCGCGAGGATTGCTCCAGCTGAACATAGCTGAAGCGCACATCGGGAAACACCAGCGCGTCCGTGTCTCCCAGCACGCGTTGTGACCGCAATAACGCTCCCAGCGTCGGTATATCACTGTCGATCGCGACGGACGTCGGCGTGCGCTGATCCATGGCTACTCTCTCCCTGCGCGCCGCTGGTTGTCAGTCTGGACGCCTGTCCATAGACATACCTGCGATGTCGCGGGAGGCAATGATGAACCGTTACTGGACCTTGTCGGACAAGCGGCTGGGCGGATTGCCGGAGTTGAACAACTTCACCCTGCACGAGGGTCCGAATCCGACGCCCGGGCCGGGTCAGGCGCTTTCGCGGACGATCTATGTCTCGCTGGATCCCTACCAGTGGTACTACAAGAAGCGCGGTGTCGAACCGAAGGGCGCGGTCTGCCACGCACGGACAGTGTCGCGGATCATCGAAAGCCGGATGGATGGCTTCGCGCCCGGCGATCTCGTCTTCAACGTGAACGGCTGGGCCGAATACGCGCTAATGGGCGAGGGGGTCGACCGCCCCGCCTACATGATCCCGCGCAAGCTTGACCCCGCCGCCGGGAAAATCTCGCAGGCTGTCGGGGTTCTTGGGATGCTGGGCCTGACCGCCTATTCCGGGATGATCCTGCTGGGTGATCCGAAGGCCGGGGAAACCGTGGTGGTGTCTGCTGCGTCCGGAGGCGTCGGCCAGATCGCCGGCCAGTTGGCCAGGCTGCGTGGCGCGCGGGTGGTGGGTATCGCCGGCCGCGAGGAAAAGTGCCGCTATGTCACCGACGAACTGCGTTTCGACGCCTGCGTTTCGCACCTCAGTCCAACGCTCGCGGACGATCTGCGCTCGGCCTGCCCCAATGGCGTCGACGTCTATTTCGAGAACGTCGGCGGCGCGGTGTTCGACGCCGTCCTGCCGTTGTTCAATAAAGGCGCGCGTATGACCATCTGCGGCGTCATCGCCCAGTTCGCCGAGGGCGCCGTGGCCGACGGGAAGGCCTATATTATGCGCAACGGCGAGGCGATCTTCCGCGACAGGAATGTCAAGGTTCAGGACCTGTTCGTGGGCGAGTTCGTGGCCGATCACCAGGACGCTTTCCTGCGCGATGTCGCCCACTGGGTCGCCGACGGAGAGATCAGGTACCGCGAGGACATCCGCCAGGGATTCGAGACCATCCCGGTTGCGTTCGGCGAAATGATGCGCGGCGGCAACTTCGGCAAAATGCTCGTCCAGGTCAGCGAAGACCCGACGCTCTGATTTGATGAACACCCGCTAAACGGCGCGCTCCGTATGCGTTCAGGCGGGCTGCGCGAATGTGCGGGCCTGACGCATTCGCCGTCGGAGAAAAAGGAGCAAGCCATGAATATGAAACACAAGGCGTTGCTGGCGTTCGCCTCGGCCGCTCTGGCGGTTCCGGCGGCCAGCTTTGCGCAGTCCTACGGGCAACAGCCCGCGCAACCCCAATATGACCAGATGGAGCCGGGCCAGCCGTCCGGTCCGCCCCAGGGCTATGGCCGGCAAGGTTATGGGCAACCTGGATATGGGCATCAAAAGGGCGCCCCCAGTCAGGTTCATCACGCTCATACCAGCGTCTATCCTCAGTTCGCGCAACTTGAGCATCAGATCCGCCGAGAGATCAGGCAGGGCGAGCAGTCCGGCTCGATTCCGCAAGAAGCCGTGCAACAGCTGAAGAGCCAGTTCCACCACATCAGGCACGAGGAAAAGGTCGAATTCCGCACCAACGGCGCAAACCTGCCCCCCTCGGACGAGGCTCGTATCCAGTCCGAACTGCAGCAGCTCGCCAGCTCTGTCGGGGGTCCCTCGGGCCCGCACCGCGGATGACGAAAACCGCTCCCCGATAGGGAGCTGATCTGGGCGCCCAGCCCATCCTGAAAAGATCGCGCTCGGTCTTGCCAATGATGAGTTGGGCGTTCTCGACGCTGGTCGCGACGAACACCGCCAGGATGGCGCTTCGGGCCATTCGCCTGTCGCGGCCTGGGGTGTTCTGGATGGAGAAAGTGGGATCCCGACCATCCCGGGTTTCTCAAGACTGTATCCGTCTCAGTGCATTTGGCAGCCATCCTGGCGGTTCAGTCGCGAGCAATTGCGAGGCGTTACAGTTCCTCCCACGATCAAAAACTTGCGATGGGGCGTCGGTTATACCAACTCGCGTTAACGCTGACCTTTGGACCGCCGGCTTCCTAGCCGGCAGCCGGCGGTCCAAGCGAGAGTCAACGATTGCGCGAGTTGGTATTAGTCGTGGCTAGCTTCAATGGTCACGTTCCTCGTCGCCTTGGCCGGCCGGATCAGCATTAGCAGCGGGAAGAGCAGCAGCGTCATCAGGAACATGTAGCTGAACACCTGATCGTAGGCGATCATCGCGCCCTGCCGGGTAACCTCGCCGTTCAGCACCTGCAGCCCAATCGGTGACGATGGATCCATTGCCGAGGGCAGGGTCGCCGGAATCATTGGATTTGAGAGATCGATGTTGCCTGCAAGCGTCGCGTGAGCGGCCGCGGTCTGGCTGGTCAGGGTCGCCTGCATGACGGAAATCCCCACGGCGGATCCGAGGGTGCGGATCATGGTGCTGACCGTGGTGCCTTCGGGGCGATGTCTCGGGTCGAGCGTGACATAGGCGAGCACCGACATCGGTGCGAACAGCAGCCCGGACCCAAGGCCCTGGGTGAGTCCGGCGATGACGATCGGCCACACGGTCATCGAGAGGTCGAAATGGATCATCATCCAGACGGATAGCAGGCTGATCAGGACCCCGGTGAATACCAGGGTGCGCGGGCTGATCCGGC